>JAPLPK010000033.1 GCA_026400275.1 Burkholderiales bacterium
CAGTTGGACAGGCGTAGGGCCGCGCTGCTCGGGCGGCTTTGCACCTCCTGCACCGTGCCGGCCATCAGCGCCGCCACCGTGTAGGGGTTTGTGGTGGTGGCGCTGGTGACGGGCTTGAACCACTCGCTGCTGCTGATCTTGCCGTCGCAATTGACGTCTATGCCGTACAAGGCATGCAGCTCAAATACGCCATCGGCCCGCGCCTGCACGGTGCGTGTGCTGGCGGCCGCCGTGTTGAGCAAATCGTAGGTGTACAGGGTGTTGTTGTCGCCCACGCCTATGACCTGGAACTGGGGCGCGCGGCCCAGCGTCACATTGCCCAGCGGCATGGCAGTACTGTTGTCGGACAGCGCCGCCAAACGGGTGCTGGCCACATGGTAGTCACCCGCCAGCGGCATAGCCGAGGCCGTGCCGCCGCGCCCATCGGTGGATGAAAACGCACTGGCGCTCACCTGGTCCAGCAGGCAGTTGGCAATGCCCGACGTGCTGGCATCGGGCTCCACTGAGGCCACCAGCACCAGGTCGCTGTTGGAGAACGCGGCGGTATTGGTCAGGTTCAGCTGCGCCGCTGTGGCGAAGCCGGAGAACTCGGTAGGAATCTCACCCTGCCCGGCTGCGCCACCCATGACCACCAGCACATCCGAGGTCTTGCCGCTGACGCTGGGCGTGGTGGCGCCTGGCAATATCACTACTGGCGCCAGACGGAAGACACCCAGGGTGCTGTCGGTGGCCTCGGTCACGCTGGCAAAGGGCGCCGGCAAGGCGGTGCCGCTGTAGCTGGGCAGGATCTGGGTGTTGGTCTGCGATGCCTGGTACGCATAGAGCTTGCAGCCGTAGTTGTAGGCCGCCGCCTGTGTGAAGCCGCTGCCGGCGCTGCGCACCCATTGGTCCAGCATATAGGCGGCGTAATTGCCGGCCTGGTTGATGTCGTTGGTGGAGGTGAGCGTGCGCTTGCGCCCCTCGGCCGTGGTCAGCACCACCATCATCGCCAGCGACAGGATCATGCCGATCAGCAGCGCCACCATCAGCTCCATCAGCGTGACGCCACGCTGGCGAGCAAGTCGCCCGGCCCGCATCACGGAATGACCACGTAGGTGAAGTACTTGCTGCTCGCTTCGGTACTGAGCTTGGACGGCGACTTCCAGGTGATGGTGACGGTGGTGATGCCAGTGCTGCTGTCCGTGCTGACGCTGGACGTTGCATTCGGCAGGCCCGAGACCGTGGGGTCGGCCACCCGCGCGGCCCAGGCCGTGAGTGTGGACGGCGAGGTGCTTTGCTCGGCCCACATGCAGGCGATGATTTCATTCGCCAGCATGGCCGCGCGGGTGCGGTCCTCGGCGGCCACGGCGTAGCCGGTCGCCTTGGTCTGCATGGCCACCAGGCCCAGCACGCCCAATGAAAACATCAGCAAGGACACCAGCACCTCAATGAGGGCAAAGCCAGCCTGCTCCGGGCCTGCTGTATGCGCGCGGTGGGCGGGGTGCAAGGGCAATTTACGGGGCGGCTTCATGATGCGGGGCAGCCATCTGGCACGGTGGCAGACAAGGTACGGGTGGGGTCGCACATGCGCACCTGCCCGCCCGGGGTGAGCAGCACTTTCAGGGTCCGGTAGGCGTTGTTGCCGGCGACCGCATTGGCGCTGACCAGGGTGTAGCTGGTGGCCGTGGAACTGCAGGCGGTGCTCAACCCGGTGGCGGTGGAGGCCAGCGTCACCAGCCCGCCCAGCGAGCCGAAGCAGACGGCCGCCGGGCCTGTCACCGTTACGCCGGCCTGTGTTGCGTAGTTGCTACCTTGTACGAACTCGGCGCTGGTTTCTGCACTGCCAGTCAGCACCACGGTCTGGACGTACCAGTTCTTGCCATTGGCCACAGGGGTGGCCGCCAATGCCGGCGTGGCGTTGGTCAATGCGAATACGGTCTGGCGGTTGCGGCGAATGGCCTCGGCCTGGGCCTGGCGTAGGCCGTTCTGGATTTCTTCTGCCACGCTACGCACCTTGGCATTGGCAATCCACTGGCTGAAAGAGGGCATCACCGCCAGCAGCAGCAACGCGGCCACGGTCAGCGTCACCATCAGCTCGATCAGCGTGAAGCCACGAACCTGGCGCGGGCTCAGCACGAATCCCCCTTGCGCATGATCCAGCAGGCATAGGTGGCACCACCCCAGGCGGTGGACATGGTGCTGCCCTGCACCCCTGTTTGGGTGATGGTGTAGCTGAAACCTTCCGTCGCCGTACCGGTTGTGCCCGTCGCGGTCACGGTATAGGCGGTGGAGCTGATGCCGCTGCAGACCAGCGAATACGGTGTTGGCTTGGTATAGGTGACCGCCACGGCCGTGCACGGTGCGGGCGCGGCCGTGGAGGTGACATAGGTGCGGTTGTCCTGGTAGTACTGCTCCATCTTGGCGCGGGTGGCCTGCACATCGTTGGTCATGCTCACCAGGTGCCCGCGCAGGATGTAGTCCCGGTACGAGGGCAAGGCCACCGCCGCCAGGATTGCCACCACGGCCACGGTGATCATCAGCTCGATCAAAGTAAAGCCATGGGCCATGGGATGGCCCGGCACGCCTGGGGACCGCTGCGCCGAATGCAAAAGAGGAGTGTGACGGGGTGGATTCAACATGTTTCACATTGTAAGTGGGATTATTTCCCATTTATTAACACTATGTAAAATCCGACCACCGGCGCCTTGCGGACGACCAACGGTCGTCAAATACGGGCTTTCTACGGCCCCAGGTGCGCCATCCCCCTCAGCCGCTATCATCCAACGCTTTGTCTAAAGCATCCCCCCACACCATGTCCGCCGGAATGAACCCTGCCCAGCAGGAGGCAGTGAACTACATGCACGGGCCTTGCCTGGTGCTGGCGGGCGCGGGCTCGGGCAAAACGCGGGTCATCACGCACAAGATCGGCCGGCTGATCCAGTCCGGCATGGCACCCAAGAAGATTGCCGCCATCACATTTACCAACAAGGCGGCGATGGAAATGCGCGAGCGGGCCAAGGCGCTGATCGGACGCGAAGCGAAGGACGTGGTGATCTGTACCTTCCACGCCCTGGGCGTGCGCATGGTGCGCGAGGACGGATTCCGCGTGGGCCTGAAGCCGCAGTTCAGCATCCTGGACGCCGACGATGTGACCAGCATCCTGAAAGACGCCGGCGGCAGCACCGACGTGGCCACCGCACGCACCTGGCAGTGGACCATCAGCAAGTGGAAGAACATGGGCTTGAATGCTGAAGCAGCAGCGGCCCAGGCGGTGGACGACAACGAGGCCATCACCGCCCGCGTGATGGCGCTGTACGAAGAGCGCCTGACGGCCTACCAGAGCGTGGACTTTGACGACCTGATCAGCCTGCCGCTGCGCCTGCTGCGCGACCATGAGGAGGTGCGCGCCAAATGGCAAACCGTGCTGGGCCATGTGCTGGTGGATGAATACCAGGACACCAACGCCACCCAGTACGAGGTGCTGAAATATTTGGTGGGTACAGGCCCAGATGGCGCACGCTTCACCGCCGTGGGCGATGACGACCAGTCCATCTACGGCTGGCGCGGCGCCACGCTGGACAATCTGCGCAAGCTGCCGATCGACTTCCCGCAGCTCAAGGTGATCAAGCTGGAGCAGAACTACCGCTCCACCAGCGCCATTCTGCGCGCGGCCAACAACGTGATTGGCCCCAACCCCAAGCTGTTCCCCAAGACCCTGTTCAGCGAACTGGGCGAGGGCGAGCCGGTGCGGGTGATAGACGCAGACAACGAAGAGCACGAGGCCGAGCGCGCCGTGGCCCGCATCCAGAGCCTGCGTGCAGGCACGGTAGTGACGCAGGGGCCGCAGTTCCAGGACTTCAAGCACTTCGCCATCCTGTACCGCGCCAACCACCAGGCCAAGCCGTTTGAAAAAGCGCTGCGCAAGGCCGGCATTCCGTACAAGGTGTCGGGCGGCACAGGCTTCTTTGACCGGGCGGAAATCAAGGACCTGTGCGCCTGGTTCCGCCTGTGGATCAACAACGACGACGACCCAGCCTTTCTGCGCTGCATCACCACGCCCAAGCGCGGCATAGGCCACACCACACTGGCTAAGCTGGGCGAGTTCGCCACGCAGTACAAGCTGAGTTTGTTCGAGTCGCTGTTTGCCTCCTCGCTGGGCGCCGTGGTGCCGGCGCGCGGGCTGGAGGGCCTGCACGAGTTTGGCCGCTATGTGAACGACCTGGAATACCAGGCGCGGCGCACCATAGGCGCCGAAGACTCGCTGGCCTTCATGCTGCAGTGGCTGAAGGACATCGAGTACGAGCAGCATCTGTACGACAACGAGGACAGCGAAAAAGCCGCCGCCGCGCGCTGGACCAATGTGCTGGAGTTTTGCGACTGGATGGCGGCCCGTGCCGGCGGCCAGACTGACGAGGATTCGGGCACAACGACCGTGCGCGAGACCAAGAGCCTGCTGGAGGTGGCACAGACCATCGCCCTGCTGTCCACCATCAGCCAGCGCGAGAAAGAGGCCGACGTGGTCACCCTGTCCACCCTGCACGCCTCCAAGGGGCTGGAGTGGCCGCACGTCATCATGGCCGGCGTGACCGAGGGCATGCTGCCCTTCAAGCTGGACGACGACGAAGGCCGCCAGCAGGTGGTGAGCGACGACATCACGCAGAAGCTGCAGGAAGAGCGCCGACTGATGTACGTGGGCATTACCCGCGCCCAGCGTAGCCTGGCCGTCAGCTGGACCCGCCGCAAGAAAAAGGGCCGCGAAATGGTGGCCGCCCAGCCCAGCCGCTTCATCAAGGAAATGGCGCTGGACGCGAACACCGCCAAGGAAGACCCGCGCGAAAAGCTGCGCGCACTGCGCGCCGAGTTCGCCAAGAAGTCGCAGGACAGCGCCGCTGCCCGCGCAGCACAAGAACCATGAAGTTTCGCGACGCTCTACTTTTGATAGCTGCCTGCGCAGGTATTACCTGCGCTAGCGGCCAAAATCTTATAAATCCAGCGCCCACCACCTGCCCAGCGCCGCGCGACCTGGCGCCGCTGCAGCTCTACGGCCAATGGCAGGTGCAGATAGACGGCCAGCCCGGCCCAGCCAGCCTGCGCCTGGAAAAAGACCCCGAGCAACCCGACAGCCTGGTCGGCAGCATCCACCGCGCGGGCAAGCAGGCCCAGGTGGCGGGTGAAATCGAGCAAGGCACCCTCAGCCTCGAAGAGTCAGACGATGGCACGCGCATCAGCGCCACCTGGGCAGGCCAGGTGAGCGAGGGTTCGTGCGGTAAGGAAATCAAGGGACTATGGACCAACACACTGCAGGACAACGCCATCCCGCTAGCCTTCGTGCTGCGCAAATCAAGCGGCTGGGAATGAAACCGCTGGCAAGCATCTGCGCCGGGCTGGCGCTGGCCACTGGGACCGCCGCCGCGCAGGCCCAGCCAGCCAACACCGTATCCAACATTGCCTCAACCACCAACGTGGCACCTGCGAGCGCAACCGCGTCTGGACCAGTGCCGTCCGCACCGTGGTTGTCTTGCGCCCGCCTGATCAACGATAAAGATGCACGGCTGGCCTGCTATGACGAACTGGCAGAGCAACAGACTGCGGCCGTAGCACCTCCCGCACCTGCCCTGGCCACATCCACCGCCGCCCTGCCGGAGGTGCCTCCACAGCCCGTGGCTGTGGCCTTGGCTATCGCCGCCGACAAGGGCTGCGAGGACAAGCGCTATTCGGAGTTCTCACGCTTCTGGGAGCTGGAGGCCGGCAGCGACTGCGGCACCTTCGGCATCCGCGGCTACCGGCCCATCAGCCTGTCGGTGATCGGCAGCGACAGCGTGAACGAACTGCCTAGTTCGCCCGCCGCCGGCCACACCGCCACAACAGCCATCGACTACAAGCGTACCGAGACGCGCATCCAGCTGTCGGTGCGGACCAAGGTGGCCCAGGGCCTGCTCACCCAGGGCGAACCCAGCCTGCGCGACTCGCTGTGGTTTGGCTACACCCAGCAGTCGTACTGGCAGCTGTTCAGCGCCGACCTGTCGCGCCCCTTCCGCAGCACCGACCACGAGCCCGAGCTGGTCTACGTCTACCCCACCACCCTGGCGCTGCCCGGAGACTGGAAGCTGCGCTACAGCGGCATGGGTCTGGTGCACCAATCCAACGGCCAAAGCCTGCCGCTGTCGCGCAGCTGGAACCGCGTCTACCTGATGGCCGGGCTGGAAAAAGCCGGCCAGTGGAATGTGCAAGGCCGTATCTGGCAGCGCATCAACGAAAGCAATGGCAGCGACGACAACCCCGGCATCAGCGACTACATCGGCCGGGGCGAGCTCAGCGCCCTGTGGCACGCCAGCAAAGACAGCACCTTTGGCGTAACGCTGCGCCACTCCATGCGGCAAGACGCGCGCGGTTCGGTGCGGCTGGAATGGCTGCAAGCCCTGGGCGGCAGCGACAGCCACAAGAGCGACCTGCGCTTCCACACCCAGCTGTTCAGCGGCTATGGCGACAGTCTGATTGACTACAACCGCCGCCGCACCGTGCTGAGCGTGGGCTTGAGCTTGGTGGACTTTTAGAGCGACGAGGATTCACCTACCGCCCGTTCGGGCTGAGCCCTTCGACACGCTCAGGACAGGCTCCTTCGACAAGCTCAGGGCGAACGGGGAAAGACCCCAGGAACCTAAACCGTCGAGCTGGCCTTGCTGGCAGACGCGTAAGGTTTGGCGGGCTTGGTGTTGAACTTGCCGTGCGGCAAGGTGGCCAGGCGCTTGAGCATCCAGCGGCAGTAGCCTTGTATGCCCAGGCATTTATTCAGCTCTTCTACCGGCAGCGGGCCGGAAACCACCACGATGTCGTTGGCGCTGTCTTGCGCACCTGCCGCCCGCAGACGCCGGCGTGCACCCATGGCCCAGGACTGGATGCGGGTGGGGTCGCCATGCTGGTGCAGCTCGCCGGTGCTGGCGTCAAAGGCAATGGCCACCGTATCCGTCTTCAACCGAAAGCGGCGCTCACCCGTGACCGCGCTGGGAGGCGTGGACATGTCGTACAGGTAGTAGCTGCCACCTTTGAGTTGGTATTGCAAATCCATAGGGTTTACGGCGGAGGGAGGACCTCATTGTGGACGAATTTTGGCGACGCCCAAATAAGTATTAAGAGCATACCCCAAGCCGCCCCAGCAGACGTCCGCGCAAGGCCGCAACAGGCGGACCTGCAGCCCCCAACGATAATCGGGGCATGACTACACCGCACACGCCCGCCACCTCTGGCACCTCCTCGTCCGATTTCAGCAGCCTGCCCCTGGCACCGGCCATGCTGGCCAACCTGGAGCAACTGGGCTATTTACAGATGACGCCCATCCAGGCCGCCAGCCTGCCTTTGGCGCTGCTGGGGCAGGACTTGATCGCCCAAGCCATGACCGGCAGCGGCAAGACCGCCGCCTTCGCCCTGGCCCTGCTGGCCAACCTGAACCCGCGCCGCTTCGCCATCCAAAGTATGGTGCTGTGCCCCACGCGCGAGCTGGCCGACCAGGTGACCACCGAGATCCGCCGCCTGGCGCGTGCCGAGGAAAACATCAAGGTCGTCACCCTGTGTGGCGGCGTGGCCCTGCGCGGCCAGAACGCCAGCCTGGAGCATGGCGCCCACATCGTGGTGGGCACGCCAGGCCGCATCATGGACCACCTGGAGCGCGGCAACCTGGACCTGTCGGCCCTGAACACCCTGGTGCTGGACGAGGCCGACCGCATGCTGGACATGGGCTTCTTTGAAGACATGGTGACCGTCATCAAACAGTGCCCGAAAGAGCGCCAGACCCTGCTGTTCTCGGCCACCTACCCCGATGGCATTGAAAAGCTGAGCCAGCAGTTCATGCGCACGCCCAAAAGCATCACCGTGCAGGCGCAACACGCCACGACCAAGATTTCGCAGCGCTGGTACCAGGTGGAAAAGTCCGAGCGCCTGGCCACCGTGGGCAAGTTGCTGAACCACTTCCGCCCCGAGAGCGCGCTGGCCTTCTGCAACACCAAGGCCCGGTGCCGCGAACTGGTGGACGCGCTGCAGGCCGAGGGCTTCAGCGCACTGGCGCTGTACGGCGAGCTGGAGCAACGTGAGCGCGACCAGGTGCTGGTGCAGTTTGCCAACCGCAGCTGCAGCGTGCTGGTGGCCACCGACGTGGCCGCACGCGGGCTGGACATTGCCGACCTGGCCGCCGTGATCAACGTGGACGTAACGCCCGACTCCGAAGTGCACATCCACCGCATCGGCCGCACCGGCCGCGCGGGTGCGGAAGGCCTGGCGCTGAACCTGGCGTCGATGAACGAGATGGGCTTCGTCGGCAAAATCGAAGTGCTGCAGGGCCGCGAGTCCGAATGGCACAAGCTGGACGAGCTGACGCCCACCAGCAAAGAACCGCTGCGCCCACCGATGATGACGCTGCAGATCACCGGCGGCCGCAAGGAAAAGATCCGCGCCGGCGACGTGCTGGGCGCGCTGACCGGCGATGCCGGTTACACCCGCGAGCAGATCGGCAAGATCAATGTGAACGAATACTCCACCTACGTGGCGGTAGACCGCCGCATCGCCCATGAAGCCGAGCGCAAGCTGAACGCAGGCAAGATCAAAGGCAAGAGCGTGCGGGTGCGGCTGCTTACGGAGCAGGCCGATTTATAAGAAATAGGGCCCTAGCGCAGGTAATACGTGCGCTAGCAGCTATTATTTTTGCAGCACGCTGGGGCGCAGCATTTCGATGTGCGGAATGTCGTCTTCCAGGTACATCTCGCCTATCGGTGCAAAACCAAAACTTTGGTAAAACTTCAGCAGGTACTGCTGGGCGCTGATGCGGTTGGCCTGGCCGGGCCAGGTGTGGTCGCAGCGCTGCAAGGCCTCCGTCAGCAACTCTTGCCCCAAGCCCTGGCCACGGAAGGCCGGCGCAGTAAGCACCCGGCCCAGCGAGGGCTCGGGGTATTTGCTGCCGGGGTCGGTCACACGCAGATAGGCCGCCAGGTCGTCACCCGCCCAGGCCAGCAGATGCCAGCATTGCAGGTCGTAGGCATCGGTGTCCTGGTAGACGCAGTTCTGCTCCACCACGAACACCGTGTCGCGCAGCAGCTTGGCGGCGTGGAAGTCGCGGGCGCGCAAGTCGTCCATGCGCGCCCACTGGAAACGCAGAGCTGTCATGTTTGTGCGTTTTGCAGAGCGGCGATACGCGCCTCAATCGGCGGGTGGGTGGAGAACAGCTGGCCTATGCTGCCGGCAATGCCGAAGGCGGCCACGCTCTTGGGCAGCTCGGCGGTGTGCAGGCCGCCCAGGCGCGCCAGGGCGTTGATCATGGGCTGGCGGCGGCCCATCAGCTGGGCGGCACCGGCGTCGGCGCGGAATTCGCGGTGGCGCGAGAACCAGGCCACCACCATGGAGGCGGCAAAGCCCAGCACGATGTCCAGCACGATGGTGCTGATGTAGTAGCCAATGCCGGGGCCGCTGTTGCGGTCGTCACCCTTGCGCAGGAAACTGTCCACCGCGTAGCCAATGACGCGGCTCAGGAACACCACAAAGGTGTTCATCACGCCCTGGATCAGCGTCATGGTGACCATGTCGCCATTCGCCACGTGGGCGATCTCGTGGCCCAGCACCGCTTCGATTTCTTCGTGCGTCATGTTTTGCAGCAGGCCGGTAGAGACGGCCACCAGGGCCGAGTTCTTGAACGCGCCGGTAGCGAAGGCGTTTGGGTCGCCTTCAAAAATACCCACCTCGGGCATGCCGATCTGGGCCTTGTCGGCCAGGCGGCGCACGGTGTCCACAATCCAGGCCTCGTCGGCGTTCTGCGGCTGTTCGATCACGCGCACGCCCGAGCTCCATTTGGCCATGGGCTTGCTCATCAGCAGCGAAATGATGGCGCCGCCAAAACCCATCACCAGCGCGAAACCCAGCAGCGCGCCCAGGTTCAAACCGTTGGCCGTCAGGTACCGGTTCACCCCCAGCAGGCTGGCCACAATGCCCAGCACCGTGACCACCAGAACGTTGGTAAGAATGAACAGAAGAATGCGTTTCATAGGATTTCCCAAGGAATAACAGCGTGTTAGATGGGGTTCATGTAAAGAAGTTCAAGCAATACTGCGCGGCGGACGGAACACCTGGGCATCGTCATAAAACTCCGGCTGCGTGTTCTCGGGCCACCAGCCAGGCACACCCAGCACCGGCATGGGCAGAAACGGCTTGCTGGCAAGACTCGATGCACTCAGCTGGGCCGCCACCTGCGCGTCCACATCCGCTATTGAATGTATAGCTACCGGCGCGCAGTATATGTGCGCCACCATCGCTTTTCTAGGCTTAACCAGCTTCTCCATGAGGGCATGGCCAAAGAGCAGCAACTGGGCCTGACCCCACAGCGGGCGCAGGGTGACAAACAGGCGGTGCCAGTCACGCGCCTGCAGCGCGTCCCATAGCGCGGGCGGGGCGATAAGGAAGGCCCCGTTCTCGTCCAGCACCGTCAGCGCGTCGCGCACCGGGCCGCGCAGAGGCTGGACGCCAACGGCGGCAATCTCGGCCGCCTGCAGCTGGTTCAGCCGGGTCTTGGTCTGCGGGAAATGCAGCCAGCACAGGCCGTTGAAGAAGTCGTGCAGGTTGTCGCGCGTGGGTACGGTGCGGGTGCGGAAAATGAAGGCTTCATAGGCCTCGCCAGGCAGCAAAGCGCTTTGCGGCACAAAGCCCACCGGCGCGGAGTGCTGCGTGTTCAGCGCATGGGGCAGGGATACCCCACGGGCGAGCGCGGCGCATACGCGTTCGCCCTGCATGCGAATGCGCTGCATCCAGGGGCGGGACCAGTCTATGGCCTGCAGATCCAGCGCAGCAGGCACCGTGTCCAGCCCCCAGGTGGCCATCAGCCCAACAGTTTCCAGGGCAAGGACTCGCCCGAACGCAGCGGCTTGAGCTGGGCTTCGCCGAAGGGGAAGCTTTCGGGCGGGGTCCAGCTTTCCTTCACCAAGGTGATGGTGCCCTGGTTGCGCGGCAGGTTGTAGAAGTCTGGCCCGTTAAAGCTGGCAAAGGCCTCCAGTTTGTCCAAGGCTCCGGCGTTGTCAAAGGCCTCGGCATACAGCTCCATCGCGGCATGGGAGGTGTAGCAGCCGGCGCAACCGCTGGCGTGCTCTTTCAAGTGCGCGGCATGCGGTGCGCTGTCCGTTCCCAGGAAGAACTTGTGGCTGCCGCAGGTAGCCGCCTCCACCAGCGCCACCCGGTGGGTTTCGCGCTTCAGCACCGGCAGGCAGTAGTAATGCGGACGGATACCACCGGTGAAGATGGCATTGCGGTTGTACAGCAGGTGGTGGGCCGTGATGGTGGCAGCCGTGAACTGGTCAGATGCTTGCACGTATTGCGCAGCCTCTTTGGTCGTGATGTGCTCGAAAACAATCTTCAGCTCGGGGAAGTCGCGGCGCAACGGGATCATCTGGCGGTCGATGAACACGGCTTCGCGGTCGAACAGGTCGATGTCGGCGTTAGTCACTTCGCCATGCACCAGCAGCAGCATGCCGGCACGCTGCATGGCTTCCAGCGTCTTGTAGATCTTGCGCAGATCGGTCACACCGGCGTCGCTATTGGTGGTGGCGCCAGCGGGATACAGCTTGGCGGCAACCACGCCGGCGTCTTTAGCGCGGGCAATCTCGTCGGGTGGCAGGCTGTCCGTCAGGTACAGCGACATCAGCGGCTCGAAAGTTAGGCCCGCAGGCACGGCGGCCAGAATGCGCTCTTTGTAGGCCAGCGCCTGGGCGGTGCTGGTGACCGGCGGGCGCAGGTTGGGCATGATCAGGGCGCGGCCGAACTGGGCAGCTGCGTGCGGCACAACGGTGTGCAAAGCGGCGCCGTCGCGCACATGCAAATGCCAGTCGTCTGGCCGGGTCAGGGTAATGGTGGAGGCGGTGGTCATGCCCCAGATTGTCGCTGAAGCTGCCCCGCCGGTATCAGCCCTGGCTAGGCCCTGACAGGCTGAGGCCGGTGCCGCTGCCATAGCCGCCAGCGACCGGCACCTTGCCATTGCGCTCCAGCTTGAAGGTGCTGACGGCTGCAGCCAGTTGCACCGCATGGCCGTTCATGGTGTCGGCTGCGGCAGCGCTTTGCTCCACCAAGGCCGAGTTTTGTTGCGTCATCTGGTCCAGTGCGGCAATGGCAGAGTTGATCTGGCCGATGCCCCGGCTTTGCTCGGTGGCCGCCGCCGTAATTTCGCTGAGGGTATCGGTCACGCGCTGCACCGAACTCACGATCTCGCCCATGGTGGCGCCTGCATCGGCCACCAAGCGTGTGCCTTTTTCGACCCGCTCGACGCTGGCGCCGATCAAGGTCTTGATTTCCTTGGCGGCCTGGGCCGACCGGCCGGCCAGGCTACGCACTTCGCTGGCCACTACGGCAAAACCGCGACCCTGTTCGCCCGCGCGCGCAGCTTCCACCGCTGCATTCAAGGCCAGGATATTGGTCTGGAAAGCAATGCCGTCAATGACAGCAATGATGTCGGCAATCTTCTTGGAACTGCCATTGATGTCGTCCATGGTGGTCACCACTTCTGACACCACCGCACCGCCGCGCGCTGCCACCTGTGCAGCCGACATGGCCAACTGGTTGGCCTGCTGGGCCGCGTCTGCGCTGTGCGAAACGATACCGGTCAGGTGGTCCATAGCATGCGCGGTTTGCTGCAGATTGGCGGCAGTTTGCTCGGTACGCTGGCTCAGGTCCTGGTTACCTGCGGCCACCTCGCTGCTCGCCACCTGGATGGAGTCCGCCGCCAGGCGGATGCCGCCGACCAGGGATTTGAGCTTTTCCTGCATGGCAGAGATGGCCTGCAACACCCGGCCGGTCTCGTCAAAAATACGTACTTCGACCTGGGACGACAAGTCGCCAGTGGCAATCCGTTCAGCCAGCACCACCGCGCGGTTCATGGGCGCGGTCAAGGTCGTGGTGATATGCCAGGTAATGACACCTCCGGCTACCAGCGCAATCGCCACCAGCACGCCCTCTACCAGGAAGGCCTGCTTTTCCAGGGCCTCCACCTCGGCGGCGGCCACCTCGGTCTGCTTGCGCTGCAGCTCGATCAGCTCAGACACCTTGGCACGCAGATCGGCCTCGGCAGGGCGCACCCGCTTCATCAAGGTCATCACGGCGGCCACGTTGTCACCGTCCATGGCTTGCTTCAGGGCTTCCCCGACTTCGGGAAAAGCCTTTTTGCTGATCTGGGAAATATCGGCGATCAGAGCCCGCTCCTGCTCCGACGCACCAGGCTGGGACAACAGCGCATTCAGCTCTTGCTCGGTCTTCAGATAGGTGGCTTCGGCGGTCTGGGCGGCCTTGAACTCCACATCCAGCTGCTTGGGGTCCAGCTCGGTAAACAAAGCCACCGAGCGGCTTTGAATGGCCACACTGCTGATGGAGCCCATCAGCTGGTTGGCCAACTCGCTCTTGCGGTTATTGGTGTGAACGATGCGGTCCACATGGGCACCCAGGAGGTGCATGGCATACATGCTGGTGGCCGCCACAGCCACCAGCAGGGCCAGTATGTTCACAAACCCCAGGGTAAGACGACGGGCAATCGAGATGGAGCGAGAGAGGTGGAAAGCCATTGTTTACCCTGGATGTTTAGTGGTCTGGCCTAGTGCGCCAGGATCTTGTTCAAAAAGTCTTTGGTACGCGGTTGGCGGTTTTCGGGATGGCTGAAGAACTCTTCCTTGGAGCAGTCTTCCAGAATCCGGCCACCCACGTCGATAAAGATCACGCGGCTGGCCACCTTGCGTGCAAAGCCCATTTCATGGGTCACGCACATCATGGTCATGCCTTCCTTGGCCAGGGTCACCATCACGTCCAGCACTTCGCCGACCATTTCGGGGTCGAGCGCCGAAGTAGGTTCGTCAAACAACATGACCATCGGGTCCATGCTCAACGCACGGGCAATCGCCACACGCTGCTGCTGGCCGCCGGAGAGCTGACCGGGGAACTTGTCCTTATGCGCCATCAGGCCCACGCGGTCCAGCATCTTCAAGCCACGGACCTTGGCGTCGTCAGCGGAGCGGCCCAGCACCTTGATTTGCGCCAGGGTCAGGTTTTCAGTCACCGACAAATGCGGGAACAGCTCGAAATGCTGGAACACCATGCCGACACGGCTGCGCAGCTTGGGCAAGTCTGTCTTGGGGTCATGCAGAGGAATGCCATCGACAAAAATCTCGCCCTTCTGGAAGGGCTCCAGCGCGTTGACGGTTTTGATCAGTGTCGATTTGCCCGAGCCCGACGGACCGCACACCACCACCACATCGCCCTTTTTAATGCTGACATTGCAGTTGTTCAGCACCTGAACCGGGCCATACCATTTGGAAACGTTTTTAATTTCAATCATGTTTTACTCCACGAATCTGTATCAGCGAATGATCGCAATCTTGAGCTGCAGCTTTTTAACGATGTAAGACAGGCCAAAGCAAAGGACGAAATACACCACAGCGGCCAGCAGGTAGGCCTCTTCCGGGCGGCCATACAGCTTGCCGGCGGTGGTAAAGCCCTTGAGCAAATCATAGGCACCAATGGCATAGACCAAGGAGGTGTCCTGGAACAGGATGATGGTCTGCGTCAGCAGCACAGGCAGCATATTGCGAAACGCCTGGGGCAAGATCACCAGCTTCATGTTCTGTCCGTAGGTCATACCCAAAGCCTGGCCCGCATGCACCTGGCCACGCGGAATGGACTGGATACCGGCGCGCATGATCTCGCTGAAATAGGCCGCTTCAAACGCGATAAAGGTAATGGCGGCCGAATACTCCGAGCGGTAATTGGCCCCGTCGGGCAGATACGAGTAAAAGCCGCTAGGCACCAGCAGGAAAAACCACAAAATCACCATCACCAGCGGGATGGAGCGCATCACGTTGACGTACACAGTGGCCGGCCACATCAGCAGCTTGGCGCCCGAAAGGCGCATCAAAGCCAGCACCGTGCCCAACAAAATGCCGCCGATCGTGGCGATCACTGTCAGTTCGATACTGAAGAGAAAGCCCTTCTGTACGAACTTGCTGATGATCTCCCAGCTGAAAAACGAAAGGTCTAGTCCGCCCATATCAATGTCCCCCTCCAGTACCGCCGGCTACGATAAAGCCGGGGATCGCCATTTTTTTCTCTACAAAACCCATCACACGGTTCACGGCAAAGGCCGACACCGCATATAGCAGTGTTACGCCCAGATAGATCTCGATTCCACGCGAGGTTTCTTCCTGGGCCTGCATGGCAAACATGGTGAGTTCAGAAATCGACACCGCAAACGCCACGGACGAGTTCTTCAACAGGTTCATGGACTCGCTGGTCAACGGAGGGAAGATGATGCGAAACGCCATTGGCAAAATGACATAGCGGTAGGTCTGAAAAGTAGAAAATCCCATGGCCATGCCCGCATAGCGCTGGCCCTTGGGCAGGGCCTGGATGCCCGCACGGACCTGCTCGGCAATACGCGCCGAGGTGAAGAAGCCTAATGACATCACCACCAGTGCAAAGCCCGGCACCTTCTGCATGGGCGGGAAAATCTTGGGTACGACAAAGTACCAGATGAAAATTTGTACCAGCAGCGGGATGTTGCGAAACAACTCCACCCACATATTGGCGAAACGCACGAGCCACGGGCTGTTTGGCAGGGTACGCAGGGTTCCCATCAAGGCCCCGACCACCATAGATACAACCCAGGAACAGCCTGCCACGGCCAAGGTCCAACGCCAAGCCTCCATCATCCACTGCAGATAGGTGCGCCCACTGCCGTCATCGTTGAGAAATACCTGCCAATCCAAACCCATAACGCTCTCCTCCAAAAATATGCCGCCCAGATGGGTTGCAGCCATAGCGCAGCCCGTTGGCAAACAAAAACCCCGCCCCTGTAAATAAGGGAGGCGGGGTTGGGTTTACCTATTCACTTATTTTTTTGCGTAATCTTCGGCAGGCTTGTCGTTCAGATTTGCCCAGGCAGCTTTGGTCGCATCGCTGGCGGGCAGACCCACCTTGGTGTTCTTGGGAGGAATGGGCTGCATGAACCACTTGTCATACAGCTTAGCCATTTCACCCGACTTGACCATGCCGGCAATCGTCTCGTCTGCCAGCTTCTTGAACGCAGGGTCGTCCTTGCGCAGCATGATGCCGATGGGCTCCACGCTCAGCACTTCGCCAACAATCTTGTAGTCGGCAGGCGACTTGGAGGTGGCGATGTTGCCTGCCAAAATTTGGCCGTCCATCACGAAAGCGTCGGCGCGGCCGGACTCCAGCAGCAGGAAGCTGTCGGCGTGGTCCTTGCCAAAGACTTCCTTGAAATCCACGCCCGTGGCGCGCTCATGCTTGCGCAGCAGTTGGACCGAGGTCGTACCCGTGGTCGTTGCCACGTTCTTGCCGTTCAGCTGGGCGATCGAGGTAATACCGGAATTGGCCTTGGTAGCAATGCGCACTTCTTCCACATACACGGTGTTGGCAAACGACACGTCTTTTTGGCGCGTGGCGTTGTTGGTGGTGGAGCCGCACTCAATATCCACTGTGCCGTTTTGCACCAATGGAATACGGTTTTGCGAAGTTACCAGCTGGTACTTGGTTTCAACTTTCTTGCCCACGGCCTTTTCCAGACTGGCAATGATGTGCTGGCAGACTTCGACATGGAACCCCGCAAACTTTCCATCACCCAGGGTGTAGGACAGTGCGCCAGACGAATCGCGCACACCCATGGTCACCACGCCCGATGCCTTGACCTTGCCAATGGTGTCGGAGGCTTGCGCAAAAGCGCCGCCTACTGCCAAAGCGGACACAGCCAAAGCCAACAAATGCTTCTTCATGAAAAACTCCTGGATAAGAAAGTAAGAACTACACAACGCAAATTTTAGGGACTGCGCCCCGCGGGATAACCCTTGCGCCCGCATTTGGTGCACATCATGTGCGCACAAATACACACTTCACACTATGCAGACTCTGTGCCTGCCATCATGCAACCACCGCATAACTTACTCCGGTTTGGACACCAAGGACTGAAAAATGGTGGCCAACTGGGGACTCATGGGTAAATTAATGCCGGGGCCAGATGGCAAAGGACGCAAAAACCAGCGGGTATACAGCCGCTCCAGGTCCCCCTCTTCCGCCTGGCGGCGAAAGCTTTGGTCCACGAGTTGCGCCAACGCAGCGTCGTCCTTGCGGAACATGATGCCATAGGGGTCATAGGATAGAAACTCGCCCACCACCACAAAGTCGGCCTGGGCCTTGTTCTGCGCCAGCAGGCCGTAGAGCAGGACATCATCGGTTGCGAACGCATCCACCTGGCCCGCCTTCAGCTCGGCAAACGACTCCGCGTGGTCATGCGCCACCACCAGTTGCATCCCCAGCTTGAATTTGTCCGACAGGGCGCGCATGGTTTTCTCATTCGTCGTGCCGTCGGTCACCACGACGCGCTTGCCGACCAGGTCGCGGAACGAACGCAGGGCAGACCCTTTGCGGACCATCAACTTGGTGCCGGATACAAAGGTGACAGGAGAGAACGCCACCTGTTTTTCGCGCTCGACGTTATGGGTCGTGGAGCCACATTCCATGTCCACCTGCCCTGAGCTCACGGCCTGCATGCGCGACTCGGCTGTCACCGGCTGCCAGCGCAGCACCAACTCGCGGCCCAGCGCATCCTCCATGGACGCCACCAGGGCGCGGCAGATATCGATGGCGTAGCCTATGGGCTCACCCCGGGCTGATAGATAAGAAAACGGCACCGACGAAGCCCGGTAGCCTAGGGTCACAGCCCCGGTATCCCAAGCCTTTTTCAAGGTCCCAGTCAGCGCCTGCGCATGGCCGGCACTGGCCATCAGGACGGCCGCTGCGCCGGTCAGCAGGCATTGAGTCCACTTAAACGGCATGCTGTGCACCTTTATTGGCTGACGACCCGCACGGCCGCTGCGTCCATGGCGCGGGCATTCATGTCAGCTGCCTCTTCTGGCAGCAGCTCACCTTCCCACTTGGCAACGACAGCGGTGGCGATGGAATTGCCCACCGCATTGGTGGCCGAGCGGCCCATGTCCAGAAAGGTATCCACTCCGAGAATCAGCAACAGACCGGCTTCAGGAATATGGAACTGATTCAGCGTCGCCGCGATCACCACCAGGGACGCACGCGGCACGCCAGCCATACCCTTGGAGGTCATCATCAAAATCAGCAGCATGGTGATCTGCGTGGACAGCGGCAGATGGATGTCGTAGGCCTGGGCAATGAACAGCGTGGCAAAGGTGCAGTACATCATGGAGCCGTCCAGATTGAACGAATAGCCCATGGGCATCACAAAGCTGGAAATCTTGCGCTTCACGCCGAAACGGTCCAGCGCGTCCAGAATCTTGGGGTAGGCGGCCTCGGAGCTGGCGGTAGCGAACGACAGCAAGAACGCCTCCTTGATCAGCACCAGCAGCTTGAACACGCGCGGCCCCAGGAAGGCAAAGCCCGCCAATATCAGCACGCCCCACAGTAGGAACAGGCCCAGATAGAAGTCGCCCATAAAGACCGCGAACTTCAGCAAAATCTCCAGCCCGTTTACAGAAACTGTAGCAGCCATCGCAGCCAGCACGGCCAGCGGCGCCAGTTTCATCACATAACCGGTAATCTTCAGCATGACGTACGACAGCTCGTCAATAGCCGTCACCAGCACCTTGGCCTTGTCGCCCAGCGCGGCCATGGCCACACCAAAAAACATGGAGAACACCACGATCTGCAGAATTTCGTTATTCGCCATGGCTTCGGCGAAAGACTTGGGCACGAGATGGCTGACAAAGTCCTTGAGGGTAAATTTAGAGGTGGCCAAACCAGCAGACGCACCAATGTCGGGCAAGGGCAGGCCCAGGTTTTTGCCAGGTTCCAACAGATTGGCCATCACCAGGCCCAGCACCAGCGAGATCAGCGAAGCGGTCACAAACCAACCAAGCGCCTTGCCGAACACCCGGCCCACCGCCGATGCATCGCCCATGTGCGCGATACCAACCACCAAGGTAGAGAACACCAGCGGCGCAATCAGCATCTTGATCAGACGCAGAAAGATGTCCGACATGATGGAGATGTAGCCGGCTATCTCGCTGGCGGCCTTCTTGTCGGGGAAGTTGAGGAACACCACATAGCCGATCAGGATGCCCAGCAGCATGGCTAAAAGTATGGTGACTGCCGGAGGCATTTTGCGTTTCATGTGTCTTCCTAATTCTGTACATCGGACCCGTGGCGGGAGCGCATGCCCCGCACAGGCCGTGGTGATCCATGGTGCGGCTGGGCAGCCAGCCCCAGGCCGGCATCCGCCGCCCAAGTGCAACAGCACCGCCTATCCACGGTGCTATATCGCCCCAAAACCTCCATGCAACGCGGCTATCCGCCGAGGTCCAGCCCCCTTGGCTTCATGAAGGTGGCGAACTGTAAATGTCTGTTTGGCCAAACACCAATGCTGATTGCGCGCCGCCATATGCAAACTTTTCATAGTCTGCCAACTGCGCTTATCCTGGCATTTGGACCACCGGCGCAAGGGCGCCAGCGGCCGACTTACTTTGTGGCTTTTTGCGATGCCAGGTAGGTCCACAAAGCCTGGGCCGTGCCCTTGGCGGCCGTGGGGCCACTGGGCTTTTCGCGGTAAGCCCGCACATCCATGGTCATCTCCAGCCCGGTGAGGCCGGGTGGCGCAGCACTGACCAGCTTGCGCGTTCGTAGCTCTTTCTTGACGGCACTGTAGGGCAAAAACGCAATGCCGTGGCCCTCCAGAGCCATCGCTTTCAGACCCTCGGCCATGTCGGTCTCATACACCCGGTCCAGGTGGATGGGCGTGGCCGATTGCTTCAAGATCATGTCCACCGTCTGGCCCAGATAGGCCCCAGGGGCGTAACCCAGATAGGGCAGCAGCTGGCCAGGTCGGCCCGGCAACTGGAACAGCGGCGCGCCCTCGGAATCGGCCTTGACGTAAGGCGCAATCACCTCCTGCCCCAGGCTCACCATTTCGTAGCGGTCGGCAGCCAGCTGAAAGGGCTGGGAGCTGTGGTGGTAGGCAATCAACAGGTCGCAGCTGCCCTCCACCAGACGCATCACCGCGTCGTGCACATTCAGGGCAATCAGGCGGCTTTTGATCGGGCCAAACTTCTCGCGCAACAAGGAGACCCAGGCCGGGAAAAAGGTGAACGCCAGGGTGTGCGGCACGGCGAACTCAATCACGTCCTGCCCGGCCGAATGGTGGCCGCGCAGCATGGCGCGCGTACTTTGCAGCGCCTGCAGCATCTCCAGCGACTGCGCGTAAAGGGTTTCGCCTGCGGGCGTGAGCCGCGTCGGGTACGAGCTGCGGTCCACCAGATCGGTACCGGCCCAGCCCTCCAACGCCTGGATGCGGCGTGAGAACGCCGGCTGGGTCACGTGTCGCAACTGGGCGGAGCGGCTGAAGCTGCGGGTTTCAGCCAAGCTGATGAAATCTTCTAGCCATTTGGTTTCCATGGCCAGATTATCGCCGCAGCCCCCAAAACCACACGCCAGGGCTAAATGGGAGAAACCACCGGCTGACCCGCGAAGTGCCGGGTTGCGTTCTCAATGAAGCGCTGCACCGACGCCTCAATCGCCTGGGGCGACCAGCCACCCAAGTGCGGCGTCAGCACCAGATTGTCGAAGTCCAGCAGCGCCGCAGGCGGCTGGGGCTCGCTCTCGTACACATCCAGGCCGGCACCGGCGATCTGGCCGCTGCGCAAGGCCTCGGCCAGCGCAGCGGTATCCACCACGCTGCCACGGGCCACGTTGACCAAATATCCACCAGCCCCCAGCGCTGCCAGCACCTCGGCATTCACCAGATGGCGCGTCGCCGGCCCGCCGGGCGTGGCCACCACCAGGAAGTCGGCCCAGGCCGCCAACGACTGCAAATCGGCAAAGTAGCGGTGCGGCACCTGCTCTTGCTGCTTGCGGCCGTGGTAGCCAATCTGCATGCCGAAGCCCTGCGCCCGTTGGGCCACCTTGTGGCCAATGCCGCCCAGGCCGACGATGCCCATGCGACGGTGCGACACGCTGGCCGGCAGCGGCAAGACATCGCGCCACAGGCCCTGGCGGCATTGCTGGTCCAGCTTGGGCACGTTGCGCACCACGGCCAACAGCAAAGCCATGGCATGGTCGGCCACGCAGTCGTCGTTGGTGCCGGCGCCGTTGGCCAACACCACGCCGCGCGCCCGGGCGTGGGCCAGGTCGATATTTTCAAAGCCCACACCCAGGGCGCAGACCAGTTGCAGCGCGGGCATGGCGTCCATTTCGGTAGCTGTGAGCCCTACGCTGCCGATGGTCAGCACCACCTGGATGGCCGAACCATCGGTCGCTATATGGGCGGCCCGCAAGTCCGCCGTGGGCGCGTAAATCAGGTCAAAGAATGGCGTGACCATGGCCTGGTGGACATCGGCCATGAAGTTCAAGACAAGCAGTTTGGGGCGTAGGGTTGGCATGGTCAGAACGGTCTACTCAGTCGGTGGACTCCACCGTTTACTATTAAATTCATAGCTACCTGCGCAGGTAATACATGCACCAGCGGCATATTTCCCTTAAATTTTATTCAGCGCTTTGCTGCAGCGCCCACATGGCGGCATAGCGGCCATTGGCCAGCAACAGCTGGCTGTGCGTTCCGCGCTCGATGATGCGGCCCGCGTCCATCACCAGTATCTCGTGCGCGTCCACCACGGTGGACAGGCGGTGGGCGATCACCAGCGTGGTCTTGTTGCGTGCGGCGGTTTGCAGCTCGGCCTGGATGGCCCGCTCGTTGGCCGAGTCCAGGGCCGAGGTGGCCTCGTCGAAGATCAGGATGGGCGGGTTCTTCAGCAGGGTGCGGGCAATGGCCACGCGCTGCTTTTCGCCGCCCGACAGCTTCAGCCCGCGCTCGCCCACCATGGTGTCGTAGCCCTTGGGCGTGGCACTGATGAAGCCATGGATGCGCGCGGCCTGGGCGGCCGCTTCCACCTCGGCCCGGCTGGCGCCCGGGCGACCGTAGGCGATGTTGTATTCCACCGTGTCGTTGAACAGCACAGTGTCTTGCGGCACGATGCCTATGGCCTGGCGCACGCTGGCCTGGGTCACGCTCTGGATGTTCTGCCCGGCAATCAGGATCTCGCCCTGCTGCACGTCGTAGAAGCGGAACAGCAGGCGCGCCAGCGTGGACTTGCCCGAGCCCGAAGGCCCCACCACGGCCACCGTCTTGCCTGCCGGAATATGCAGACTGACGTCCTGCAGAATCGGCCGCGTTGGCTCGTAGGCAAAGAACACATGCTCAAACCGCACATCGGCATGGCCGTCGGTCGCGTCCAGCTGCAGCGGCTGGGCGTCCGGGCGGTCGGCGATTTCGCGCTCTTTCTCCAGCAGGGCGAACATCTTTTCCAGGTCGGTCAGGCTTTGCTTGATCTCGCGGTAGATCACGCCCAGAAAGCCCAGGGGAATGTAGAGCTGGATCATGAAGGCGTTGACCATCACCAGGTCGCCCAGGGTCATGCGGCCATCCACCACGCCCTGGGTGGCACGCCAGAGCATGGCCACCAGGCTGGCGGCAATGATGAGCTGCTGGCCGGTGTTGAGCAGGCTGAGCGTGGTCTGGCTTTTAACAGAGGCCTTGCGGTAGCGCTCCAGGTTGTAGTCGTAGCGCTTGGCTTCAAACTCTTCGTTGTTGAAATACTTGACGGTTTCAAAGTTGAGCAGCGAATCTATCGCACGGCTGTTGGCGGTGGAATCCAGCTCGTTCATGGTCTTGCGAAACTGGGTGCGCCACTCGGTCACGGTGATGGTGAAGGCGATGTAGAACACCAGC
>JAPLPK010000226.1 GCA_026400275.1 Burkholderiales bacterium
GGAGCACGGCGTCGCCGTCGCCCGTCAGCGCCAGCAGCTCCTCCACGCGCAGCGGGTCCACGCAGGTCTCGGCGGTGTTCCAGGTGGCCGTCGTCTCGTGGGCGTTCATCCATTGCTCGACGCCGAATGTTCTGATTTTCATGTGGTCTCCTATTGCAAAGTTAATTCATACAAAGCTGCGGCCACAGCGATATCTTCCAGACCCAGGCCAATGGAGCGGAAAAACACCGATTGGCTACTTTGGGGCAGCGGGCAGGTGCCCGCCATCAGCTCGGGTAGATCACCCATGATGGCGCCGGTATTCCAGCCATGCTCGGCGCACGCGATCTTCATCTCGCTAGCGCTATCCGGTGTAGTGGCGCGATAGTCGCAATACACCTGCAGCTGCGGCAGCAGCGACGGCGCAATTTCATGCGCCGACGGACCATTGGTGCTGATGGATGTCACCAGGCATGGCTTGCCGCCGGGCAGGGTGCTCAGCACCGGGCTGCTTGAGGAGGTGCACAGCATCAGCACGTCCGCATCCTGGGTGGCGGCGGGCAGGGACTCGACCAGCTGGATACGCGGGTCCATAGCGCGCAAGCTGTCCCGGGTTGCCTCGGGCAGCTGCGCCAAGTTCGGCGCATGCAGCCGGATCTCGCGCCATTCACGCAAAGCCAACGCGTGGCGCACATGGGCCTGGCCGAGCGCACCGAGACCGACGACGCACAGAATGCGTGCGTTGGCAGGGGCCAGCGCATCAACGGCGATGGCGGTGGTGGCGGCAGTGCGCTCCACCGTCAGCAGGCCGGCTTCGCACAGCATCAACGGCTGACCGGTCGCCATGGACATCAGCAGGGACCAGGCTGTGACCAGCGGCCCCTGCGGACGAGGCACATAGGGAGACAGCTTCACGCCAAAAACGCTCTGGGACGCCAGCACGCCCAGATAGCTTATGAAGTCGCCGCCATTACTAGGGAACAGTGCAAGGGTTTGCGGCGGCTGCACGGCTGTCTGCTGGGCAAGGTCGCGGAACATTGCACGCAAGATGTTCTGCGTGTCGAGGCGTGGCAGTAGAGCCCGCACCGCGTCAGCGTGCAGGATGGGAATCGACGAAGATGGGGTCATAGGAAAAACCATTGAGGGGCGGCGCGGCACACACAGGCCAACGCGCCGCCAGTGGAGGGCTAGTTCAGGATGTCGTAGTCGAAGTACTTCTTCATGATGCGATTGAAGCTGCCGTTGGCTCGCACCTTTGCATAGGCCTGATTCAGCTTATCCAGCAGGGGCTGGTTGTTCTTGCGCACCGCCATGCCGATGCCGGCACCAATCATCGGGTCGACTACCGAGCCACCGGCGAAGCTTTTCACCTCCACGCCATGCGGCTCAAGCTTCTTTTTGGCGAAATCCTCCTGGATGGTGCCCTTCAGCACTCCAAGTTTTTTGCCTGCCAGCGACTGGGCAGTGGGTTCCAGCCCGCTGCCTTTTTTAGCGATCAGCTTGGTCGCGGCGTGGTACAGCGGATCGGTGAAGTCAACCGTCAGCTTGCGCTTTTCGGTAATGCTCAAGGCCGAATGCACCACGTCGAATTTTTTGGCCTGGAACGATGGAATCAGGGCATCAAAGGGTGACTCTACCCACTCACACTTCATCTTCATCTCTGCGCACATGGCTTCTGCCAATTCGATATCGAAGCCAACCAACTTACCGGAGGGTTCTTTGTACTCATACGGCGGGTAGGTGGCCTCGAGGCCGATACGCAACACCGGCAAATCTGCAGCTTGGGCCATGCAAACAGCTGAGCCCAAGCCCCACAGGGCAAATAGGGCGAACAAATGACGTTTCATCGGAGACCTTTCAAAAGATGGCGCTACCGCCGGGTTTAAAAACTAGAAATGCATCAACAGCGCACCTTTGGTGCGATTTGGAAGGGGCTTCTGGCCCGCTAATAACGCAATGCGTTGGCCGGCGCGGACTAGGCGTGCGCTTTGCTGCACTAGAAACACGGCATCGATTTCGCTGCGCACCGGAACGCGTGCGCTGCCCACCTCGGCATCCAGCAAAACTATCTCAGCCAGCAGCTCGCCAGTAGCCACAGCCTCGCCGGGCTGCTTGTGGTAAACCACCAAGCCGGTGGCCGGGCTGGGCAAATGTAGTAAGCCTTCGGTGGGGAAGCAGTCCACTTCTCGGTGGTCCATCGGGGTCGCAGATGTGTCCCTGGTCAGCAGGCCCTCGGAGGTCAGGAAGTCGATGATCCCCAGCGCGTCGTTGTAGGCAATGGCATCGTCCACATCACTCTGTCCGCGCAGTTCGATGGTGCAAGAAAATCCCTGGCGATCTTCATCCACCAGGCCGGCGGCACGCAATGCATTCCACGGCAGAAGGTAAGACTCATCGAACGGCTTTCCGCCAACGTCCGACTCCAGCACCAAAGCCCGCGCACCCACCGAACGCGCTAGCTGAACGGCCCGCTCTTGCTGCCCCCGTGGGGCATAGATGTGCACCACACCACTCGTGTCGCAGTGCAGGTCGAGCACGATGTCATGCTGGAACGCCTCCTGCAGCAGTGTCCATTTGGTCGCCGCCACAGGATCTAGCGGACGGGGCGACATCTGCCTTTGAAAGGCTTTCTTAAAGGCTTCTGTGTCATTTTTTATGAAGCTTGATTGCTGCAGCGT
>JAPLPK010000139.1 GCA_026400275.1 Burkholderiales bacterium
GCACCGTTTTCTCCCATCAGGGCATGCACTTCACCGGCCTGCAGGTCGAAGCGCACATTGTCCAGTGCCTTGACGCCCGGGAAGGACTTGCTGAGATTGTTGACGGAAACCAGAGGTGTCACGGTGTACCTTGCTGCGTGGCCGAGGGTGTAGACACCCGATTTAAATGGTTACGCCGCCATCTACCAGCAGGGTTTGCCCTGTGACGAAGCGCGATTCATCGCTGGCCAGGTAGACCACCGTGGGCGTGATGTCGTCCACGGTGGCCAAGCGCCCCATGGGCTGGCGCGCCACAAAGTCCTTCTCCGCCTGTGCCGGATCGGCTGCGCTGGCGATCCGGCCACGCAGTGATGGCGTGTCCACCGTGCCGGGGCAGAGTGCATTGGCACGCAGACCGGCTTTCACATAGTCGGCCGCCAGTGATTTGGTAAGGCCGATCACCGCCGCTTTGGTCGTGCCGTATGCGCAGCGGTTGGCAAAGCCCTTGATGCTGGACGCCATCGACGCCATATTGATGATGGATACGCTGCCCTGTGTGGCTTCGGCCTTGGCCAGCATGGCCGGTAGAAAGGCGCGCGTCATGCGGAACATGCTCTTTACGTTCAAGTCGAAGCTCAAGTCCCAGTCGGCCTCGGTGCATTCCAGCATGCTGCCATTGGCCACCATGCCGGCACAGTTGAACAGGGCGTCCAGCGCAGGTGTGCGGGCGGCCAGCGCGGTCACGGCGGCATCGCTGCGCACGTCCAGCAGCTCAACCTGGATGCCACTGTGTTCGGTAGCCAGGCTGTCCAGCAGGGCTTGGTTGATGTCCGTGGCAATCACGCGGGCGCCCTCGGCAGCACACGCCAGAGCACTGGCACGCCCAATGCCTTGCGCTGCTGCCGTAATCAGAACAGTCTTGCCGTGCAGTCTGCCTTGCCCCATTTTTACGCTCCGTTTTATTTAATTCAAATATGAACAAACGATTCATATATGAAGAATAATGATAGGCATGTTGTGCCACGGTAGCGCTGGTAGTTTCCCTAGGGCTTGTGGCGTCTGCTATAAAAACTGCCAACCTACGTAAAGTCCCCCATGTCTGCCACAGCAAGCAAACCCCGCGGCCGCCGTCCTAAAGTCGAAGAAATCCCAGATGCAGGCTCGGGTGCCGACGAGCGCTACCGCGCGCCCGCACTCGACAAAGGCCTGGACATTCTGGAGCTGCTGGCCACCCAGCCGCATGGTCTCACGCGCGCTGAAATCGTGAAAGAAATGGACCGCAGCGCCAGTGAGATCTACCGCATGCTGGAGCGGCTGGTCGTGCGCCAGTACGTCATGCGTACGCCCTCGGGCGACCGTTACGCCCTGAGCCTGAAGCTGTTTGCCCTGGCGAACATGCACCCGCCGCTGAGCCGCCTGATCAACCAGGCCTTGCCCATCATGGACGACTTCACCCGCCGCGCCGAGCAGTCTTGCCATATGGGGGTGTATGACCGGGGCAATGTGCTCATCAGCGCACAAATTAACAGCCCCAGCGGCTGGAGTTTCGCCGTGCAGCGCGGCGCCCGCGTAGGCCTGCTGGACACGGCTTCCGGCCACTTGCTGCTGGCCTATGCGGACCAAGGGCGTTTCAATGCCATGCTGGCCGAGCACACGCCGTTGGACGGAGAGGTCCCCATCTCTGCGGACCAGTTGGCGCACACCTTGGCCGCCATCCGAGAAAGGGGCTATCTGGAACGCGAAAGCGCCCAGTCTTTCGGTGTGGTGGATATCTCTTTCCCCATCCTCGGGCCTGACAACACTGCGCTGGCAACGCTAACCTGCCCATACATCCGCCGCATCGACCGCCACGTAGGCCCAGGCCTGGACGATGTGCGGGAACATCTGCGCGAGGCTGCCCAGGCCTTGTCGTTTACCCAGGGCATGGTGCGCTAGCGGGTTTTTGACGGCTGCGGGAGGCAGCCGTACAGGCAATAACCCCTGGTCTCGCTGCGTGCCGGGCGCTCCCTACAATGGTCCGCCTTACCCATCCGAGCACCCACTTATGACCCAGGGAACCATCCGCATTCGCGGTGCGCGCCAGCACAATCTGAAGAACATCGACCTGGACATCCGCACCGGCGAACTCACGGTGGTGACCGGCCCCAGCGGCTCTGGTAAGTCCAGCCTGGTGTTCGACACCTTGTTTGCCGAAGGCCAGCGCCGCTATGTAGAGACCTTCTCGGCCTATGCGCGCCAGTTCCTGGACCGCATGGACAAGCCGGCGGTGGACAAAGTGGAAGGCGTGCCCCCGGCCATCGCCATCGATCAGACCAACCCGGTGCGATCCAGCCGCTCCACCGTTGGCACGATGACCGAGCTCAACGACCATCTGAAGCTGTTGTTCGCGCGCGCCGGCAACCTGTTTGATCGCGTCACTGCGCAGCCGGTACGGCACGACACGCCGGAAAGCATCTACGCCGAGCTGTGCGAGCGCGCGGCTGCGGCGCAAGACCCTCGGTTGGTGCTGACTTTTCCCGTGGAGTTGCCCGGCAATACCTCGGCGGAAGAGGTGGCTCAGTGGCTGTCGGCAAGCGGTTTTACCCGCGTGCAGGCCGAGCGCGAGGTGGCGGTAGAGGCCCCAGCCACGCCTGCCAAACCCAGCAAGAAGGCTGCAGCCCCCGCCACCCGCAAGGTGCTGGACGTGGTGGCCGACCGCTTCCGCATAGCCGGTGCCGAAAAGTCCCGCGCGCTGGAGGCTATCGAGGTGGCCATCAAGCGCGGCGGCGGCCGGCTGAATGTGTATGTGCTGCCGGCAGAGGAGGGGGGTGAGCCGCGCCCCGCCGCCGGGCCGCCCCAAGGCGGGGCAGCCCCCTCGGGGGGCAGCGAGGACACGCCAGTGCCGAGCGTGGGGGCCACATACATGTGGAAGTTCTCCACCGGCCTGCACTGCGCCGAAAGCGACGTGCGCTACACCGACCCGATTCCGTCGATGTTTTCCTTCAACTCGCCGGTGGGTGCCTGCGAGACCTGCAAGGGCTTTGGCCGCGTGATCGGTGTGGACTACGGCCTGGTCATCCCGAACGACAAGCTGACCCTGCGCAACGGCGCCATCAAACCCATGCAGACCCCCGCCTGGCAGGAGTGCCAGGACGACCTGATGCGCCACGCCGAAGCCGCCGGCATTCCGCGCGACACGCCGTATTACAAGCTCACGCCCGAGCACCAGCACTGGGTGATCAACGGATCGCCCAATTGGAACGGCAAGTGGAACCAGCACTGGTTCGGCGTGAAGCGCTTCTTCGAATACCTGGAAACCAAGTCCTACAAGATGCACATCCGGGTGCTGCTGTCCAAGTACCGCAGCTACACCACCTGCTCGGCTTGCGATGGCGCACGCCTGAAGACCGAGAGCCTGCTGTGGCGCCTGGGCAGTGTGGAGGATGCGAACGCGGTACTGGACCCCGCCAAACGGCACCTGCCTCAGGGCGTGTCCTGGAGCCGCGCCCAGCTGGAGGCCTTGCCGGGCCTGTGCCTGCACGATCTGATGCTGCTGCCCATAGACCGGTTGCGCCGCTTCTTCGACCTGCAGGCAGACCGCATCTTGGGCACGCGGGCCGAGCAGGGCGGCGACGAGCAGGCGCTGAAGTTGCTGCTGGACGAGATCACCACCCGCCTCAAATACCTGTGCGACGTGGGCATAGGCTACCTGACGCTGGACCGGCAGAGCCGAACCCTCAGCGGCGGCGAGGTGCAGCGCATCAACCTCACCACGGCGTTGGGCACCTCGCTGGTAAACACGCTGTTTGTGCTGGACGAGCCCAGCATCGGCCTGCACCCGCGCGACATGCACCGCATCATCGAGGCCATGCAGCGCCTGCGTGATGCCGGCAACACCCTGGTGGTGGTCGAGCACGACCCGGCGGTGATGTTGGCCGCCGACCGCATGATCGACATGGGCCCCGGCCCTGGCGCGCGGGGCGGGCAGATTGTGTTCGACGGCACGACCGACGACCTGCGCCACGCCAACACCTTGACCGGCGCCTACCTGGGTGGCCGCAAGACCATAGGCATGGGCTTCAAGAAGCTGGTGACCGACGCCACGCCGCGCCTGGTACTGGAAGGGGCGCGGCAAAACAATTTGCAGAACGTGTCGGTTGAATTCCCGCTGCAACGCCTGGTGTGCATCACCGGCGTCAGTGGCTCGGGCAAGTCCACGCTGATCCAGGACGTGCTGGCCCCGGCGCTGATGCGCCACTTCGGCAAGGCCACCGAAACCCCGGGCCTGCATGACCGCTTGCTGGGTGCTGACTACCTCAGCGAGGTGGTGTTTGTCGACCAGTCGCCCATTGGCAAAACCGCGCGTTCCAACCCCGCCAGCTATGTGGGCGCCTGGGATGCGATTCGCGAGATATTTGCCAACGCCCCCTTGTCACGCCAGCGCGGCTACACCGCCAGCAAGTTCAGCTTCAACAGTGGCGACGGCCGCTGCCCGACCTGCGGCGGCTCCGGCTTCGAGCATGTGGAAATGCAGTTCCTCAGCGATGTGTATTTGCGCTGCCCGGATTGCGACGGCAAGCGCTACCGGCCCGAGATTCTGGAGGTGACGATAGAGCGCCGTGCCGTGGCCGATGCCCGCCTGGTGCAGCTGAACGTGGCCGACGTGCTGGATTTGACAGTGGCCGAGGCTGCTATTATTTTTGAAGGTGACCGTGACGTCATACGTGCGCTGCAGCCGATTGTGGATGTAGGCCTGGAATACGTGAAGCTGGGCCAGCCAGTGCCCACATTGAGCGGTGGCGAGGCCCAGCGCCTGAAGCTGGCCGGCTTTCTGGCCGAGGCGGCGAAAAGCAATGGCCGGCAGCCGGTGGCCAAGAAGGGCACGCTGTTCCTGTTCGACGAGCCGACCACCGGCCTGCACTTTGACGACATCGCCAAGCTGATGCGCGCGCTGCGCAAGCTGCTGGACGCTGGCCATTCCATGGTGGTGATAGAGCACAACCTGGACGTGATCCGCGCCAGCGACTGGCTGATCGATATGGGGCCGGAGGGCGGCTATGGCGGCGGCCTGGTGGTCGCCCAGGGCATGCCCGAAGAAGTGCGCCTGCACGCCACCTCCCACACCGGTGCTGCGCTGCGCGAGTACGAATCGACGCTGGGCATCGGCGCCCAGGTGGTGAAAGAAAAGACTCCCGCCTGGCTGGCCCAGCAGGCGGTACGCGTAGTGCCGCCGAACGCGATCCAGATCGTCAACGCCAAGGAGCACAACCTGAAGTCGCTGAGCGTGGACATTCCGCGCGGCCAATTCAATGTGGTCACCGGCGTCAGCGGCTCCGGCAAGTCCACGCTGGCCTTCGACATCTTGTTCAACGAGGGCCAGCGCCGCTACCTGGAGTCGCTGAACGCCTATGCGCGCAGCATCGTGCAACCCGCGGGCCGGCCCGAGGTGGATGCGGTCTACGGCATTCCGCCCACCGTGGCCATCGAGCAGCGCCTGAGCCGTGGCGGTCGCAAGTCCACCGTGGGCACGACCACCGAGGTCTGGCACTTCCTGCGCCTGCTCTACGTGAAGCTGGGCATACAGCATTGCGTGAAAGACGGTGCGGCGGTACAGCCGCAAACGCCGGACAGCATCGCCGCCCAGCTGCTGAAAACCTTTCGCGGCCAGCACATAGGCCTGCTGGCGCCGCTGGTCATCAACCGCAAGGGCGTCTACACCGAGCTGGCCGATTGGGCGCGGCCGCGCGGCTACAGCCACCTGCGCGTCGATGGCGACTTCCTGCCGACCACCGGCTTCCCGCGCATCGACCGCTTCAAGGAGCACACGGTGGAGCTGCCGGTGTTGAGCGTGGATGTCGGCCCCGGCAACGAGGCGCGCCTGCGCGAAGGCCTAGCTACGGCGCTGGAACATGGCAAGGGCGTGGTCCATGTACTGGTCGGCATCGACGGCCTGAAAGAAGCCATGGCCGACGGCCTGCCCACGGCGCACATCGGCAAGGTGATGGTGTTCTCCAGCAAGCGCGCCTGCCCGGTGTGCAGCACCAGCTACGCCGAGCTGGACCCGCGTTTGTTCAGCTACAACAGCAAGCACGGCTGGTGCCCCGACTGCGTGGGCACAGGCGTGAAGCTGACCAAGGACCAGCGCGCCGTGTTCGACGACTCGGTGCGTGCCGACGATACCGGCGGCCGCGAGCAAACCTTTGCCGAGCCCGAGGTCGAAGACCTGCACGATGTGGCCTGCCCCACCTGCCAGGGCACGCGGCTCAACGCCACGGCCCGGGCCGTGCGCTTCGCCAATGTGGGCATCACCGACCTGGCTCGCCTCAGCGTGACCGACATCCGCCAATGGGTGCAGGCGCTGCAGGTCGCCGGTGAAATGAGCCAGCGCGAAACCGACATCGCCCGCGACCTGGTGCCCGAAATCCAGAGCCGCCTGGAGTTCCTCGAAGAAGTCGGCCTGGGCTATCTGACGCTGGACCGTGGCGCTCCCACGCTCAGCGGCGGCGAGGCCCAGCGCATCCGGCTGGCGGCGCAGCTCGGCAGCAATCTGCAAGGCGTCTGCTACATCCTGGACGAGCCGACCATCGGCCTGCATGCACGCGACAACCACATCCTGCTAAACGCGCTGCACAGCCTCAGCAGCAAGGGCAACACCCTGGTGGTGGTGGAGCACGACGAAGACACCATCCGCCGAGCCGACCACATCATCGACATCGGCCCCAGCGCCGGTAAGCGCGGTGGCCGTCTCGTGGCGCAGGGCAAGGTGGCCGATATTTCCGACGCCAGCGAATCCGTGACAGGCCGCTACCTGCTGCACGCCATGCGGCACCCCTTGAAGGCGCGGCGCGCGGTGGAAGCGTTTGACCCCGCCGCCGTGGCGGCACCGGTGGCCGACCTGCCCTATGAAGCACCCACGGCCAAGACCAAGGCCGCCGCCAAAAAGAAGGCTGCAGCAGACGCAGCCCTTGATGCCGTGGCCATTGCCGAGCCGTTGCAGTGGCTCACCGTCAGCGGCGCCACCATGCACAACCTGCAAAACGTCAGCGTGCAGATTCCGCTCAAGCGCCTGGTGGCGGTCACCGGCGTCAGCGGCTCGGGCAAGTCGACGCTGGCGCGCGACGTGCTGCTGGCCAACGTGCAGACCGCCGTGGTCCAGCGCAGCACCAAGGCCGGGCGCGACAGCTGGGCCGCCGGCCAGCGCCCCGCCTGGCTGGGCTGTGCCGACGTGGCCGGCTTTGCCGCCATCGACCGCGTGCTGGAAGTGGACCAGACCCCCATCGGCAAAACCCCGCGCAGCTGCCCCGCCACCTACATCGGCTTCTGGGACACCATCCGCAAGCTGTTTGCCGAAACCCTGGAAGCCCGGGCCCGTGGCTATGGCCCGGCGCGCTTCTCGTTCAACACCGGCGAAGGCCGCTGCCCCAGCTGCGAAGGCCAGGGCCTGCGCACCATCGCCATGAGCTTCATGCCCGACGTGAAGGTGAAGTGCGAAACCTGCCTGGGCGCGCGCTTCAACCCCGAAACGCTGGCCGTCACCTGGCGCGGCAAAAGCATTGGCGACGTGCTGCAGATGGAGGTGGACGAAGCCGTCGATTTCTTCGCCGTTATGCCCGTCATCGCCTACCCGCTACAGCTGCTGAAAGACGTGGGTCTGGGCTACCTGACCATAGGACAGCCGTCACCCACCCTCAGCGGCGGCGAGGCCCAGCGCATCAAGCTGGTGACCGAGCTGGCCAAGGTGCGCGACGACATCACCCGCCGTGGCCAGAAAGCCCCGCACACCCTGTACGTGCTGGACGAGCCCACCGTGGGCCTGCACATGGCCGATGTGGAAAAGCTGATACGCGTGCTGCACCGCCTTGTGGATGGCGGCCACAGTGTGGTGGTTATCGAGCACGACCTGGACGTGATTGCCGAATCCGACTGGATCATCGACCTAGGCCCAGACGGTGGCAACGCCGGCGGCCGCATCGTGGCGGCGGCACCGCCGGAGCAGGTGGTGGCGTTGGGCACGGCCACGGGCGTGGCTTTGAAGCCGGTGCTGGCGCGCTGATGGCATGACCCCCGCCGTCATCCTCCTGGTGCTCTGCGCCGCGCTCTGCCATGCCAGCTGGAACGCGATGCTGAAAAACAGCGCTGGTGCTGACCGCAAGGCTGTGCTGACGCTGATGATGGTGGGCGCCGGCCTGGGCGGGCTGCCGCTGGCCGTGTTGCGGCCATTCCCGCTGCCACTGAGCTGGGTCTACGTGGCGCTGGGCGTGGCCTTGCACGTGGGCTACAACGTGTTTCTGGTGCGGGCCTACAAGGTGGGCGACTTCGGCCAGTCCTACCCGATCGCGCGCGGGTCCTCTCCCATGTTGGTGTCCATCGGTGCGGCGCTGTTTGTGGGCGAGAACATGGGGCTATGGGTCTGGCTGGGCGTGGTGCTGATCTCGGTGGGTATCTTCAGCCTGGCGGATCTGCGCCGGGGCATGGCTTTGACCGGGCCGCTGACGGCGGTAATCACCGGCGCCTTTATTGCCGCCTATACCGTGGTGGACGGGCTGGGCGCGCGGGCGGCGGGCGATGCGCTGGCCTATGCGGGCTGGTTGTTTGTGCTGGACAGCTTGGCCATGCTGCTGCTGTACTGGTGGCAGCACCGTGCCTGGCCGCGCAACCTGGGGGCGCGCGCCGTCTGGACCGGGCTGGGCGGCGGGGCGATGTCGCTGGCGTCCTACGGCATTGTGATCTGGGCTGTGGCGCGCGCGCCCATGGGCACGGTGTCGGCGCTGCGCGAAACCTCGGTGCTGTTTGCCGCACTGATCGGCGCGCTGTTCCTGGGCGAGCCGCTGACCCTGCGCCGCAGCCTGGCCTGTGTGCTGATCACCGCCGGGGCGATGGTGCTGGGCTTCTACCACTGAGTTTGACTTGCTATTTAAAACATAGCTGCTTGCGCAGTTTCTATCTGCGCTGGCGGCCCATTTCTTATAAATCGACGGCGGGTACCGGCAGCTGGCCCGATGCCTTGATTTCGCGCAACGCCAGGCTGGAATGGATCAGGCTGATGCCGGGCAGGCTGCGCAGCACGGTTTCCACGAAGTCGCTGTAGGCGTCCAGGCTGGGCGCCACTACCTGCAGCAGGTAGTCGGCCTGGCCGGTCACCTTGTGGCAGGCCAGCACCTCGGGCCGCTGGGCGATGGTGTCTTCAAACTGCTGGATGGCGCTGCCGGTCACCACACCGAAGGTGACCTGCACAAAGGCGAGGATGTCCAGGCCCAGCTTGCGCCGGTCCAGCCGGGCCTCGTAGCCGGTGATGAAGCCGGCATCCTCCAGCCGCTTCAGCCGGCGCCAGCAGGGCGTGGTGCTCAGGGCCAGCTGCTCGGCCAGTTGTGGGGTGGACAAGTTGCCGTCTTTTTGCAGAAGCCGCAAAATAGTGCGATCTGTGCTGTCTAGTGCGGTTATGGGTAATTTTGTGCTCATGGTGGGCCATAAAAATATCTTTTCTGTGCGCATCCTAGCCTGGAGCAGGGACATAAAGCAAAGCTATTTCAGTGGCGCAGCGCCATACTTTCGGGCATTCAATTCTGCTTGGAAAGAGCTTTCGCATGATCACCGTCTACAACCACCAGCACGCCCTGCACCAGGGCAAGGTCGAGATGTTCCGAGGCCAATTGGTGCCGTGTTTTGAGGTGCCGGCGCGCGCCGATTACGTGCTGCAGGAGCTGCAGCGGCGCGGCCAGGGCGATGTGCGTGCGCCGCAGGACCATGGCCTGGAGGTCTTGCAGCGGGTGCACAGCCCGCGCTACCTGGACTTTCTGGCGAGCGCCTGGAGTGAGTGGGTGGCGCTGGACCCGGCCAATGCCGAGCGTGACGCGCTGCCGTCGGTATGGCCGGTGCGCAGTTTCCGCTCCGACATATTGCCCGCCAACTTTGCTGCGCGCATGGGCTTGTTCTCGTACGACGCGGGGACGCCGTTGACCTCGGGCACCTGGGCTGCAGCCTATGCCGGCGCCCAGTGCGCGGTGACGGCGGCACAGCTGGTCAGCGCCGGTGCACGGTCCGCCTTTGCCTTGACCCGCCCGCCAGGCCACCATGCGGGGGCTGACTTCTTTGGCGGCTACTGCTTTTTGAACAATGCGGCGGTAGCCGCCCAGGCCTTGCGTGACGCAGGGGCTGATCGGGTGGCGGTGCTGGACATCGACTACCACCACGGCAACGGCACGCAGGCCATCTTCTACGAGCGCGCCGACGTGTTCTTTGCCAGCGTGCACGGCGACCCGCACACCGAATACCCGTTCTACCTGGGCTATGCCGACGAGACCGGTGCGCGCGCAGGGGCGGGCCACAACCTGAACCTGCCGCTGCCGCGCGGCACCGACTTTGCGCGCTGGCGTGCGGCCCTGGGCCAGGCCCTGCAGGCGATCGCCCGCAGCGGTGCCCAGGCGCTGGTGGTGTCGCTGGGGCTGGATACCTTTGAGGGCGACCCGATCTCGGGCTTTCATCTGCGCAGCGAAGACTATCTGCGCGTAGGCGCCGACCTGGCCGCCGCTGGCTTGCCCACGGTGTTTGTGTTCGAAGGCGGGTATGCGGTGGATGCAGTGGGGGTGAATGCCGTCAATGTCCTGGACGGCTTTGCGCAGGCTGCGCCATAGGTTGCTACTGAATTGATAGCTTTTGGCGCAGCTTATATCTGCGCTAGAGCGGTTTTTTGTGCCGCTGAAGTTCTTGCTGCTCGGAAGGCCTCAACAAAACCCCCATGCCAGCCAAGCGGGGTCTTCGGCCAGGTTCAGCATCAGAAACATGCCGGTTTGGTACCACATGAACTTGGAAAACTGGACGGCTTCTGCCCATGTTTGGGGCTTTGCAATGCCTGTACGGGCCAGAAATACCTTCATGCGTTTCGCGGCTTGTAGGGGGTGAACTGGGGGCTTGATTTGGTGGGGCAGTGCTTCGGCCGAGGCGGAGCAATTAGGAGCGCTGGAGTTTATAGGGAATGCCTTCTCGCTGGTGGGGGCCAGTGGGCGGAGCCCGAAGGCGTCTCGGTGGTGGGCAATTCAGATACTTTTATTTGGTTGATAAGGGTTTTTACTAGCCTTGTTCCGCAACAAAGTACAACAAGTCTCCTTTTGGGTATCGCTGGTGGCATGGGCTAACTCCTACGATTACGCCACCGAACCAGTGCAATCAATGCGCTAGCGGGATTAGTCCAAAAACCTCAGGAGACACTCCATGAAAATGAAAATTTGCGCAGCCGCCGTTGTCGCGATGCTGGGATCCTTCGCTGCACACGCTGCAACCGAACTGGTGATTGCGACCGTGAACAACGGCCACATGATCACCATGCAAAAGCTCACCAAGAACTTTGAAACCGCCAATCCAGACATCAAGGTGAAGTGGGTTACGCTGGAAGAAGGCGTGCTGCGCCAACGCGTCACCACCGACATCGCCACCAAGGGCGGCCAGTTTGACGTGATGACCATCGGCCTGTACGAAGCACCTATCTGGTCCAAGAAGGGCTGGTTGGCACCTATCGTTACCGATGCGGCCTATGACGTGGACGACATGCTGCCCGCCATCCGCAACGGCCTGACGCTGGACGGCAAGCTGTACGCGGCGCCTTTCTACGGCGAAAGCTCGATGACCATGTACCGTGCCGACCTGGTCAAGGCCGCCGGCCTGACCATGCCTGCCAACCCGACCTGGACCGAGATGGCCAACATCGTGTCCAAGATCCACGATCCAGCCAAGGGCGTGTACGGCCTGTGCCTGCGCGGCAAGCCGGGCTGGGGCGACAACATGGCTTTCCTGTCCACCATGGTGAACGCCTACGGCGGCCAGTGGTTCGACATGTCCTGGAAGCCACAGATCGACACCAAGCCTTGGCATGACGCCATCAGCCAGTACGTGGACCTGATGAAGAAGTACGGCCCCCCAGGCGCTTCGGCCAACAGCTTCAACGAAAACCTGGCCTTGATGAACGAAGGCAAGTGCGGTGTGTGGATTGACGCAACGATCGCCGCGTCTTTCGTGAGCGACCCCAAGCAATCCAAGGTGGCCGACAAGATGGCCTTCACCCAGGCACCTACCGCCGTGACCGCCAAGGGCGCGAACTGGCTGTGGTCGTGGAACCTGGCCATTCCAGCTTCTTCCAAGAAGACGGACGCGGCGCAGAAGTTCATCACTTGGGCAACTTCCAAGGACTACGTGAACCTGGTGGCCAAGGAAGAGGGCTGGAATGCCGTGCCTACCGGCACCCGCAAGTCCACCTACGCCAACCCCGAGTTCCAGAAGGTGGCTAAGTTTGCTACCGAAGAGCTCAAGGCCATCAACAGCGCCAACCCCAACGACAGCACCTTGCCCAAGTCTCCGTATGTGGGTGTGCAATACGCTGCGATTCCTGAGTTCCAGGCCATCGGTATTGCTGTCGGCCAGCAAATGAGCTCGGCCCTGTCGGGCAAGGTCACGGTAGACGCCGCACTGAAGACGTCGCAAACCGCTGCTGAACGTGAAATGACCAAGGGCGGCTACTACAAGAAGTAGGGATCGGGTTCTGCCCTCACCCCAACCCTCTCCCGCACAGCGGGAGAGGGCGTAGTACCGGATTTCCTCCCTCTCCCGCCTGCGGGAGAGGGCCGGGGTGAGGGTGGTTTTTCCTCCCCAGCCCCGTCACCCGAGAGCCCACCATGTCACGCTTCCTCCCTCGCGCCCTGATGGCGCCGTCCATCGTCACGCTATTTCTGTGGATGATTGTTCCGCTGGTGATGACGCTGTATTTCTCCGTCATCCACTACAACCTGATGCAGCCCGGCGAGACCGGTTTCGTCGGCTTGGAGAACTTTTCTTACTTCATCACCGACCCCGACTTCTGGCCTTCGGTGCTGCACACCCTGCAGCTGCTGAGCTCCGTGATCGTCATCACCGTGGTCTTGGGCGTTGGCCTGGCCTTGCTGGTCAACGAGCCGTTCCCCGGCCAGGGCATTGTGCGGGTGCTGCTGATCTCGCCCTTTTTCGTCATGCCCACGGTGAACGCATTGCTGTGGAAGCACATGATGATGAACCCGATTTATGGCGTGTTGGCCCACGTGTGGCAGTTCTTTGGCGGTACGCCGATCGACTGGATGACCGACTGGCCCCTGCTGTCGGTGATCATCATGCTGTCCTGGCAATGGCTGCCATTTGCCTGCCTGATTTTCATCACCTCGCTGCAGTCGCTGGACCGCGAGCAGATGGACGCCGCAGGCATGGACGGCGCCAACGCCTTTGACAAGTTTTACTACCTGGTGTTACCCCATATGGGGCGCTCGATTGCCGTGGTGATCATGATCGAAATGATCTTCCTGCTGAGCGTGTTCGCCGAAATCTTTACCACCACCGGCGGTGGCCCGGGCAATGACAGTACCAACCTGGCTTTCCTGATTTTCAAGCAGGCACTGATGAACTTCGACGTGGGCGTGGCCTCGGCCGGTGCTCTGTTCGCGGTGATTCTGGCCAATATCGCATCCGTCTTCCTGGTGCGCCTGGTAGGCAAGAACCTGGACTGAACGGGAGCACGACCATGATGAAAACCAAACCCTTTCCCATCGTCCGCACCGTGTGTGCCTGGGGCGTGGCGCTGTTTCTGTTCTTTCCGCTGTTCTGGCTCACGCTGACGGCATTCAAGACCGAAGGCCAGGCGATTGCCGGGCACCTGTTTTTCTCGCCGACCTTGGCCAGTTTTTCAGAAGTACAAGAGCGTAGCAACTACCTGCTGTTCGCCCGTAACTCGCTGATCACCAGCCTGGGCTCCACCATTCTGGGCATCTTGATTGCGGTGCCGGCGGCCTATTCAATGGCCTTCTTCCCGACCAAGAAGACCCGCGACATTCTGCTGTGGATGCTGTCCACCAAGATGATGCCCGCCGTGGGGGCCCTGGTGCCGGTGTACGTGATGGCGCAGACCGTGGGCATGCTGGACTCGCTGACCGCGCTGGTCATTGTGTTCACGCTGTCGAACCTGCCCATCATGGTGTGGATGCTGTACAGCGCTTTCAAGGAAGTGCCCAAGGACATCCTGGAGGCCGTGCGCCTGGACGGTGCCACGGTGTGGGAAGAATTCCGCTGGGTGATCCTGCCGCTGTGCATGGGCGGCATTGCCTCTACCGGTCTGCTGTGCCTGGTGCTGTCGTGGAACGAGGCCTTCTGGGCCCTGAACCTGACCTCTGCCAATGCGGGCACGCTGGCTTCGCTGATTGCCTCTTACTCCAGCCCCGAGGGCTTGTTCTGGGCCAAGTTGTCTGCAGCGTCGCTGATGGCCATCGCACCCATCATCGTGTTCGGCTGGTTCAGCCAGAAGCAACTCGTCCAAGGCCTCACCTTCGGCGCGGTGAAATAGTGAACACCCCCAGGCTACACGCTGTGCGTTTTCGCCAACCCCCTTGCAGGGGGCGAACCCTACGGCCCGGCAAAGCCGGTTCCGTGGGTTCCTGCGGCGCAGGCCCGTTAAGTCTGTGGCATGGCGCTGAATAGCAACAAAGTACAAATACTCGAGGACCATCATCATGTCTTTTCTACAACTTCGCGGCGTTGAGAAGTTCTTCGCCGACCACCGCGCCATCAAAGGCATCGATCTCGACATCAACAAGAACGAGTTCATCGTCTTCGTCGGCCCCTCCGGCTGCGGCAAGTCCACCC
>JAPLPK010000180.1 GCA_026400275.1 Burkholderiales bacterium
CAGCCTCGACGTGGCCGATCGGAATCCCCAGGTAGAACGCCGCTTGCGCAGAGCCCAGGGTACTGGTGGTGTCCCCATGCACCAGCACGGCGCTGGGTTGCACCGCTTCGTAAATGTTGGACAGCCCCTCAAGCAGCAAGGCATTCAAATGCGCCAGGCTGCCGTTTTTACGCTCCAGCACCACTTCATGCTCTGGCTGTATGTCAAAAAAGCTATACAGAGCATCGGCCATTTCCCGGTGCTGGCCGCTATGCACCCAGGCGACAGGCAGGCCTCGGCGGCGCAGTTCGGTATAGACGGGGGCCATTTTGATGATCTCAGGCCGGGTCCCGACTGAAATCAGTATGGGACGCGGCGATGCGGATTCGTGAGAAGTCATGGTGCGGGGATGCTGGTTGTTGGAATAGGGTTGGCAGGCAGGCGCAGCTGTAGCACAGTGGAAGGCCCGGCGATCACGCGCCAGTAGGGGCCATCACGGTCGATACGGGCAGAACCCTCCACCAGGCTGGGCTGGGCGTAGCGCTGTGCCGGCAGCAGCCAGGTCAAGCGATCAAGCGAACGCGGGTGGTGGGCTTTGAGCACGGAGCCACCGGGGGTGGCGCTATCCGGGGACAGTTCCCAAACCACGTCGAGTCGGTCATTGGCAAAGGCCGCGTATTGCGCCATGGTCATCCAGCGCAGTGACTGCTGATGAACAAGGCTGGCCGTATGCTGCATCCATTGCTTGAATGCGTTAGGAAACATCGCAATGCCTGGCGGGTGAAAGTAGACCAACCGCACGGTGCGGTATTGCGCACAGAAATCCGCCACATCCTTGAGCCACACCGCAATATCACGTTCGGGCACATGGGCCATCTGTGATTCTTCAAAGCTGGCGTAAATGCCATAGCTCAGCACGGGGAAGGACCACATATCTGCCGGGCCACGCTGCCCGTCTTGGTAACTGCGGGTGGGCGCCATTCCGATGTCGCCGGTGAAGTAATAGGCATGGATGCCGTACGCACGCAGCCAAGGCGTCACCCATGCTGGGTGGTTACCGATGGGGGCAGAATATTCGCGCACCGGCTTGCCACTGGCTTCGGACACACTGGCCAGGTTTTTCTCGATCAAGGGGATGGACAGGGCTGGATCCTGCTTGTCCACCAACCGGCCGAACTCGTTGTGTATCCACCCGCCGTGGCTACCTACTTCGTCACCACGGGCGACGAAGCGGCGCACCCAATCTCGGATCTTGGGATTGTTTTGCAAGTCCATGCCCAAGCCATCACCCGCGTGGTCTACATCAGGGCCGGCGGTTAGGTGCATGGAGTAAGGACCCTGCTCAAACGCACCCAGCGCCGTCAACGACTCCATGGCGGGCACGGCGGCGGCGGAGTCGATATGCCAATTCATGATCAGCGCGCCACGCGCCTCCGGCATAGGCGAGAGCTGGGGCAGCGCCACCACGTCCTCGGCAAAGTAGCGCAAGAAACTGTGCAAGAAAAAGCCGTCGGTACGCAACTTCAGGTAACCCAGTGGCATGTTGACAAAGAGCACCTTGCCCTGCCCCATGGAATGCAGCCCGGCCATGACACCCCCGCCCTCAAAATGCATCAGCCGCTGGCCGTCAAACGCACCACGGGTGGCAAAAACGGGATATTGCAATCGCCCGTAGTTGTAGCTGACGACAGACAGCTCTTCGTCGACATGCGGTGGTGCTTGGATGCTGGTAAAAGGGCTTTGGCTGTCTTCTCGCATCAGCTTGCCGGGGGACAGGCGTAGCAAGGGCACGGCTCCGCCATCAACCCAGGCGACCTGTTCGCTGCCCATCTTGGAGCCCAGTGCCCCGTACAGCGCGTAGTTCACGCCGGCCAGTTTGGACAAGCGTGATTGCTCGGGATGGTATTTGCCGTCCATGTCGCTCACGCCGGCGTCGTACACCAACATGAGCAAAGCCCCTTGGCTGACCCGCTGCTCCAGGTGCGACACCACCGCACTATTCATACGGCGGTGCACTGTATCGGGCAGGATCAGGGCTGCATCCAGCGGATAGCCGCCGGGACGCAGCAGCGCAGACACCCGTACCACTGACATAGGAAAGCCCATTTCGGCCGCCGCGTCCTGCCAGACGGTCACTTGGGCATCTTGTTCCGAAACATCATCAGGCACTATGAGAGCCAGGCGGGTCAGCACCGGGTTGCGGGCTGCAGCCCCGTAGACCCACACGCCCAAAACTACGGCCAATAGTGCTGCGGCGCACAAGCGCACCGCCCAGGATTTAAGCCCATTTTTCAGAATAGTCATATGGTGAGCGGTACCGGCGGCATGGCAGGGGCAGCTGCCTCAATGGATGCCGGGGGCAAGGTCTGGCCGGCTTCTTCAGCCCACAACGTTCCATGCACGCATACACCCGGCGCTACCTGAATGCGCGGTGCGGCTACCGTGGCCAGTCGGCCAGCTGCACCGATGGTGCAGCCAGCGCCAAGATAGACCGCAGTTTCCGACACCACAGCCCCACCCACAACGCAATCCGAACCCAGGTGGATAGGCCCTTCAGAAATAAGATTGCCCGAAACATGACAACCATCCGCCAGAGTCAAGCTGCCACGGGTCTTCAGACTGCCCTCCACACGGCAGTGAATACCCACGCGTAGGTCGTCCAGACACACCAAATCCCCAATCCAGGACGTCAGTGCATCGATCTGCAAGGCGTCCCGGGCAATGCCTCGG
>JAPLPK010000233.1 GCA_026400275.1 Burkholderiales bacterium
GAGGGCATCGCCCAGGCGCTGTTCAAGTCGTGGTTTGTCGATTTCGACCCCGTGCGCGCCAAGATGGAAGGCCGCGCCCCCGAAGGCATGGACGAGGCCACGGCGGCGCTGTTTCCCGATGGGTTGGAGGAGTCGGAACTGGGATTGGTGCCGAAAGGGTGGCGGGCGGTGCGGTTGGAAGCGTTCCTAGAGCTTGCATATGGAAAAGCGCTGAAGGCCACAGACCGAGCACCGGGTGATATACCTGTGTACGGGTCTGGCGGTGTGACTGGGTCCCATAACGAAAGTCTGGTCACGGGTCCTTCGGTCATTGTTGGACGTAAGGGGACGGTGGGTAGTCTGTATTGGGAGGATCGACCATTTTTCCCGATTGACACGGTGTTTTACGTGCGCACAGCGGTTCCAATGTCGTACTGTTTTTATTTGCTGCAAACCCTGGGCCTGCGTGGCATGAATACGGATGCAGCCGTGCCGGGCTTGAACCGAGGCAATGTGTACCGGCTCACGGTGCCGCGCCCAGATGCTGCTGTTTTGAGTGCTTTTGATGAGGTTGCCGGGACTATTCGAGAAAGCATTTTTCGAAACAACCAGCAAGCCCAAACCCTCACCACCCTCCGCGATACCCTGCTCCCGCGCCTGATCTCCGGCCAGTTGCGGCTGCCGCAGGTGCAGCAAGAATTGGAAGCTGCTTTGCCATGACTACCAAACCGGGTACGCAGTACGCACTTTTCGAGGTGGCAGAAGCCACTCCGCTGGAGACACCATTGGCTCCCACCGCGGAAAAGCGGTTCAGCGATTACGTGGTGTATGTCGATGAAAGCGGTGACCATTCGTTGGCCAGTATTGATCCGGGCTACCCGGTGTTTGTATTGGCACTGTGCGTGTTTCACAAGCGGCATTACAGCGAGCAAATCATTCCGGCTGTCGAAAAATTGAAGTTCAATTACTTCGGACACGACAGCGTGGTTCTGCATGAAAACGAGATCAGCAAGCAGAAGGGTGCTTTTGCCTTTTTGAGCCATCGGCCTACGCGCATCGGGTTCATGGAGCAGCTGAATTCGATCATGGAAGCAAGCAATTTCATTTTGATCACTTGCGTGGTGGACAAGGCGCGGCTGTCGCGTAGCGGCGGCACCAGCTCCAACCCATATCACATAGCACTCAATATTTGCTTAAATGCGCTGCACGGTTTCTTAACCGAGAAAGGGCAGGAGAACCTACGGACCCATGTGGTGGTGGAATGCCGTGGCAAAAAAGAAGACAGCGAGTTAGAGCTGGAGTTCAGGAGGCTTCTGGATGGCAGCAGCGCTGGCGGGCAACGCTTGCCATTTGAAATCGTTTTTGCAGACAAGAAGACCAACCTGACCGGCTTGCAGCTTGCTGATCTGGTCGCACGACCGGTAGGTGTGAACTACTTACGGCCTGCTCAGGCGAATCAGGCATTTGATTTGCTGAAGCGCAAGTTTTACTGCGATGGCGGTCGGGCCAGTGTCGGGATGGGATACGAAAACGTTGGATTGATGGTGTATCCGCCCCAGAAAGCGAAAAGCCCCGATGAACCCACCGAGGCTATAACGCCGACCAGGAACCCCCAATCCACTTGACACGAAGTTTAACCTAATCCGGCTATGCGGTACCTGCATTCTTGGGTCTAAAAGTGCTTAAACGCAAACCTGTTTGCACCTTGGGAGATGGGGGGGGATCAATAAAATCAACGGCTTAAATGGTTAATCGCAAACTTGCCACCGGTCGTTGCTACACCCTACCCAGGTAGTGAAGGGCGATGCCCTTGCGGGTGGGCGTTTGAGGTTATCCCCCTCTTGGTTAGAGCAAGCAGTTTTGCTACGCTTAAAGTAGCATCTTGTGCTGATGGAATAAGCTCTCGACGTTGATTTTACTTGTAGCTTTCTGGCACCACTGATGCCGCGGCAACAACGTGCATATGTATAGAAATCGGCGTTTTCTATACATGTCGCGGCTAACATGCATAGAAAGTTACATTTCTTGAACATGTCGCCACCATCTGCTGATGGCGCCTCTATGTCTTAAAACCGGGCTGCTGCCTCTACCCATGACCGAAGACCAGCTAGAACGCGAGACCCTGGCTTGGCTGCAAGACGTGGGCTACACCCATGCCTACGGGCCCGACATCGCCCCCGACGGCCCTGCGCCTGAGAGGAGCAACCACCGCCAGGTGCTGCTGGTGGGCCGCTTGCGCACGGCGATCGACAGGCTGAACCCAACCGTACCCGCTGGGGCCAAGGAAGACGCATTGGCCCAGCTGCTGGACCTGGGCCTACCGGTGCTGCTAGCCGCCAACCGGCAGTTCCACCGCCTGCTGGTGACCGGCGTGCCGGTGCAGTACCAGCTGCACGGTGACACGCGCGGAGACTTTGTGCGGCTGGTGGACTGGGCAGAGCCCGCCCACAACGACTGGCTGGCGGTCAACCAGTTCAGCATCCGCGGCCCGCGCCACGCGCGGCGGCCCGACATCATTTTGTTCGTCAACGGCCTGCCGCTGGTATTGCTGGAGCTGAAGAACCCGGCCGACCTGAACGCCGATGTGTGGAAGGCGTACGAGCAAGTCCAGACCTACAAAGAGCAGATCCCGGATGTGTTCCAGACCAATGAAATCTTGGTCATCTCCGACGGCACCGAGGCGCTGCTGGGCTCGCTGAGCGCCGACCCTGAGCGCTTCATGGCCTGGCGCACCATCGACGGCGCCACGCTGGACCCGCTGGGCGAGTTCAATGAACTGCAAACCCTGGTGCGCGGAGTGCTGGCTCCGGCGTACCTGCTGGACTACCTGCGCTACTTCGTGCTATTTGAAGACGACGGCACGCTGGTGAAGAAGATAGCCGGGTACCACCAGTTCCACGCGGTGCGCGCCGCCATTGGGCAGGTAGTGGCCGCCTCCCGGCCGGGCGGGAGCCAAAAGGGCGGCGTGGTCTGGCATACCCAGGGCAGCGGCAAGAGCATCACCATGACCTGCTTTGCCGCCCGGGTGATGCAAGAGCCCGCCATGCAGAACCCGACCATCGTGGTCATCACCGACCGCAACGACCTGGACGGCCAGCTGTTCGGCGTGTTTAGCCTGGCGCAGGACTTGTTGCGCGAGCAGCCGGTGCAGGCCCGCACCCGGCAGGAGCTGCGGGCGCTGCTGGGCAACCGCCCTAGCGGCGGCATCGTGTTCGCCACCATCCAGAAGTTCATGCCGGGGGAGGACGAAGACACGTTCCCGGTGCTGTCCGACCGCCACAACATCGTGGTGATCGCCGACGAGGCGCACCGCACGCAGTACGGATTTGAGGCCAAATTAAAAGAGCGAAAAGTGCCGTTGGCGCAGGTGATATATGCGCAAGCACACCTGCGCGACGCACTGCCGCATGCCACCTTCGTGGCCTTCACCGGTACGCCGGTCAGCAGCACCGACCGCGACACGCGCGCCGTGTTTGGCGACTACATCCACGTCTACGACATGCAGCAGGCCAAGGAAGACGGCGCCACGGTGGCCATCTACTACGAGAGTCGCCTGGCCAAGCTGCGCCTGAAAGAAGGTGAGTTGCTGCAGATAGACGACGAGGTGGATGAGCTGACAGAGGACGAAGAAGACAGCCAGCAAGCCGCCCTGAAAAGCCGCTGGGCCGCGCTGGAAAAAGTAGTGGGAGCGGAGCCCCGCGTGGCCAGCGTGGCGGCGGACTTGGTCGCGCACTTTGAAGCACGCAACAACGCCCAGCCTGGCAAGGCGATGGTGGTGGCCATGAGCCGCGACATCTGCGTGCACCTGTACAACGAGATCGTGCGCCTGCGCCCCGGCTGGCACGACGCCGACCCCGAGAAGGGCGCGATCAAGATCGTGATGACCGGCAGCGCCAGCGACCGCGCCCTGCTGCGCCCGCATATTTACAGCCCGCAAACCAAGAAGCGGCTGGAAAAGCGCTTCAAGGACCCGACTGACCCGCTGCAGATCGTCATCGTGCGCGACATGTGGCTCACCGGCTTTGACGCGCCCTGCGTGCACACCCTGTACGTGGACAAACCCATGAAGGGCCACAACCTGATGCAGGCGATTGCCCGCGTCAACCGGGTGTTCAAAGACAAGCCCGGCGGCCTGGTGGTGGACTACATCGGCATTGGCAACGAGCTCAAAGCCGCCATGAAGGAATACACCCAGGCCCAAGGCCGTGGCCGCCCCACGGTGGACGCGCACGAGGCTTACAGCGTGTTGATGGAGAAGGTCGATGTGCTGCGCAGCCTGCTGCACGGCTTTGACTACAGCGGCTTTTTGACCGGGGGGCACAAAACCCTGGCGGGGGCCGCCAACCATGTGCTGGGTTTGCAGACCGGCCTACCGGGCAAAGGTCAGCGCGACGGCAAAAAGCGCTTTGCCGACAACGCCGTGGCCATGGCCCGCGCCTTCACCCTGTGCTGCACGCTCGATGAAGCCAAGCTGGTGCGCGAAGAGGTGGCCTTCTTGCAGGGCGTGAAGGTCATCCTGACCAAGAAGGACGCCACGGCCCAAAAGCGCAGCGACGAGGCGCGTGACCTGGCCGTGCGGCAGATCATCAACCAGGCGGTGGTGTCCGACGTGGTGGTCGATATTTTTGATGCCGTGGGGCTGGACAAGCCTAACATCGGCCTGCTGGACGACGCGTTTCTGGCCCAGGTACGTAGCCTGCCCGAGCGCAACCTGGCCGTGGAGCTGCTGCAACGCCTGCTGGAGGGTGAGGTCAAAAGCCGTTTTGCCAGCAACGTGGTGCAAGACCGCAAGTTCTCCGAGATGCTGGCGAATGTGATCACCCGCTACCAGAACCGCTCTATTGAAACCGCCCAGGTGATGGAAGAGCTGGTGGAGATGGCCAAACAATTTCGCGCAGCGGCGTCGCGTGGCGAGACCTTGGGCCTGACGGAAGACGAGTTGCGCTTTTACGACGCGCTGGCGGCCAACGAGTCGGCGGTGCGCGAGCTGAGTGACGAAACCCTGAAGAAGATCGCCCATGAGCTGACCGAGAACCTGCGCCAAAACCTCAGTGTGGATTGGTCCGAGCGCGAGAGCGTGCGCGCCAAGCTGCGGTTGATGGTGAAGCGCATTCTGCGCAAGTACAAATACCCGCCGGACCTGCAAGACAGCGCGGTGGAGCTGGTTTTGCAGCAAATGCACGTCATTGGTGAGGATTGGACGCTCTGACGGGGGTCATTACAATGGCGCGCTTCACACAGGCCCTTGCAATAGCGCAACGGGCCTGTTTTTCCTCTCTTTATTCCTATGCGCCGCAGTGGTTTACACCGGCGTGAAGTGTTCGGCTCCTGAAGGATTCCCCATGAAATGTGGCATTGTGGGCTTGCCCAATGTCGGTAAATCGACCCTGTTTAACGCCTTGACCAAGGCGGGCATCGCCGCGGAAAACTACCCCTTCTGCACCATCGAGCCCAATGTGGGCGTGGTGGAAGTACCCGATCCGCGCCTGCAGCAGCTGGCCGAGATCATCACGCCAGAGCGCATCGTGCCCGCGATTGTCGAGTTTGTGGACATCGCCGGCTTGGTGGCCGGTGCCAGCACCGGCGAAGGCCTGGGCAACAAATTCCTGGCGCACATCCGCGAAACCGACGCCATCGTCAACGTGGTGCGCTGCTTTGAAGACGACAACGTGATCCACGTGGCCGGTAAGGTCGACCCGATTGCCGACATTGAAGTGATCCAGACCGAGCTGTGCCTGGCCGACTTGACTGCGGTCGAGAAGGCACTGCACCGCGTGACCAAGACGGCACGTTCGGGCGACAAGGAGTCGATCAAGCTGGTGGCCATTCTGGAGAAGTGCCAGGCGGCGCTGGACCAGGGCAAGCCCGTGCGTACCATCGATTTCAGCAAGGAAGAGTTGCCGCTGCTCAAGCAGTTCTTTTTTATCACCGCCAAGCCGGCCATGTTCGTTGGCAACGTCAGCGAAGACGGTTTCGAGAACAACCCGTTTCTGGACCGCTTGAAGGCCTATGCTGCGACGCAGAACGCGCCTGTGGTGGCCATCTGCGCCAAGATTGAAGCCGAGTTGTCCGAGATGGACGACGCGGATCGCCTGGAGTTCTTGAAGGAACTGGGCCAGGACGAGCCGGGCTTGAACCGCCTGATCCGCTCCGCCTACTCGCTGCTAGGCCTGCAAACCTATTTCACCGCCGGTGTGAAGGAAGTGCGCGCCTGGACCATCCATGTGGGCGACACTGGCCCGCAGGCGGCTGGTGTGATCCACACCGATTTTGAGAAGGGCTACATCCGCGCCCAGACCATTGCGTTCGACGACTTCATCGCCAACAAGGGCGAGCAGGGCGCCAAGGATGCGGGCAAGATGCGCGCCGAAGGCAAGGACTACGTCGTCAAGGATGGCGACGTCATGAACTTCTTGTTCAGTTCTTAGGTTCACCCCCAGGCTACGCTTCGCTTCGCCAACCCCCTTACAGGGGGCGATACCAGTGGCCCGGCAAGGCCGGTTCCACGGTATCCTAGAACAAGACAGTGATGCAATTTTGATGCTTTAGGCCCTCAGCGCTTATTCCACCTGCGCAAGCAGCTATAAAAAAGATAGTGTCTATGACCGAACCGGTTCGTCTCGCCAAACGCCTTGCCGAGCAGCTCGGCTGCTCCCGCCGCGAGGCGGAGCAGTACATCGAGGGCGGCTGGGTGCGTGTGGACGGACAACTGGTGGAAGAGCCGATGTTCCGCGTCGCCGATCAGAAGATAGCGGTGGACCCGGATGCCAGCCTGCTGGCGCCGCCCACCGTGACCCTGGTTTTGCACAAGCCCGCAGGCTATACCGCTGGCCTGGATGCTGGTCCTGGGCCCAAAGCCCAGGCTGCACTGGCACTGTTGACGCGCGAGAACCATACCCCGGACGACCGTTCCGGCATCCGTACCCTGAAGAAGCATTTTGCCCAGCTGCGACTGGCCTCGCCGATGGACAGCCGTGCCAGCGGCCTGGTGGTCTACACCCAGGATGGCCGCGTCTTGCGCAAGCTGGAAGAAGATGCGGACCTGATCGAACACGAGTTGATCGTGGAAGTGGCTGGCTCGGTAACGCCCGGCATGTTGCGCACCATGGCAGAGCCTGTGCAGTACCACGAACGGTTGTTGGCGCCAGCCAAGGTCAGCGTTAGTAGCAATACCGACAATGAAACCCGATTGCGCTTTGCGCTCAAGGGCGAGCGCCCAGGCCAAGTGGACTACCTGTGTGAAAGTGCCGGGCTGCAAATACGCAGCGTCAAGCGCATGCGTGTGGGGCGTGTGGCCATGACCGCGCTGGCGCCTGGCCAGTGGCGCTACCTGGCGGCACACGAGCGGTTCTGATCACCCGCCCAGGGTGGGGAACGCCCACACCAGCGATACCGTCATCAGAAAATAGCGCACAAATTTGCCTACCGCCATATAGCCCAAGCAGGGCCAGAACGGCAGCTTGAGCCAGCCCGCCACGGCGCACAGCGGGTCGCCCACCAGCGGCAGCCAGGCCAATAAACAGGCTTTCGGCCCCAGCTTTTCCAGCCAGCCGAGTACCCGCACATGGTGCTTGGAATGGCTGTATTTATTGGCTACCTTGTGGGCACCATAGCCCATCCACCAGTCCACCGCGCCGCCCAGGGTGTTGCCTACGGTAGCCACGAGGATGGCCGGCCAGAACAAGCCGGGGTTGAGTTTGACCAGGCCGAAAACCACCGGCTCGGAGCCCAAGGGCAGCAGGGTGGCGGAGATGAAGGACACCACAAAAATGGTGCTCAGGCCGAACTGCGGCAGGGCTAACAGTGCTAGCAAATGGTTTATCCAGGCTTCCATCGGACCAGTATAGGGTTGTGACGCAGGGGGCCGCGGACCCATAGACTACAAATTTCACCATGTGATATTCGCCTACCGCTGCGCGAAATGGCGCGCTGCTGCGGTGCAGCATTTATTTTCGGCCAGCGGTTTTTTGTTTCGCATTGCAAAAAGTTATCGTAAGTTGTTGATTTAAATGGTGTAAATATTTACTCTTATATAAGACATAAGAGTATGAAAAGTCTTGTAGAAGACTTAGAATTTTTCCATCGGCACCGCAAAACACATTGCAGGTGCAGACCCTGTTTCACTCAACCTCTGGAGTTTCTATGCCGCAATCCATCACCGAACAACTCAGCCGTGACCAACAAGCAGCCGCTCTGCAAAAGGATTGGGACACCAACCCCCGTTGGAAGGGTATCAAGCGTGGCTACACCGCGGCCGAAGTCGTGCGTCTGCGCGGCTCCTTCCCTATCGAGCACACGCTGGCCCGCCGTGGCGCGGAAAAACTCTGGGATTTGCTGCACACCGAAGCCTATGTGAACTGCCTGGGCGCGTTGACCGGAGGCCAGGCTATGCAGCAGGTGAAGGCCGGCGTGAAGGCCATCTATTTGTCTGGCTGGCAAGTTGCTGCCGATAACAACGGTTATGCCGCCATGTACCCCGACCAGTCGCTGTACCCCGTGGACTCGGTGCCAAAGGTGGTGGAACGCATCAACAACACCTTCCGCCGTGCCGACGAGATCCAGCACTCCAAGGGGATTGACGCTGGTGACGCAGGCTATATCGACAACTTCGCGCCCATCGTGGCCGATGCTGAAGCCGGTTTCGGCGGCGTGCTGAACGCGTTCGAACTGATGAAGGCCATGATCAATTCCGGCGCCGCCGGCGTGCACTGGGAAGACCAGTTGGCATCCGTCAAGAAATGCGGCCACATGGGCGGCAAGGTGTTGGTGCCGACTGCCGAAGCTGTGCAGAAGCTGATTGCCGCCCGCATGGCCGCCGACGTCTGCGGCGTGCCGACCCTGGTGATCGCCCGTACCGACGCCGAAGCCGCCGATCTGCTGACCAGCGACTACGATGAAAACGATAAGCCTTTCATCACTGGTGAACGTACCTCCGAAGGTTTCTACAAGACCAACAAGGGTATCGACCAGGCCATCAGCCGCGCGATTGCCTACGCCCACTACGCCGATCTGGTGTGGTGCGAAACCGGCACGCCAGACCTGGCCTTCGCCAAGAAGTTTGCCGACGCCGTGCACAAGGTGCACCCCGGCAAGATGCTGGCCTACAACTGCTCGCCTTCCTTCAACTGGAAGAAGAACCTGGACGACGCGACCATCGCCAAGTTCCAGCGCGAACTCGGCGCCATGGGCTACAAGTACCAGTTCATCACCTTGGCCGGCATCCACAGCATGTGGTTCAACATGTTCGACCTGGCGCAAGATTATGTGAAGCGCGGCATGTCGGCCTATGTGGAGAAGGTGCAAGAGCCCGAGTTCGCCGCCCGCGACCGTGGCTACACCTTCGTGTCGCACCAGCAAGAGGTGGGCACCGGTTACTTCGACGAAGTGACCACTGTGATCCAGGGCGGCAAGTCCAGCGTGACGGCGCTGACCGGCTCTACCGAAGAAGAGCAGTTCCACTAAGCTCTTTTGAATGCAGTGAAAAAAGCCCGCAGTTGCGGGCTTTTTTCATGGGCGGGCCATCAGTCCCATAGCGGTGCCAGCCCGTCCGGGTTAGCCAGGCGTTCACCGCGGTCGAGACGGGCAATGGCCGCCATGTCGTCGTCGCCCAAATGCAGAGCCGTAGCAGCCAGGTTGCTCTGCAGGTTCGCCCGTTGTGTGGAGGATGGAATCACCCCCAGCCCGCGCCGCAACGCCCAGGCCAGTACTACTTGCGCGGGTGTGGCGTTTAGGCGCTGCGCGATGGCGGTGATGACCGGGTCGGTCAGCACCTTGCCATAGGCCAGTGTCATGTACGAGGTCACGTTTATTCCCTGGCTTTGCGTGAAGTCCACCAGCTTGCGGTTTTGTAGATAGGGATGGACTTCCACCTGGTTGGTGGCAATGGCCGCTGCGCCCACCGCAGCGATGGCCTGTTGCAGCAAAGCGATGTTGAAATTGGACACGCCAATCTTGCGCGTCAGGCCCTGGGCCTGTGCTTGCTGCAAGGCCTGCAGCGACTCTGCCGCCGGC
>JAPLPK010000109.1 GCA_026400275.1 Burkholderiales bacterium
AGGGTACTTTTGTCGACGCTGTGAAGGACGACGGCACCGTCAACGTACGCAAGGTGCGCATGGGTACAACCGACGGCGATGTGGTCAGCGTGCAGGGTGACGTGTCGGTGGGCGACAAGGTCATCGTCGACGGCGCCGACCGCCTGCGTGACGGCGCCAAGGTGGAGGTGATTGCCGCGCCATCCACCAACACCAGCAACGACACCGGTAGGCCGCGCCGCAAGAACGCGTCAGCCCCTGCGGATGCCGCACCATCTTCTGCACAAAATACGCCTCCAGCGCAGGTAAAACCTGCGCAAGCAGCTACAAAAACAGAAGCATCCGCCAGTGCTGCTTCCAGCGCGGCCAGCAGTGCCGAGCGCCCGCGCTGGCTGGACCGCCTGCCGCCGGAGGAGCAAGAAAAGTTCCTGAAAATGACGCCCGAAGAACGCAAGGACTTCATCGACAAAGCCCGCGAGCGCCGCCGCCAGCGCGAATCCAGCGGCGGATAAAGCCGGGGCACCATGAACCTGTCGCGCATCTTCATCCTGCGTCCTGTCGCCACATCGCTCTTGATGGTGGCGATCCTGATCGCCGGTCTGCTGTCTTACCGCCTGCTGCCGGTATCTGCCCTGCCCGAGGTGGACTACCCCACCATCCAGGTCACCACGCTCTACCCCGGCGCCAGCCCGGACGTGATGACATCGTCCGTCACCGCGCCGCTAGAGCGGCAGTTTGGCCAGATGCCGGGGCTGGCGCAGATGTCTTCGGCCAGCTCGGGCGGGGCCTCGGTCATCACGCTGCGGTTTTCTCTGGATGTATCGCTGGACGTGGGTGAACAGCAGGTGCAGGCCGCCATCAACGCCGGCAGCAACCTGCTGCCCAGCGACCTGCCCATGCCGCCCACCTACAGCAAGGTGAACCCGGCAGACGCCCCCATCCTGACGCTGGCCATCACCTCGCCCTCGCTGCCCATCACCCGGGTGCACGACCTGGTGGAAAACCGACTCGCGCCCAAGCTGTCGCAGGTGCCCGGCGTGGGTCTGGTGGCGCTGGCCGGTGGTGGCCGCCCTGCCGTGCGCATCCAGGCCAACCCTGGCGCACTAGCCGCATCCGGCCTGGCGCTGGACGATGTGCGCACCGCCATCACCAATGCCAACAACAACCAGGCCAAGGGCAGCTTTGACGGCCCGCAGCGCGCGTCCACCATCGACGCCAACGACCAGCTGCGCTCCGCCGCCGAGTACCAGGACCTGATACTGGCCTACAAGAACGGCTCGCCGATCCGCCTGCGCGACATCGCCAACGTAGTGGACGGCGCCGAGAACAACCGCCTGGCCGCCTGGGCCGGCGTCTGCCCAGCCACCGCCGCGGGCCGCTGCGAGGCCTCGCAGCGCCAATCCCTGCCCGGCATCATCCTGAACATCCAGCGCCAGCCCGGCGCCAATGTGATCGACACGGCGAACCGCATCAAGGCCCTGCTGCCCCAACTGCAAACCACCCTGCCCGCCTCGCTGGACGTACAGATTCTGACCGACCGCACGGTGACCATACGCGCATCGGTGGAAGACACGCAGATCGAGCTGCTGCTGGCGATCGCGCTGGTGGTGGCGGTGATCTTTGTGTTCCTGCGCAGCGGATCTGCCACGTTGAGCCCCAGCCTGGCAGTGCCGCTGTCGCTGGTCGGCACCTTTGGCGTGATGCACCTGGCCGGCTTTTCCATCAACAACCTGACGCTGATGGCGCTGACCATCTCCACCGGCTTCGTGGTGGACGACGCCATCGTGATGATCGAGAACATCGCCCGCTACGTGGAGCAGGGTGAAAAGCCCATGGCCGCCGCGCTCAAGGGGGCCAAGCAGATCGGCTTCACCATCATCTCGCTCACCATCTCGCTGATCGCGGTGCTGATACCGCTGCTGTTCATGGGCGACGTGGTGGGGCGCTTGTTCCATGAGTTCGCCATCACGCTGGCGGTGTCCATCCTGATCTCTGCCGTGGTGTCGCTGACCTTCACGCCCATGCTGTGCGCCCGCCTGCTCAAGCACACGCCCGAGGAAAGCCATGGCCGCATCTACCAGGCCACAGGCCGCTTTTTTGACAGGCTGATACATGGCTATGGCCGCGCGCTGGACTGGGTGCTGGCACGCCAGGCCGCGACGCTGGTGGTCTTCGTGCTGACCGCCGCATTGACCGGCCTGCTCTACTTCGTGGTGCCCAAGGGCTTCTTCCCGCTGCAGGACACGGGCGTGATCCAGGCCACGACCGAGACGGCGCAAAGCACCTCCTTTGCCGGCATGGCGGAGCGCCAGCAGGCGCTGGCGGAAGCCATTTTGAAAGACCACGCGGTGCAAAGCGTGTCCTCCTTCATCGGCGTGGACGGCGCCAATACCACGCTGAACCAGGGTCGCATGCTGATCAATCTGCTGCCCAAGGCGCAGCGCGGCGAGCCGGCGGCGGCGGTGCTGCAACGCCTGTCGCAAGCCAGCCGCAAGGTGGCCGGCATCGAGCTGTACCTGCAGCCGGTGCAGGAAGCTGCTGCGCCGCCTGCGCGGCCTGCCGCAGCTGGCCGATGTGGGCAGCGACGTGCAGGACCAGGGCCTGCAAGCTTTCGTGGACATAGACCGCGCAGCGGCCAGCCGCCTGGGCGTGAGCGTGGCCACCATCGACACCGCGCTGTACAACGCCTTCGGCCAGCGCCTGGTGTCCACCATCTACACCCAGTCCAACCAGTACCGCGTGGTGCTGGAGGTGCCGCCGCACGACAAGCTGGGGCCGCAGGCCCTGGCCGCGCTGTATGTGCCGGGCACGGGCGGCGTGCAGGTGCCGCTGTCCGCCGTGGCGCGGGTGGTTGAAAGGCCGGCTGCGCTGGCGGTGAACCATGCCAGCCAGTTCCCGTCGGCCACGCTGTCCTTCAATGCAGCGCCGGGCCATTCGCTGGGCGAGGCGGTCAGCGCCATCCAGGCCGAGCTGGCCACGTTGCAGCTGCCGCCCAGCATAGAAACCAGCTTCCAAGGTGCGGCGCTGGCCTTCCAGGCCTCGCTGAACAACACCTTGCTGCTGATCCTGGCGGCCATCGTGACCATGTACATCGTGCTCGGCGTGCTGTACGAAAGCTTCATCCATCCGGTGACGATTCTGTCCACCCTGCCCTCTGCGGCACTGGGCGCGCTGCTGGCGCTGCTGGTGTTTGGGCTGGACCTGGACATCATCGCCATCATCGGCATCGTGCTGCTGATCGGCATCGTGAAGAAGAACGCCATCATGATGATCGACTTCGCGCTGGACGCCGAGCGCGAACAGGGCCTGAGCCCGCGCGCCGCCATCCACCAGGCCTGCCTGCTGCGCTTCCGCCCGATTCTGATGACGACTCTGGCCGCGTTGCTGGGCGCCCTGCCGCTGATGCTGGGCAACGGCGTGGGCAGCGAGCTGCGCCACCCGCTGGGCGTGACCATGGTGGGCGGGCTGATCGTCAGCCAACTGCTGACGCTGTTCACCACGCCGGTGATTTATTTGGGGTTTACCGGCCTGGCGCAGCGCTGGCGCGCTTGGCGGGGCACGGAGGCTGCACGATGAAAGCCAGCCCACGGCCCACTATTCGCTATGGAATAAATAGCTGCTACCGCAGGATCTACCTGCGCCAGCAGCCTATTTCTTATAAACCATGCTAAGCGCCCAGCACACCCTCACCGTTCGGGCTGAGCTTGTCGAAGCCTGGCTGAACCTCACCCAACCCTTCGACAGGCTCAGGGCGAACGGGGTCGTTGGCGCAGTGGGTTGTCGTGCACTGCAGGGGCGGCGGGCATGAACATATCCGCCCCCTTCATCCAGCGCCCCATCGCCACCATTTTGCTGACGCTGGGCATTGCCATCGCCGGTATCCTCAGCTTTTTCATGCTGCCGGTGGCGCCGCTGCCGCAGGTGGACTTTCCGACCATTTCGGTATCCGCATCCCTGCCCGGCGCCAGCCCGGAGACCATGGCTGCCACCGTGGCCACGCCGCTGGAGCGGGCGCTGGGCGCGATTGCCGGGGTGACGGAAATCACCTCCAGCTCGTCCCTGGGTAGCACCCGCGTCACGCTGCAGTTTGACCTGGACCGCGACATCAACGGCGCGGCGCGCGATGTGCAGGCGGGCATCAACGCATCCCGCAGCCTGCTGCCCTCGGGCATGCCCAGCAACCCGTCGTACCGCAAGGTGAACCCGGCCGACGCGCCGGTGATGATTCTGTCGCTGACCTCCTCCACACTCACGCGCGGCCAGATGTTTGACGCCGCCTCCACCGTGCTGGCCCAGCGCCTGGCCCAGGTGGAGGGCATAGGCCAGGTGGACGTGGGCGGCGGCGCCCTGCCCGCCGTGCGCATCCGGCTGGACCCAAACCGCCTGGCGGCCAACGGCATTGCGCTGGACGACATCCGCGTGGCCGTGACCGCCACCAACGCCAACCGCCCCAAGGGCCTGCTGGACGATGGCCAGCGCAGCTGGCAGATCACCGCCAACGACCAGGCCCGCACCGCTGCCGACTACGCGCCGCTCATCGTCAGCTACAAAAACGGTAGCACCGTGCACTTGTCGGATGTGGCGGAGGTGACAGATTCAGTGCAAGACGTGCGCAACTACGGCGTGGCCAACGGCAAGCCCGCCATCCTCCTGCTGCTGTACAAACAGCCCGGCGCCAACATCATCGACGCGGTGGACAAGGTGCGCGCCCTGCTGCCGCATCTGCAAAGCACCATCCCCGCCGCCATCGACCTGGACGTGGTGTCCGACCGCACGCCCACCATCCGCGCATCCCTGCGCGAGGTGGAGCATGCGCTGGTGATCTCGGTGGCGCTGGTGGTGATGGTGGTGTTTCTGTTCCTGCGCAATGCGCGGGCAGCCCTGGTGCCCAGCGTGGCCGTGCCGGTGTCGCTGGCGGGCACGTTTGCGGTGATGTACCTGTGCGGCTACACGCTGGACAACCTGTCGCTGATGGCGCTGACCGTGGCCACAGGCTTTGTGGTGGACGACGCCATCGTGGTGCTGGAGAACATCACCCGCCACATGGAGCGCGGCAAGACGCCGCGCCAGGCGGCGCTGGAAGGTGCACGCGAGATCGGCTTTACCGTGGTGTCCATCAGCCTGTCGCTGATTGCGGTGTTCATCCCCATCTTGCTGATGGGCGGCGTGGTGGGGCGGCTGTTCCGCGAATTCGCAGTGGTCTTGTCGGCGTCCATTCTGGTGTCCATGGTGGTGTCGCTGACCACCACGCCCATGATGTGCGCAGCACTGCTGCGGCCGCAGGTGAAAACCGCGACCCCTTCCCGCCTGGCGCGCTGGCTGGGTACGGCCCAGGCTCGCCTGCTGCGCGGCTACCGCCACTCGCTCGCCTGGGCGCTGCGCCACCAGCCGCTGACCCTGCTGGCCCTGGTGGCCGTAGTGGCGCTGAATGTGCACCTGTACGGCAGCATTGAAAAAGGCTTCTTCCCCACCCAGGACACGGGCCGTGTCAACGGCTTCATCCGCGCCGACCAGTCCACCTCGTTCCAGGCCATGCGCCAGCGGCTGGAGCGTTTTCTGGCCATAGTGCAGGCCGACCCTGCGGTGCAGAACGTGACCGGCTTCACCGGCGGCAGCCAGCGCAATACGGCGCAGATGTTCATGGTGCTGAAGCCACGCTCGGAACGCAAGGAGTCTGCCGATGAAGTGATTGACCGGCTGCGCAACAAGCTGGCCAAGGAACCCGGCGCACGCCTGTTCATGTCGCAGCAGCAGGACATCCGCGTGGGCGGGCGCCAGTCCAACTCCAGCTACCAGTACACCCTGCAGGCCGACGATCTGGAAGACCTGCGCACCTGGGAGCCGCGCATACGCCGCGCCCTGATGCGCCTACCCGAGCTGGAAGACGTGAATTCCGACCAGCAGGACAGCGGCATACAAACCTCGGTGGTCTATGACCGCGACGCCATCGCCCGCCTGGGCCTGACCGTGCGCGGCATCGACACCACGCTGAACGACGCCTTTGGCCAACGCCAGGTGGGCGTGATCTACAACCCCCTGAACCAGTACCGGGTGGTGATGGAGCTGCAAGACAAATACCTGCAAGGGCCCGAGTCGCTGGCCAGTGTGAACCTGGTCTCCGCCACCGGCCAGGCCGTGCCGCTGCCCAGCGTGTCGCGCACCGAGCTCGGTTTGGCGCCGCTGTCCATCAACCACCAGAGCGGTACGCCGGCCACCACGGTGAGCTTTGACCTTCCGCTGGGCGGCAGCCTGTCCAGCGCCACCTACGCCATCACCAATGCGATTGCCGAGCTGGGCGTGCCGGTGTCCATACGCGGCTCTTTCGAGGGCACGGCCAAGAGCTTCAAGGACGGGCTGAGCACCCAGCCCATGCTGATACTGGCAGCCCTGGTTACCATCTACTTGGTGCTGGGCATTCTGTACGAGAGCCTGGTGCACCCCATCACCATCTTGTCCACCCTGCCCTCGGCCGGCGTGGGCGCGCTGATCGCGCTGCAGCTGTTCAACACCGAGTTCTCGCTGATCGCCATGATCGGCGTCATCCTGCTGATCGGCATCGTCAAGAAGAACGCCATCATGATGATCGACTTCGCGATTGCCGCGCAGCGCCGCTCCCACATCAGCGCCGCCCAGGCCATCTACCAGGCGGCCCAGCTGCGCCTGCGCCCCATCCTGATGACCAGCGCCGCAGCCCTGCTAGGCGCGGTACCGCTGGCGCTGGGCCGGGGCGATGGTGCCGAGCTACGCCAGCCCCTGGGCATTGCCGTGGTGGGCGGGCTGATACTGAGCCAGCTGCTGACGCTGTACACCACACCCGTGGTGTACGTGGCCATAGACCGGCTGCGCACCCGCTTCCAAGGCCGGCGCCAGCCCTCTTTTGTTTCTGTTCGGAGTGCCAGCGATGCTGCCTAGAGTTCTTTACCCGCTGACGGCCCTGGCCGTAGCCTTGCTGGCCGCCTGCAGCAGCACGCCGCCCTACCAGGCCCCTGCAGCCGCCGTGCCTGCGGCATTCAAGGAAAACGGCAACTGGCAAAGCGCCAACCCACAGGCCGCCGCCGTACCCGACGCCTGGTGGCAGCTGTACAACGATCCCGTACTCAATGACCTGCAAACCCGGGTGGAAGCCAACCAGAACATTCTGGCCAGCGCCGCCCAGGTGCGGGTGGCCTTGGCCGCCGTGGGCAGCAGCCGCGCGGCGCTGGCCCCCACGCTCGGCGCAGGCCTGACAGCCAGCCGCAGCGCCAGCCCCACCAGTCCCGCCAGCAACAGCGTGGCCCTGACCGGCAGCGCCAGCTGGGAGCTGGACTTGTGGGGCCGGCTATCGGGTGCGGTCAGCGCCGACCAGGCCCGCTTGCAGGCCAGCCAGGACGACCTGGCGGCGGCGCGCCTGTCATTGCAAGCCACGGTCACGCAAACCTATTTTTCGCTGCGCGCAGCGGAAGCCCAATCGGCCTTACTCAACGACACGCTGCAGGCCTACCAGCGCTCGCTGGACCTGACCCGCAACCGCTACCGCAGCGGCGTCGCCGCAGCATCCGACGTCGCGCAGGCCGAAAATCAGCTCAAAACCACCGCCGCCCAGCTGGTGGAGTCCAACAGCAGCCGCGCCCAGCTGGAGCATGCGCTGGCCGTAGCACTGGGTCAGACTCCCGCAGACTTCCAGCTGGCACGCACCGCCACGCTGCCGCAGCCCCCGGCCGTCCCCACGCTGCTGCCATCCAAGTTGCTGGAGCGCCGGCCGGACATTGCCGCAGCTGAACGCCGCGTGGCCGCCGCCTATGCGCAGATTGGCGTGGCCCAGGCCGCGTTCTTCCCGGCGCTGACCTTGTCGGCCAGCGCGGGCTACCGGGGCAGCAGCCTGGCAAATTTAATCAGCGCGCCGAACCTGCTGTGGTCGCTGGGGCCTTCGCTGGCCCTGACAGCCTTTGATGGCGGCCTGCGCCAATCGAATGTGGATTCGGCTCGCGCCAGCACCGATGCGGCCACGGCCAACTACCGCCAGACGGTGCTGACGGCTTTGCAAGAGGTGGAGGACAACCTGGTCATCGCCGCCAGCCTGCAACAAGAGGCGGCATTGCAAGCCGAGGCCGTGGCTGCAGCGCAGCGTGCGCTGGACATCGTGAACAACCAGTACCAGAGCGGTACGGTGAGCTATCTGAATGTAGTGACGGCCCAGGCCAGTGTGCTGTCGGGCCAGCGCAGCCTGCTGGATGTGCAAAACCGCCTGTTGGCAGCCAGTAACCAGCTGCTTAAAAATATCGCCGGGCGCTGGTAGCCCAGCAGCGTATCAATGCAGGTGGCGCGGACGGCGACCGCCGCCGCCGTGGCCACCGGTGCCGCCCGAACCGCCGGGGCCACGTGGTGGCTTGCCCAGCTCCAGCGAATTCACCAGGGCATCGAAACGCCGGGTGAACAACTGGTCGATCTCGTTGACCACACCGTTGAGTTCGGAAGCGTCAAAGTGGCGCTCCATCATGTTGACCACGTCCTGCACCAACAGGTCGCGCTGCACCTGCATGATGGCGGCCGGCGTGGGGCCGACAAACAGCATCATGAAGTCATCACGGGAATCGTCGGTGGCTTCCTGGTCGTCTTCATCAAAATCGGTGTCATAGAACGTGACTTCGATGGAGGCGCCACTGTCGGCCAACTCGTTCAGGCTCATACACATCTCGTCCAGAGATTGCTTGAAATCTTCGTCGCCTGGCACGGTCCAGCACATTTGCAGCATGTGCTCTATGGCATCGAACTGGATACCGGGCTCTTCCTCATAAGCGCTGCCCGCCGCATCAGCCAGGGACTTGGCGCCAGCGTATTTCCACAGTGGCTTGAGCGCATCCTGAACTTGTTGGAACGTCACGTCAGTACGCAGAGGCACCTGGCCATGCACGTGGATTTCGAAGGGGGCGTTGTAACGAGGCATAAAGAGATATTAGGCGCTTTTCAGATGGTTGGGAACCAGCGCGCTTTTTTAGAGAGGGTGGCCGGACCGGAAGCAGAAAACCTCTTGGAAACCGCATGGATGCTGGTTTTCGGAAAAGGCTTTCTGGAAACTACCGTCGAAATGGAAGACGTTCCGATTTGTTGTGGATTTAATACAGTCCGAGATTTTACTTGCCGCGCCATAGGCAGTTGCGCCAACCGCGCTGGACGCCAGAACAAACACTTGTCAGTCACTCCTCTGGCGACCTATCTTCCGCGAGGGCAAACCCCTAGCCAGGCTCCTGCACAAAACAAGAAATGGGCGTATCGTGATCTGCTGACACCCACACACAACAGCAGGAGTGCACGATGAGCGTTGAATTCAAGATCAATGGCAAACCCGCCAAGGCCAATGCGGAATCGGACACCCCCCTGCTCTGGGTGATCCGCGACGAACTGGGCATGACCGGCACCAAATTCGGCTGCGGCGCCGCACTGTGTGGCGCGTGTACCGTGCACGTTAATGGCCAGGCCGTGCGCTCCTGCCAGACACCACTGGCCAGCGTGGCGGGCAAGAGCGTCACCACCATCGAAGGTCTGTCCAAAACCAGCACCCATCCGCTGCAGGTTGCCTGGGTCAAGCATGAAGTGCCGCAGTGCGGCTACTGCCAGTCGGGCCAGTTGATGAGCGCGGCCGCGCTGCTGGCCAAGAACAACAACCCCAGCGATGCCGACATTGACAGCGCAATGAGCGGCAACCTGTGCCGCTGCGGCACCTACAACCGCATGCGCATCGCCATAAAGGATGCGGGTGCCATGCTGCGCCACAAAGCCTGAGACGAATGGAGACCACCATGATGCATACCGATACCACCCGTCGCAGCTTTCTCAAGTCCTCGTCC
>JAPLPK010000022.1 GCA_026400275.1 Burkholderiales bacterium
TGGTGATGTGGTCCACCATGCCGGCGGCTAGGCAGCGTTCGCGCTCTTCCTGCAGGGCGTGGGCGGTCATGGCGATCACGGGCAGGCCCTGGTAGCGGGCATCGGCGTGGATGTGCTGTGCCGCCTCCAGCCCGCCCATGACGGGCATTTGCAGGTCCAGCAGCACGGCGTGGTAGTGCGTGGGCGCGGCGGCGTGCAGCATGTCCAGGGCCTGGCGGCCGTTGTCGGCCAGGTCCACCATGGCGCCGGCGCTGTGCAGCAGCTCGGTGGCGATCTGCTGGTTGATGTCGTTGTCTTCGGCCAGCAGCAGGCGCAAGCCGTCCAGCCGGGGGCCGTCGTATTCCGGCGGCGGCACCAGGCTGGTGGAGTCGGCCAGGCCCAGCCAGAGGTCGAAGCTGAAGCAGCTGCCTTTGCCGGGCGTGGACTGCACGTCGATCTGCCCGCCCATGCCTTCCACCAGCCCGCGGCTGATGGCCAGGCCCAGGCCGGTACCGCCGTATTTGCGGGTCACCGAACCATCAGCCTGGGTGAAGGCCTGGAACAGCCGGGCCGCCTGCGCCTCGTCCATGCCGATGCCGGTATCGGTCACGGCAATGTGCAGTTGCACGTCGCCGGGCCGTGTATCCACTACGCGCACGGCCACGCTGACATAGCCGACGTCGGTGAACTTCACCGCATTGCCCAGCAGATTGGTCAGCACCTGGCCCAGGCGCAGCGGGTCGCCAAGCAGGGTCGATGGCACTTCGGAGGCCACGTCGAACACCAGTGCCAGCTCTTTGGCTGCGGCGCGGTCGGCCACCATGGCGGAGGCGTGGTTCAGCACCTCGTCTAGCCGGAACGGCGTGTGCTCCACCTCCAGCTTGCCGGCCTCGATCTTGGAGAAGTCCAGGATGTCGTTGATGATGCCCAGCAGGTTCTGCCCAGCGCGGTGGATCTTGGTTATGTAGTCGCGCTGGCGCGGGTCCAGGTGGGTCTTCAGCGCCAGGTGCGAGAGTCCGATGACGGCGTTCATCGGCGTGCGTATCTCGTGGCTCATGTTTGCCAGGAACATGGACTTGGCCTGGGTGGCTTCTTCGGCCACCTCCTTGGCCAGCCGCAGCAGTTCCTGCGCCTGGGTCAGCTCGGTAATGTCCACCAGCACGCCCACCAGGCCGGCCATTCTGCCATCGGCGTTGCGGAAGGTGGTGTTGGAGTACAGCGTGGTGTGCGGCTTGCCGTCGGTATAGGTGAACACGCCGATGCGGCTGAAGCGCCCGCCGGTGGCCAGCAGCTGGGTCTGCTCGGCCATCAGCGCTTCGCGCACCGCCAGCGGCACGGTGTCTATGGCCATCACGGTAGTACCCCGCAGCGATTCGGCTGTGTAGCCAAAGGCTTCGTGATAGGCCTTGTTGCTGCCCCGATACCGGGCCTGGGCATCGCGGTACAAAATGGGGATGGGGATGCAATCGATCATGGCTTGCAGGAAGTCGCCGTGCTCCTGCGTCATGCGCAGCGCGGCATGGCGCTGGCGCAGCACCTGGCCCAGCACGCGGTCCAGCAGCAGCAGTACGACCAGGCCCATGGCCGCCACCAGCGCGCCTTGCCCATAGTGCCACCGTACCATGGCGTCCAGCGTGTCCAGCCGGCTCAGCGCCAGCAGCTCGTAGCCGGGCTCGGACAGGGGGCTGCGCGTCAGCAGATAGGGGTTGCCATCCACCAGCCAATGGTCAGGATGTCTCGGCTGCGCCGGCCGCTCTATGGGTATGGTGGCAACCGTGCCGGTAGGCGGCTGGCCACGGCTCAGCGGGCCCACATGGCGCAGCATGTATTCCGTGCGTGAGGCGCTGACCACGGTGCCGGTGCTGTCCAGCACCAGCGCGATCTGGTTGCTGGACAGCAGCGGAGCCAATGTGCCGGCGTTGTGGTTGATGACGACCACGCCAGTGGGCACCTCGTCATGGTCTATGCGCAGCGAGAAGAAGAAGCCCGGCTGGCTATTGGTGTGGATGGCCGTGAACAGCTGGCCCTGGCCGTTGGCCATGGCGTCGTTGAAGTCGCTGCGGCTTTTGTAGGACTTGCCGACCATGCCCTCGGCCAGCTGCCAGTCGCTGGAGGCCACCACCAGGCCGGCCACGTTGACGATGAAGATGCGCTCATAGCCCAGGCGCTTGGCCAGGCCGGCCAGGCTGTCACCAAGTTCGCGCACATCCAGGCTGTGCAGCAGGCGCCGGCGCCGTTCCGTGTCCGGGAAGTACAGCAGGGTGGCCGCCTGTGGGTTGTACTGGGCCAGCACGGTATGCACTTCGGGCTGCTGCCCCAGCAGGCGCGCTACGCTGGCGACTTCGACAAAAGTGCGGTCGATGATGCGGCCGGAGGAGTTGGCCTCGCGTGCCGCGGTGGCTGCCTCGGCGCTGATGCGTGCTGCGACGATGCTGTCTGACACCATGAACGTCACGCCAGCTACCAGCATCAGCCATAGGCAGGCGGCCAAGCCTATTCCTTGGCTGAGCTGGCGCTGCTGCCGCTGCAAGGCCTGCGGGCTGCTCGCTACGGGCGGGCCTGCGGGGCCCCGGTGCGTGGATGTGGGCATGCCATTTCCTGCAATGGGTGGCACCACCATACTGCAGGCGTAAGCGTGTGTAAACAGGACTTGCCAGCAGCCCTGAATGCTATGCTATTCGTAGCTGCCAGCGCAGGTATTGACTGCGCTGGCGGCCTGAAAGATGTAGATTTTCAGGCTACTTGAGCTCGACTTCGACAAACACGAAATCGTGGTCGTTGGCGTTCACCACGTTGTGCTCCACGCCGGTCAGCCGGGTGTAGGACTGGCCGGCGGTCAAGGCGCTGTGCATCTCGCCATCCGGGGTCTCCAGCAGCAGGGTGCCGCTGGTCATGGGCACCACCACATAGTCCATGCCGTGGCGGTGCCAGCCGGTGTGGGCGCCGGGTGGAAAGCGCCATTCGGTCACCTTGACGCGGGCATTGTCGATCTGCACCGTCGGTATGGCCGAAGGGCGCTGCGTGGCGGTCATGCCGCTCAGGCCTGCGCGTTCAGCGTCTCGCCCAGGGCGTTCACCAGGCTGTCGATTTCGGCCGCGCTGATGATGAAGGGTGGTGCCAGCTGGATGGTGTCGCCACCGTAGCGCACGTAAAAGCCCTTCTTCCACATCGCCATGGCAATTTCGTAGGGGCGGCGTGCCGGCTCGCCAGGCAGTGCGGCGATGGTGATGCCGCTGGCCAGGCCGTAGTTGCGGATGTCGGTGACGTGCTTGGCACCCTTCAAACTGTGCACCGCGTTCTCGAAATGCGGGGCCATGCTGCGCACGCGCTGGGGCATGTCTTCCTTGACCAGGATGTCCAGCGTGGCCAGCGCCACGGCGCAGGCCACAGGGTGGGCCGAGTAGGTGTAGCCGTGGGCAAATTCCAGCATGTAGTCGGGGCCGCCAGCAGCCATGAAGGTGTCGTAGATGTCCTTCTTCACCAGCACCGCGCCCATGGGCTGCGAGCCGTTGGTGATCTGCTTGGCCACGTTCATGATGTCGGGCGTGACGCCAAAGGCCTCGGCACCGGTCATCGCACCCATGCGGCCAAAGCCGGTGATCACTTCGTCAAATATCAACAGGATGTTGTGGGCCGTGCAGATCTCGCGCAGGCGCTGCAAGTAGCCCACGGGCGGCACCACCACGCCAGCCGAACCGGACATGGGCTCCACAATGACGGCAGCGATGTTGCTCGCGTCGTGCAGGGTAATCAGGTCTAACAGCTCGTCGGCCAGCTCGGCGCCGCTGGTCGGCATGCCGCGCGAGAAGGCGTTGCTTTTGAGCTGGGTGTGGGGCAGGTGATCGGCTTGCAGTGCCTCGCCAAACATCTTGCGGTTGGCACCGATGCCGCCCACCGAGATGCCGCCAAAGCCCACGCCGTGGTAGCCCTTTTCGCGGCCAATGAAGCGCGTCTTGCTGGCCTGACCCTTGGTGCGCCAGTAGGCGCGCGCCATCTTCAGCGAGGTGTCGGCAGATTCCGAACCCGAGCCGGTGAAGAACACGTGGTCCAGGCCGGCGGGCGTCAATTCTTTCAGTTTATTGGCCAGCTCGAACGACAGCGGGTGGCCGAACTGGAAGGCGGGCGAGTAGTCCAGCGTTGCCATTTGGTGCGCGGCGGCAGCGGTCAGCTCGGCGCGGCCATGGCCCAGGCCGGAACACCACAGGCCGGACAGGCCGTCCAGTATCTGGCGACCGTCGATATCGGTGTAGTAGCAGCCCTTGGCACTGGTGATGATGCGCGGGTCGGCCTTGAAGTTGCGGTTGCCGCTGTAGGGCATCCAGTGCGCGTCCAGCCAGGCGGCGTCGGTACGGGGGCGTTGGCTGAGTTTGTGGCTGTCGGTCATGTCCATGGCGCGGTCCAGGTAGAAAAAGAATGGCTGGATTCTTGCCGCGCCTGTTACTCTCATAAAGAGTTAAATATCAATCTTCAGTTAGCAGAATATGCAAGTGAAAAATAAAGCTGTGCTGGGCCAGCTGACCGATATGGACATCCGCCTGCTGCGGGTGTTCAAGAGCGTGGTCGAGTGTGGCGGCATGGCGGCGGCAGAGCTGGAGCTGAACATCGGCACCTCTACCGTCAGCCGCCATGTGAAAGACCTGGAGACGCGATTGGGCCTGACGCTGTGCCGGCGTGGCCGCAGCGGCTTTGCGCTAACGCCCGAGGGCCAGCAGATCTACACCGAAACCCTGCGCCTGCTGGCCGGCGCCGAGGCCTTCCGCGCCAGTGTGGACGCGCTGCACCACCGCATGGGCGGCGAGATCCACCTGGCCGTGTTCGACCAGACCGCCAGCAATCCGCAGGCGCGCATCAGTGCGGCCATCGCCCAGTTTGCCCAGCAGGCGCCGGACGTCAGCCTGTGCCTGCACGTAGCACCCATCCAGGCGATCGAGCGCGGCGTGATCGACGGGCAGTTCCAGGTCGGGGTGATCCCGGGCCACCGCACGTCGGACATCCTGGTGTACGACGATTTATTTGGCGAAACCATGCACCTGTACTGCGGCCAGCAGCACCCGCTGTTTGCGCAGGAGCCGCAGGGCCTGGACTGGGACGGCCTGCGCCGCTACCCGTTTGCCGGCCTGGGCTACCACTCGCCAAACATGGAGTTCAGCCAGCAGGTGCGCTTGCCGCGCAAGGCCACCGGCTTCGACCAGGAGTCAATTGCCACGCTGATCCTGTCCGGCCAGTACCTGGGTTTTTTGCCGGAGCACTATGCCGAGGCCTTTGTGCAAAGAGGGCGCATGCGTGCCTTGCAGCCCGCGCTGTTCCGCTACGACTGCCAGTTTCTGGGCATAACCCGCCGTACCCCCGAACCGGCACGGGCCACCAAGGTGCTGCAGGCCTGCTTGCAGGCGGCGCATGGGAGCGCTTAGCCGGCACTGCGCAACGCCCCCTATCCGGTTCTAGCGTGCTGAGGCTTCGACGATACGGATTTCGTCGAGCAGCGCGGTTTCCATCGCCTCGATCGGTGCGCGCGCGCAGCCGGTGTACAGCTCGATCTGGCCGCAGGCCTGGTGCAGCATCATGCGGGTGCCGCCGATGGTGCGGCAGCCCAGCGCCTCGGCATCGCGCAGCAGTTTGGTGCGCAGCGGCAGAAAGGCCGCATCCATCACCAGCAGGTGCGGCGCCAGCAGGCCTTCCAATGGGTTCATGTCGGGGGCACGGAAGCCCGCCGCAGTGGCGTTGACCACGGTGTCGAAGCCGGCCGCGTCAAAGTCACCCAGGCCGCCACCGAAGCGCAGGCCAAAGTCGTCGGCCAGCGCCTGGCCGCGCTCGGCGGTGCGGTTAAAGATGGTGACTTGCGCCCCTGCCCCGCGCAAACCGTACGCCACGGCCCGGCCCGCGCCACCGGCACCCAGCAGCGCGACCCGCTGGCCCGCCAGCGGCCCGGCCTCTTCCAGCGCGCGCACCGCGCCGACGCAATCGGTGTTGTAGCCGGTGAGGTGGCCGTCCAGGTTGTTGATGGTGTTGACCGCGCCGATGTCGCGAGCGGTCGCGTCCAGCGCGTCCAGGTGTGGCATCACCGCCTGCTTGAACGGCATGGATACGTTCATGCCGCGCACGCCCAGCGCGCGGATGGCCGCCACGCCGGCCACCGGGTCGTCGATGCCGAAGCAGACAAAGGTATAGGGCAGGCCGAGCGCCTGGTAGGCGGCGTTGTGCATGCGCACATTGAAACTCATGGGCTGGCCCATGATGGAGCCGCAAAGAGTGGGAATCGAGTGGAGCATGGCTAATCCTGGGTTGGAGTTTCAGTGAACCGCCAGCTGCATCGCGTTGGCCGGGCGTTCGCCCGCCAGGGCCTGCAGTAAGCTGTGGGTGGCCAGCTCGGCCATGGCGCGGCGGGTTTCGTGGGTGGCCGAGCCGATGTGCGGCAGCGCGGTGACGCGCGGGTGGTTGCGCAGCGGCGAGTCCTGCGGCAGCGGTTCGGTGGCGAACACATCGAGGCCTGCAGCGCGCAGGTGGCCGCTGTCCAGCGCGGCCAACAGCGCCGGTTCCTGCACGATCTGGCCGCGTGCGCCGTTGACAAAGATGGCGCCGGGCTTCATCGCGGCAAACTCTTGCGGGCCCATCAGGCCGCGTGTGGCGTCCGTCAGAGGCAAGGTCATGGCGACGATGTCGGCACGCGCCAAGGCCTCGGCAAGCGTGACGCGGGTGGTGTGGCCTGCCAGTACCGGCAGATCGGTATCCGTTTCATTCACATACAGCACCGGCATGCCAAAGCCGAGCGCGGCGCGGCGTGCCAGCGCCTGGCCGATGCGGCCAAAACCGATGATGGCCAGTGTCTTGCCGTGCACGTCGGAGCCGAAGAGGTCTACGTCGATGTTCTTCGTCCAGCGGCCTTCGCGCACATGGTTGGCGAGTTCGACCAGACGGCGGCTGCTCGCCATGATCAGCGAGAACACGGTGTCGGCCGTGGTCTCGGTCAATACGCCGGGCGTATGGCACAGCGTGATACCGCGCTGCGCCAGGTAGTCCAGGTCGTAGTTGTCCACGCCGACCGAAATGCTGGACACTACTTCCAGCTGCGGTGCGGCCCCTAGTTCGGCGGCACCGAGCTTGACGCTGGAGCCGATCAGGCCATGGGCACCGGGCAGCGCTGCATGAAAAGCCGCCACCTGCTCCGGCTTGCGAGGGTCGGCCACGGTCACGTGGTGGGCCTCCTGCAAGCGCGCCAGCAGGTCGTCGGGCAGGGATCGGAATACGAGTACGTTTTTACGCATGGAATCTCTCATAGGGCCTGTGCGGCCAGTTGTTGACGGGTGGGCAAGCCTTCGGTATCACCGAGGACCTGTACGGCACGGGCGCCGATCCAAGCTCCGCGTTGGACGGCTTCGGGCAAGGCCCTGCCTTCGAGCAAGGCGCTGATCACGCCCACGGCGAAGCCATCGCCGGCACCCACGGTGTCGACCACCTGGGCTACCGGGTAGGCGGCGATGCGGCCACAACCAGCGGGGCTGTCGAAATAAGCGCCATCAGGTCCGAGCTTGACCACCACCAGCTGGGCGCCCCGCGCACGGTAGAACGCGGCGATGTCTTCCGGCGCCGTGTGGCCGGTCAGCAGGCGGCCTTCTTCCAGCCCTGGCAGCACCCAGTCGCAGTGCTGCGCCAGATCGTTCAGCGTCTCGCACATCACTTCGGGCGAGCGCCACAGCGTGGGCCGCAGGTTCGGATCGAAGGAGATCGTGCGACCCGCCGCGCGCATGGTGGCGATGGCCTTGCGCGTGGCATCCAGCGTAGCCGCCGACAGCGCGGGGAACACGCCGGTCACGTGCAGATGGCGGGCGCGCAGCAGCCAGTCGGCATTGACCGCGTCGGCATCCATGGTGCTGGCGGCCGAGCCGCGACGGTGGTACTCCACCGGCGGGTCGCTGCCATCGAGCACCCGGCCCTTGAACTGGAAGCCGGTGCGCTGGCCGGCATCGCAAACCACCTGGGCGCAGTCCACGCCCTCGGACTCCAAGGCACTCAGCAGGTAGCGCGCCATCGAGTCGTTGCCCAGGCGGCTGGCCCAGCCTACCTGCAGGCCCAGCCGCGCCAGGCCGATGGCCACATTGGTCTCGGCACCTGCGGTGCGCTTGTGGAAGCTCTGCACCTGGTCGAGCGGACCGGGTTCGGCGGCCACCAGCATCAGCATGGCTTCGCCCAAGGTCACTACGTCGAAATCATGGCTATCTGTACTACCTTCGCCCTGGCGGGCTGCGGTGCGAGCGTCTCCGTGCGGGCGTGCTGCGCTCATGCGGTTTGCTCCGCCGAACGCAGCAGAGCCAGGTGCCGGCGCGTGACCTGCACTAAGTCGTCGCCCTGCAGCGGGAACTCGATGGCGCGCGGCACATTGGTGGGCAGATGGCGCAGCACGCCGCGCCAGGGCGCGGCAGAGTCTTCCAGCGGCACGGCCACCCATTTGCCCGGCAGGCGCTGCACACCCTTGCAATGGATATAGCCGACTTGCGCACCCAGGATGCGGGCGGCGGCCAGCGGGTCCTCGCCGGTCCAGCACCAGTTGCCCATGTCGAAGGTCATGGGCACATGGCAGCCCAGCGCCGCCAGGCGGCCGAAAAAGTCCTGTAACAGCGGCAGCGTGCCGGCGGCAGCGGTCTGGTCGTTCTCCACCACCAGCTCCATGCCGTCGCGCTGCAACCAGGGCAGCAGACCGTCGAGCGCCCGGTCGGGGGTGTAGGCACCCAGCGACATCTTTACCCGGCTGGCGCCCAGCGCCTGGGCGGTGGTGAAGGCACGCTCCAGCGCTGCTCCATCCAAGGCGCCATCGGTGGCCCAGATGCCCTCGGGGCTGGACCAGACAACCGCCAGGCCATGCGCCTGCGCGACGGCAGCCTGCTCGGCCAGCTCGTCGGCCACGCCGCGCTGCAGCTCGCCACGGTATTCGATGCCATCGGCACCCGCCGCTGCCGCGATGCGCGCCAGCTCCGCCTGGCCGACGCGCAGCGCCAGCTCGGCACCGTAGGAGCCCAGCGATACCAGAACTTGCACGGCGCTCATTTCAGGGCTCCTGCAGACAGAAACTGCTGCAGCTCCGGGGTCTGCGGTGCGGCGAACAGCGCCTTGGATTCGCCGGCTTCGTGCACGCGGCCCTGGTGCATGAAGATGGTTTGGTGCGCCATGCGGCGCGCGAATTCCATCTCGTGCGTGACCAGCACCATGGTCATGCCGGAGGCCGCCAGCTGCTCCATCACCCGCAGCACTTCGGCGGTGAGTTCGGGGTCGAGCGCCGAGGTCACCTCGTCGAACAGCATCACCTCGGGCTCCATCGCCAGTGAGCGCGCAATCGCTACCCGCTGCTGCTGGCCGCCGGACAGCTGCTCGGGGTATGCATCCTTTTTCTCCCGCAGGCCGACCTGGCCCAGCACGCGGTCGACGATGGCCTCGATCTGCGCGGCCGTCAGCTTGCGTACGATGCGCGGCGCCAGTGCCACGTTTTCGCCTACCGTCAGGTGTGGAAACAGGTTGTAGCTCTGGAAGACCATGCCGACATCGCGGCGCAGTTCCAGCAACTGCTTGCGGCTGTGGTCTAGCGTGTGGCCGGCCACGCGGACCCGGCCGGAGTTGATGGTTTCCAAGCCGTTCAAGCAGCGCAGCATGGTGCTTTTGCCCGAGCCGCTGCGGCCGATGATGGCCACCACCTGGCCCTTCTCGACCTGGAACGAAACGCCCTTGAGCACTTCGATGTGTCCGTAGGACTTGTGCACCGCGTGGGCTTCGACGATGGGTTCAGCGAGAGACATGGAGTTTCCTTTCCAGGCGCTTGGCTGCCGACGACAGCGGGAAGCACAGCGCAAAATAAATGACGGCAACGGTGACGAACACTATGAAGGGCTGAAACGTCGCGTTGTTGATGAGTTGCCCGGCCCGGGTTAGCTCGACCACACCAATGACCGAGGTGATCGAGGTGTTCTTGACGATCTGCACCGAAAACCCAACGGTGGGCGGCACCGCCAGCCGCAGCGCCTGCGGTAGCACCACATGGCGCAGCTGCTGCCAGCGGGTCATTGCCAGCGATTCGCTGGCCTCCCATTGGCCGTGCGCCACGGCTTCGATGCAGCCGCGCCAGATCTCGCCCAGGTAGGCGCTGGCATAGACCGACATGGCCAGCATGGCCGCCACCATGGGTGACAGCTTGACGCCCAGCACCGACAGGCCGTAGTAGCTGAGGAACAGCACGATCAGCACCGGCGTGCCCTGCACCAGCTGGATGTAGACCATGCTGGCGTTACGCAGCCAAGCGCTGCGCGAAGTGCGGCACAAGGCCACCACGAAACCGGCCGCCGCCCCACCAACAAAGGCCAGTAGCGACACCAGCAGGGTCCAGCGTGCGGCCAGCAGCAGGATGTTCAGGTGGTTCCAGGAGAATTCGGTAATCATTTGGCGGCTCCTATCGGGCGGGCCTTCAGGCCCTGGCTCTTTTTCGACAGCCGCTGGCTGCGCGCCACCGCCCGGCGGCGTCGGAACACCAGGCTACCCAGCAGGTAGAACGACAGCCGCAGCAGCAGGGACAGCGCGATGTAGATCAGCATCACCAGGATGTAGCTCTCGAAGGTGCGGAAGGTCTGCGAATCGATCTGGCTGGCCACCGCCGTGAGTTCTTCGACCGAGATGGTCGAGACCACGCTGGAGGTCAGCATCATCAGCGTGAACTGGCTGGCCAGCGCCGGGTAAACCTTCTCGAAGGCCGGCACCAGCACCACGTGGCGTATCGCCTGCCAGCGCGTCATGGCCAGGGCCGCTGCGGCTTCCAGCTGGGTACGGTGGGTGGCCTGCAGGCCGGAGCGGATGATTTCGGTGGAATAGGCGCCCAGGTTGACGCTCATGGCAATCAGCGCCGCCGTCACCGCATCGATCTGCAGGCCGATGGTCGGCAGGCCGAAGAAGATGATGAACAGCTGGATCAGAAAGGGCGTGTTGCGGATGGTCTCGACGTAGGCCGCCACGCCGCGCCGCACCCAGGGGCCGCCGTAGCTGGCGGCGATGGCACCACAGGTGCCGACCAGCGTGCCGAGCGCGATGGAGCTAAAGCTCAGCGCCAGGGTCATGCCCGCGCCTGCGGCAAAGCGGTCTAGCTGGCCCAGTACCGGGCTCCAGTCAAATTGGTAGTTCATGCGGTTTCCTAAGGGCCCCGGCGCGGGCCGGGGCGGTCGGGTGGATGGTCAGCCGCTTCAGAACACGGGCAGTACGGGCAGCGGGTTGCCGGTCCACTTGCGCGCAATCGCATCCAGCTCGCCATTGAGCTTGATGTAGGAAATAGTGGTGTTCAGCCACTGGTGCAGGTCGAACGCGTCCTTGCGCACGGTCATGGCGTTGGGCTGCAGCGAGAAGGCAAACTTGGCGTCAAATTTGCCCGCGCCGCGCGCCTTCATGATCTCGACACCGGTGGTACTGGGCAGGGCAATCGCCTCCACCTGGTTGCTGATCAGCGCCTGCGCCGAGGTGGCATCGTCCTCGAAGCGGACGATGTTGGTGCCGGGAAGCGCCAGCCGGGTGAGTGCGCTGTCCTGCGTGCTGCCGCGCGTCACGCCGACCTTGCGCTTGGCCAGGTCGGCCAGCTTGGCGTATCTGGCCGTGCTGGGCGCGAAGATGGTCAGCTCGAAGGCGCTGTAGGGCATGCTGAACATAACTGCCTTGGCTCGCTCCGGCGTCGGTGCCAGGGTGGCGACCAGGAAATCGACCTTGCCCGACTCCAGCGCCGGAATCCGGCTGGGCGAGGTCAGTGGCACCAGCTCCACCGGCACACCCATGTACTTGCCCAGCAGGTTCGCTACATCCACGTCGTAGCCAGCGGGTTTACCTTCTGCGTCGGTAGTGCCGAACGGTGGCGCACCCGTCACGACACCGATGGTGACGCGGCCCTTTTTGACGATCTCGCTGACGCTCTGCGCTTGCGCGCCCAGGGTGGTCGCTGCTAACAGCAGTGAAACTAGCAGCGGCTTGGCCAGGCGTTGCAGGCGGGATTGCTTGTTCATGTATGTCTCCATCACGGTAAGTGGGTTGTGCACCGGCGGGATGGGCTGTGAAACACGTCTCTGAAACCGGTTTCTGAATTTTATGATACCGGTTTCAAGCCCATATCAGTGCAAACCCTAGACGGTTCGCCACAGGATGCAAAAGTACTGGGAATGCGCGCCGCGCCGGGCGGCGCGTGGCTCAGCTGCGCCGGGTGGACCCGCGCACGTTCAGCGTGCCGGGCAGCAGAATCTGGCGCGGTGGCAGGGTAATGCCGCGCAGGCGTTCAAGCAGGCAGTTGATGGCGAAGCGGCCGATGTCGTCAGTGGGCTGGGAGATCGCGCTCAGTCCCGGCCCGACCAGCGGTGCCCATTCGGGGTCGTCGAAGCCGAGCAGGCCGATGTCGCGTCCCAGCGTCCAGCCGAGCCGTGCCACGGCGGCCACCACGCGCAGCGCAATCACCGCATTCGCGGCCAGCACTGCACAGGGCTTGGCACCGGCATCGCGCCGTAGCGCCCGTAGGGCCGCGTCCAGCGCGGCATCGTCGCCCGGCTGGGCCTCGAACGTGCTGCCCGCCAGCATATCCGGGCGCTCGGCCACGAAACTGCGGAAAGTCCGCGCGCGCTGTTCGCGCGAACCCACGCCCTTCATCGGTTCGGTGGCGAACAGCAGCTGGCGGTAGTCGGCCTCCACCAGATGTTCAGCCGCCATGCGCACGGCGGCATCGTTGTCAAGCCCGACCAGGTCGAGCTGGGCATCGCCGCTGCGCCGGTCGATCAGCACTACCGGCTTGTGCAGGCGCGCCGCGTCGGCCAGCGCCGCCGCGTCATTGCCCAGGGTGTGCAGAATGAAGCCCTCGACCTGGTAGGACGACAGCGCGCGTATGGCCTCGCGTTCCAGTACATGGTCGTTGCCAAGGTTAAACAGCATCACCATGTAGCCCGCCTCGCGGCATGCTTTTTCGGCGCCGCGCAGCACGGCCACCGAGAACGAGTTGGACACATCCGCCACCACCAGGCCGATCAGCCGGGACTTGCCGCGCTTAAGCGCCTGCGCCATCGGGCTCGGACTGTAGCCGAGCTCGCGCACCGCTGCTGAGACGCGGGCCTCGATGTCGGCCGATAGCTGTTCGCCACCCCGGTTCAGAAAGCGCGAGACCGTGGCCTTGGAGACACCGGCGTGGTTGGCCACGTCCTGGATGGTCAGCGCTGCAGTTCCGGCGCGGCGCGCGGTGGGAGAGGATGGGGGCATGGCGGGTTTGGGTCCAAAAAACCGGTTTCACACCGGGTGGACGATTGTGCCACCGGGCTCCGAATGCGGCGCTGATCGGGGTCCGCGCCGCGCCGCGACATGCCACCACTTTCTACCGCCATCCCTGTCTCAATCTCCCAGAATCCTCCGCTCCTTGGTCAGCTTGCCAAACCGCGCCCTGTCCGCATACGCCTTGGCACCAAACGCTGTGGGTGTCATTGGCGCCACATTGCCGCCGAGTCCGGCAATCCGCTCCGTCACCGCTTGCGTGGCCAGGATCTCGGCGGGCAGGCAGGCGGGGGCGTAGACGCCGAACACGGTGTCGGCGTCGGCACATCAGGGAACAGCAGCGAGCGGTGGGGGCTGCCGACGGCCAGCAGCTTGAGCGTGCAGGCGCGCACCTGGTTCAGGCCGATGCCGGGGTCGTGCTGCCAGCGCCGGCAGGACGACTGATTGCTCCTAAAGTAATAGCTGCTGGTGCAGGTATTGTCTGCGCTATAGGCAATTTATTGGCACTTTATAGGCGACAGACTTTGAACGTAGGACAGCGCACCGCCGCGCTGTCGGACAAGCGCCAAATTGGCTCGCAGGCCCGCCCAAGCCTTGCTTTGCCCGGTGTAGAGGAACACATTAAGCCGGTGCCTGGCGACGCCCGGCATGGCGGTGCCCCACCAGCCCATCGGTTTTTCAACCTGTCAGCATGCCCGCCTCGCGCGCCGGGCGTGTCTTAAGCCTCGTACCTCCCTCGTTTGTCCCTGCCACCACGGCGCCATGGCGCCGTGCGTGCAGCCTTTTGCCTCACTTTCCCTTACCGAGTAAACCCCATGGCCCTGTACCAGACTGCCGAGTCCCACGATCTTTCCATCGAGGATGTGTATTCCAGCGGAGCTTCGGAGCGGCGCTTGCCCAAGTACCGCCTGCCCGACCATTCCACTGCGCCATCGGCGGCCTACAACCTGGTGCGCGACGAGCTGCTGCTGGACGGTAACTCGCGCCAGAACCTGGCCACGTTCTGCACCACCTGGGTTGAGCCCGAGGTGCAAAAGCTGATGGCCGACGCGCTTGATAAGAACATGATCGATAAGGACGAATATCCCCAGACAGCCGAGATCGAAAACCGCTGCGTGCACATCATTGCCGACCTCTGGCATGCGCCCAAATCCTGGGACACCATAGGCTGCTCGACCACCGGCTCCAGCGAAGCGGCCATGCTCGGGGGTCTGGCCCTGAAGTGGGCCTGGAAGAAGCGCCGCGAAGCTGCCGGGTTGCCCACGGACAAACCCAACTTTGTGTGCGGCCCGGTGCAGATCTGCTGGAAGAAGTTTGCCCGCTACTTCGACGTGGAAATGCGCGAAGTGCCGCTGCGTGGCGACGCCCTGGGCCTGCAGCCCGCCGACCTGCGCGCATACTGCGACGAGAACACCATTGGCGTGGTGGCGACGCTGGGCGTGACCTTCACTGGCGTGTATGAACCCGTGGCGGCGCTGGCGACCGAGCTGGACGCACTGGAGCGTGACCTGGGGCTGGACATTCCCATCCATGTGGATGCGGCCAGCGGTGGCTTTGTGGCGCCCTTCATCCAGCGCGAGCTGGAGTGGGATTTCTGCGTCGACCGGGTCAAGTCCATCAACGCGTCGGGCCACAAATACGGCCTGGCACCGCTGGGTGTGGGCTGGGTGGTGTGGCGCGCCAAGGCCGACCTGCCTCAGGAGCTGATCTTCAACGTGGACTACCTGGGCGGCAATATGCCGACCTTCGCGCTGAACTTCAGCCGGCCCGGCGGCGAAATCATCGCCCAGTACTACAACTTTCTGCGCCTGGGGCGCGACGGCTACACCCGCATCCAGCAGGCTTGCTCTGACACCGCGCAGTGGCTGGCGCAGGAGATCGCCAAGTTCAGCCCGCTGGAACTGGTGTATGACGGCAAGGACGGCCTGCCTGCGGTCTGCTACAAGCTGAAGGACGGGGTGGAGCATGGCTTCACCTTGTACGACCTGTCCGAGCGCGTACGCATGCGCGGCTGGCAGATTGCCTCGTACCCGCTGCCTTCGGACCGGCAAACCGTGGTGGTGCAGCGCGTGTTGGTGCGCCATGGTGTCAGCCGCGATTTGATCGCCCTGCTGCTGGACGACTTGCGCAAGGCCATCGACTTTTTGCAGCACAACCCGGTGCTGCGTTCCGATGCGGGCCCCAGCTTCAGCCACGGCGCGCTGGCTGAGCCGGACCCGCGCGTGTTGGCCGCAGCGTGATGGTCGCATTTCTGACCTTTCTGCAGAAGAACCCCTACATCCTGCTGTTTCTGGTGGTGGGGCTGTCCGTGTGGGTAGGGCGCGGCACCATCAAGGGCTATGGCCTGGGCGCGGTGGCGGCGGCCATTGTCATCGGCTGCGGTGTGGCGACCTGGGGTGCGGCGTACGGTGTGCGCTTCGAGCTGGACAACTTCACCAAGAGCCTGTTTTATTACCTGTTCATGTACGGCGTGGGCTTGCGTGTGGGGCCGTCGTTTATCAACAGCCTGAAGGGGGACGGGCTGAAGTTCACCGTGCTGGCGGTTCTATCGTCCTTCCTGGGCCTGGGCATCGTGGTGCTGGGCACGCGCTGGCTGTCTTTGCCTGTGGGCGCGGCGGGCGGCATTCTAGCGGGCTCGCAAACCATGTCGGCGGCCATAGGCGCGGCCGAACAGGCCATCACCTCCGGCGTGGTGCCGCTGCCGCGGGGTACTACGGCCGAGGCCGCGACGGCGATGATTGCCCTGTCCTACGGCATCACCTACATCTGGGGCACGGTGGGCATCATCCTGATCTGCAAATACCTGCCGCGCTGGTGGGGTGTGGACGCGCGCAGCGCCGCCAAGACCTACGAGGTGGAGCATGGTGTGCCGAATGTGGACGACGCTGGCCTCAGCGGCTACCGCCCGTTCGATCTGCGTGCCTACCGCCTGGTCAACCCCGCGCTGAGCGGCCAGAGCATCGCGCAGTTCCGCACGCGCTACGCCCAGTACCAGATAGAAAACGTGGAACGCGGCAAAGAGCTGCTGGGAGCCGACCCGGCGCTGGTTCTACAGCTGGGCGACGTGATCGCATTGGGCGGCAGCCTGGGCGCGTTGACCGATCACATGGGCCTGATCGGCCCCGAGGTGCCCGATGCGCGGGCGCTCAACATCCCGCTGGACCAGGCCGAGATTCTGGTCACGCACCGTGGTGCGGTTGGCAAGGCGCTGAAGGAGTTCAGCCGTTCGCCCATTGCCGGTCAGGTGCAGCTGGTGGGCCTGGAGCGCGGCGGCGCGCCCCTGCCCATGGGGCTGGAGACGCGTTTGCAGCGCATGGATGTGCTGCACCTGGTGGGCTTGCGCAGCGCGATAGACCAGGCGGCGGCCTTGATCGGCAAAGTGGCGCGGCCCAGCACCGCGACCGATCTGCTGACCCTGTCGCTGGGCATGATTCTGGGTTTGCTGATCGGCCAGATACAGGTGCCCGCCTTCGGTGCATCGGTGGGCCTGGGCAATGCGGGTGGCCTGCTGGTGTCGGGCATTGTCGTGTCGTCGCTGGTGTCGCGCGTGCGCTTTTTTGGCAACACGCCGAACGCCGCGCGCAACATCCTGGAAGACATGGGCCTGATCTTCTTTGTGGCCATCGTGGGCGTGAACGCTGGCGCCAACTTGTTGTCACAGCTCAATGGCGTGGTTGCGCTGAAGATCTTTGCGCTGGGCTTTGTGGCCTGCACCATTCCGCCGTTCATCGTCTGGGCGATTGGTTTCCATGTCTTCAAGATCAACCCCGCCGTGCTGATGGGGGGCGTGGCCGGTGCGCGCAGCCATTCCGGCCCGGCCCGCGAGGCCGCCAAGGAGATTGGTAGCAGCGTGCCGTGGATAGGCTTCCCGGTGGCCTACGCGGTGTCTGGCATCTTGTTGACGGTGTTTGGCTACTTCGCCATGTTGCTAGCGGCCTAATTATGGAAAATTTGCTATGAAAAAAGCAGCTGCTACCGCAGGAATTACCTGCGTTAGCAGCCATTTTTATGCTTAGAAAATTGACTCAAAAAGGATAGTGCCGTGGCGTGGTTTGCACCGTGACCCAGCGCAGGTCGGTGAACGCCGCGATGCCGGCGGCGCCGCCAAAGCTGCCGATGCCGCTGCCCTTGACGCCGCCGAACGGCATCTGCGGTTCGTCGTGTACCGTGGGGCCGTTGACGTGGCAGATGCCGGACTGGATGCGCCCGGCGACCTGCAGCGCACGCGCAATGTCGCGGCCAAACACGGCGCTGGACAGGCCATAGGCGTTGTCATTCGCGCAGGCCACGGCGGCATCCACGCCGCTGACGCGGACGATGGCTTTCACCGGGCCGAAGGATTCTTCGCTGTAGATTTTCATCGCCGGCGTCACGTGGTCTAGCAGCGTGGCGGGCATCAAGGTGCTGTCGGCCTTGCCGCCGCAGAGAAGCTTCGCGCCTTTGGCCAGCGCGTCGTCGATCAGTGCGTTGCAGCGCTGCACCGTGCTCATGTCGACCACCGAACCCAACACCACAGGACCTTTGCGCGGGTCGCCCAGCGGCAAGCTGGCGGCCTTGGCGGCTAGCTGTGCTACGAAGGCGTCGGCAATCTTTTCGTCCACGATGATGCGCTCGGTGGATATACAGATCTGGCCCGAATTGGCGAATGCGCCGAAGGCCGCTGCGTTGACGGCTGCGTCCAGATCGGCATCGTCCAGCACCAGCAGCGGCGCCTTGCCGCCCAGCTCCAGCACCACGGGTTTCAGGTACTTGGCGCAGACGCCGGCAATGATCTTGCCCACATGCGTGGAGCCGGTGAAGTTGACGCGGCGCACGGCGGGGTGGGCGACCATGGCTTCGACCACCGCTGCCGCGTCGGCCGGCGCATTGGTGATGAAGTTCACCACGCCGGGCGGCAAGCCGGCCTCTTGCAGCGCCTCGATGATCAGGCCGTGGGTAGCGGGGCAGAGTTCCGAGCCCTTCAGCACCACGGTGTTGCCGCAGGCCAGCGGCACGGCGACGGCGCGCACGCCCAAGATCACCGGCGCGTTCCACGGGGCCATGCCCAGCACCACGCCGGCGGCCTGGCGCACGCCCATGGACAGGCTGCCCGGCACGTCGGACGGAATGACTTCGCCGCTGATCTGCGTGGTCAGCGACGCGGCTTCCAGCAGGGTGCCAGCCGCCAGGTGCACGTTGAAACCGGCCCACATCGCCGAGGCGCCGGTTTCGGCGGCCATGGCGGCGATGAAGGCCGGGGCTTTGGCTTCGAGCGCGGCAGCAGCCTTGGTCAGCAGCGCGCGACGCTGGCCCGGGCCGGTGGCCGACCAGGCGGGGAAGGCCGCGGCTGCGGCTTCTACCGCTGCCACCGCGTCCTGCACCGTGGCGGCGGGCGCGCGGGTGGCAACGCTGCCATCCAGGGGGTTGTGGCGTTCGAAAGTGGCGCCGGTGCTGGCGGGGACGGACTGGCCGTTGATGAGCAGGTGGGTGTTGGGCATGGTGTGTTTCTTGCGGCACGGGGCCGTTGTCTCTGGGACTGCAAGCATCTCACAACAGACCCTAATTCAGAATTAGAGTTTCTAATAAACCATGGTGTTCTGGATTAGGTCAACTTATATTTCGGCAAGTTTCAATTTCTCACAAAGCGAGCGCCACATGAAAGTTCTGATCTTGGGTAGCGGGGTGATAGGCACCACAACTGCGTACTACCTGGCCAAGGCCGGACACCAGGTCACGGTGGTGGACCGCCAGCCCGGCCCCGCGCTGGAGACCAGCTACGGCAATGCGGGCGAGGTGTCGCCCGGCTATTCGGCGCCCTGGGCCGGGCCGGGTGTGCCGCTCAAGGCGATCCAGTGGTTGATGATGCACCACAGCCCGCTGGTGATACGCCCGCTGCTGGACCCGAGCATGTGGCGCTGGGGTGCCCAAATGCTGCGCAACTGCACCGAGGCGCGCTACCAGGTCAACAAGGGCCGCATGGTGCGTCTGGCCGAGTACAGCCGCGACTGCCTGAAGCAGCTGCGCGCCGACACCGGCATTGCCTACGACGAGCGCAGCCAGGGCACGCTGCAGCTGTTTCGCACCCAAAAGCAGTTGGACGGCACCGCTGGCGATATCGCCATCCTGAAACAATATGGCGTGCCCTACCAGCTGCTGGACCGCGAGGCCTATCTGCAGTACGAACCCGCATTGGCTTTGGTGAAGGAAAAGTTTGTCGGCGCGCTGCGCCTGCCCGGTGATGAAACTGGCGACTGCTTCAAGTTCACCAACCGCCTGGCCAAGATGGCCGAAGCCTTGGGCGTGCAGTTCCGCTACGGCGTGCAGATCGAACGCATCGCTGCAGATGGCAACAAGATTACTGGCGTCCACACCAGTGCTGGCCTGCTGCAGGCCGACAGCTATCTGGTAGCGCTGGGCAGCTATTCGCCCATCTTGCTCAAGCCGCTGGGCTTCAACCTGCCGGTGTACCCGGTGAAGGGCTATTCCATCACCGTGCCGATCACCGACGCGGCCTGCGCGCCCGAATCCACCGTGATGGACGAAACCCACAAGGTCGCCGTGACCCGCCTGGGCGACCGTATCCGCGTGGGCGGCACGGCCGAGCTGGCTGGCTACAGCCTGCAGTTGCATGAAGAGCGCCGCAATACCCTGAACCACGTGGTCACTGACCTGTTCCCCCAGGGCGGCGATGTGTCCAAGGCCGAGTTCTGGACCGGCCTGCGCCCCATGACGCCCGACGGCACGCCGGTGCTGGGTGAAACCCCGTACCCGAATCTGCACCTGTCCACCGGCCACGGCACCTTGGGCTGGACCATGGCCGCCGGCACCGGCCGCGTGATGGCTGACCTGCTGTCGCAGCGCAAGCCCGACATCAGCATGGAAGGCCTGAGCCTGGCCCGCTACGGCAACGGATTTAGCGGTCGGGTCCATACAGGCTGAGGTACATTCGCTTTCCATGAGCAGTTTTGACCCCGACGCCCTTGAATGCCTTGCCGCGATAGTGGAAGAGGGGGGCTTCGAGCGTGCTGCGCAGCGGCTGAACATCACGCAGTCGGCGGTATCGCAGCGCCTGCGCTCGCTGGAGGCCCAGGCCGGCACCGTGCTGGTAGTGCGTAGCCGCCCGCTGAAGCCCACGGCCGCCGGCCATTTGCTCATCAAACACACCAAGCAGCTGCGCCTGCTGCGCGCCGATCTGGAGCGCGATATGCAAGAGCTGGCGCCCAGCATCAACGGTGGCGCGCGCGACGAGGAGCGGGTGTCTATTGCCATTAACGCCGACAGCATCGCCACCTGGGCCATGGGTGCCCTGCAGGGCGTGGTGGCCCAGGGCTTGCCGCTGGAGATCATCACCGACGACCAGGACTTCACCCAGGAATGGCTGCGTGAAGGCCAGGTGCTGGGCTGCGTGACGACCTTGAAGCAGGCCCTGCGCGGCTGCAAGGTGGTGCACCTGGGCGCCATGCGCTACGTGGCCGTTGCACAGGCCGAGTACGCCCGCCGGCATTTGCCGCATGGGCTGACGGCGCACAACTTTCGCAACGTGCCGTTTGTCGCCTTTAACCGCAAGGACGATATGCAGCGCGAGTTCGTCAGCCAGCTATTCGGTTTGAAGCGGGTGTCGCTACGCCAGGTTTTTGTGCCCAGCTCTGAAGGCCAGGTGCGTGCTGTGCGCGCCGGCTGGGGTATCAGCGTGGTGCCCGAGTTGCTGGCCAGCGAGTTGTTAGCCCAGGGGGAATTGGTGAACCTGGTTCCTAAAGAGGCTTTGCAGATCCAGCTCTACTGGCACTGCTGGAATCTGCAGTCCGAAGTGCTGGACACCTTGAGCGCCGCGCTGACTGACGCGGCGGCGGCTGCGCTGCAGTAAGGATTGGGCTGAGGTAGAACTGTCCGCAGTAGCGTGCGCGCAGCCCAGGGGACTGGCTACCAGAAACTCAGGCTCTTGGCCAGAATGCGCTGCATCCAGTTGCGAGACGTGGCGTCTTGTACATCGCCCTTGCCGACCAGTTCCAGCTTGGCATCCACCACATCGCCCGAGGCGACCACGTTGCCGGCGGTGATGTCATACGGGTTCACCACGCCCGAGAAGCGCAACGTGCTGATGCCGTTGTTCAACACAATGCTTTTTTCGCCGGCCACTAGCAGGTAGCCGTTGGGCATGACGTTGATGACAGCAGCCGCCAACCTGCCGCTGAACTTGCTGTTGTTGCCGGCGGTGCCCGTGCCCTTGAGCGTGTCGGAGCCCGAGGCGGTTGCATCCACGTTCATGATGCCCTTGAGGATGCCGCCCAGAGAGCTGGATTCAGAACCCGGCCCCTTTTGTACCAGCTTGGTTTCCTTGCTGGTATTGCTGGTTTGTTCGCTGGTGGCGCTCAGGGTTTCAGAAATATCGATTTTCAGAGCATCGCCGATTTTGGTTGGTTTTCTACGGTCTGAAAATAGCGAGGTTACCGTCATATTCGAGCGGAATATCGCACCGGTGGCTACCGGCTCAATATCCATGGGCTGCTGCAAGGCCGCCACACGCACCGGCGGCGGGACAATACTGTCCGAGCCGGCGCAAGCTCCTAGCGCGCCCAATACAAATATCGCTATGAAATATGCGTGTAAGCGATAGATAGTCTGTGCCATATAAATCCCCAGGTGTTTAATTTTCAAATCCGGTGAGTAATGCGGTAATAACCGGTGCAACCTTGCTGCGGGTGGATGACCATTTACCCATGCCATATACCGGGTCTAGCGCATAACTGCTCTTGGACAGCACTTTTCCAGTGGATGTACGCAATGTCAGTGTGGTGCTGGTCAAATAGGTCTTGTAATCATTGGTGAATGGTGGAATATCCCACTCCACATACGCTACATAATTTAGCCAAATTTCGCAGGTACTGGGGGCGGTGCCGGCTTCATAAATCCGACTTTCTATTTGGTGCAAGCGCAATTCGGATTGCACTGCTGGCAGTATTTCAACCGCCTGTGATTGCGGATTGAATTCAATACAGACTTTGCCGAAAATGGGGTGTATGTGGTAGACCGTGTCCTTTGCCTTGCTGGGTCCGACCGTAATCAGTGTGCTGGCAGCCGTGCCTGAGGCCTTCACCAGCTCAAACAGCGGCACGGGCGTGAATATGGAGCAGGCGGTTTGCAGCAAACACGCCGCTACCGCAGCTCCGCGCAGGCAATAGGACTTAAACAGAATATTCTCCTGGACCTGTATGCCGGGCTACTGGTTAAACCAGTGCGCTCACGATTTGCGTGGCACCCGATATACCCGCCTGCGTATATCCGGCTGCGGCATTGGCTACTGCGCCAATACCTTTGGCAGTAGCGTTATAGGCAGTTTTTAAACCATCCGCGCTTTCATGGGCCAGGGTCACTGTGCTGTCGACGGCAGATTTGGCGGTGTTTTCCACGGCCTGCACTGCGCTGCTGGCAGCATTGCTGATGCCGCTGGTTACGCTGTTATAGGCACTCTTTAATTCTTTAGTGCCTTCTGAAACCGTGGAGGCGGTATTTTCTACCGCCGATTTCACGGTGTTAATTGCACTATTGCCCAGACTTTTAGCCGCTGTGCCCGCCGAATTAGCCAGACCCATGGCATCGGCAGTAGCTGCGCTAAAAGCCTTCGCACTATTTTCATGGGTACTGGAGCTTTTGGAGGCTGCCGTAGATGTTTTGGCAGTGCTGGCGGGAATGGTGGTTGCATTGCTGATTTGCATGGTGATCCTCTGGGTTGATGGACGGGCAATTAAATTCTGTCAGCCAGCCCCAGACGTAAATCACAGATAAAGCGCTATAAAACCTGCCAGGTACATTGGATTCACAATCAGGTGTGCAATGGGTACAAATGGTATATGTACTGAAACATAAATGCGCTGATGCAATCGTTTATTAAATAAATTAAAGATAATATGGCTGGATTTTTGAAACTCCGTTGTCAGCAGATCCAGCCGATCGCCAGTGTGTTGTACGCATGCTGTGTTTAGTGACTTGCGGGTCTAACAATAGACCCATAGTTCTTGTTTTGTGCGTCTGCACTTAAAATGCGGCATGCGCTCCTCCCTCCAACCCAAAATTTCCTTCAAGCAGCAGATGCTGCAAGCCCGTGAAGAGGCCATCGTGCAAACCGTTAACCGGCTGCTGGCTGAAAAGGGCTTTGACGCCATGACGGTGGACGAGGTGGCGCTGGGCGTGGGCATCGCCAAGGCCAGCCTGTACAAGCACTTTCCCAGCAAGGAAGACCTGGCCGCTGCCGCCATGGTGCGCGTGCTGCAGCGCACGCGGGACTTTTTGCAAACCCTGCCTGCCACCGATGCCCCTCTGTTGAAGCTGCAAGCCCTGGTGCGCTGGGCCATGCAGGTGCAGCTGGCCGGTGAGATGCCTTCGCTACCCAGCCAGAACTCCAGCCTGCGCGCCAACCTGATGGGCAATAACGCCTACCTGGATGTGTTGGTGCAGGTCAGCGACCAGCTCGGCGGCTGGATACAGGCCGCGCAAACCGCTGGCCAGATCAATCCGCAGTTGCCGGCCGTGGCCGTGCTGTACACGCTGTATGCGCGCGCCTGCGATCCGGTGCTGGGCTTTTTGCAGGCCGGCGGCCAGCACAGCAACGAGCAGATCATTGAATGGGTGCTGTCCACCTGCTTTGATGGTCTGATTGCTCGCTAGCGCAGGTTTTATCTGCGCTGGCAGCTATTAAAATCATAGTAAACATGGTTCACAGCGGAATGCAGCGCGCATCCTGGAAGTGCAGCTGCTCGTTCTTGCGGGTGTAGCCCCTGGGGTTGGCTACGACCCGGCATCCTCTGTGCACGTAGTCGCTGGGGGCGTGTAGATGGCCGTGTAACCATAGCTGCGCGTGCGGCAGCAGATCGTCCAGCGCATTGCAGAAGCCGGCCGTGCCCGGCGTGCGCCCGTAGCGCGGGTCGGCGCTGTGCAGGCTGGGCGCAAAGTGGGTGACTACGACCGTGGGGCCGGCAAAGGGTGTGGCCAGGGCCTGGCGCAGCCAGGCCTGGCAGTCCAGGGCCTGCGCACGGATGGCATCGGCCAGCATGGGTTGGCCGTCGCGGGTGGCCGAGTTCTTCGTCAGATAGTAGTTGGCCGCGCGGAAGGCCTTGTCGCGCGCCTTGAGTTGTTGGGCCAGCGTGGCTTCGGTGGCTGTGTCGTCTGGCCCGAGTGCGTCAAAGTCGCTCCACAGCGTGGTGCCTATGAAGCGTACGCCCTGCAGTTCCACGGTTTTGCGCTCCAGCCAGACCAGCCCCAAGCGTTCGCAGGTGGCGCGCAGGCGCTGGTGGGCGGTGTCGAAGTCCAGCCCGTCGTATTCATGGTTGCCTGGAACGAACAACACCGGCGTGGGCCAGCCGGCGTGCTGGGGCAGGGGGGAGAAGCGGGCCAGGCCGAAGTCGCTATCGTCCAGGCGCGAACCCGCCTGGTAGGAGCCGATATCGCCGGCCAGCACCAACACATCGGCGCCGGGCGCGGGCGTGGGTGTGAAGTCTGGGTGGGTTTCTAGGTGCAGGTCGGACAGCAGTTGGATCTTCATGGCGGCGCCAGTCTACGCGGGATCTTGCCTGTTGATTACTGCACAGAGAATGCCCGCCACAGCGGGTCTGCAGCAGGTTATGCAGCAAGTGCATAGCTTTGGGCTTGAATATCTAGGGAAAACCCTTATTCTTCACTCATCGTTGTTTTTCACCGTTTGTCCGGTGGTATTTGTATGTTGAGTCTGCTCCTCCAAAAGATCTTGTTCCGTAGCGTCAGCGCAGCTGTGCCTGCCATCCGTCGCCGCAAAGACACGCCCAATGTGGCCCAGGATTTGATGGAAAGCGCGGGTGCCCGCTCTGGCACCAACCCCTACCAGTCGGCCGAACTGCGTGGCGCGGCACTGGCCTTTCTCAGTGTGATGCGCTGATAGCTTTAGCTCGTAAACGCCTTTTTGGCAGAGCGAGCCAAGGCCAGGCGCAGCCAGGTGTGGGCTGCGTCATGCTCCATACGCCGGTGCCATAGCGCATCGACGTGCACCGCAGGCACCGTGAACGGCAGCTCTTGCAGCTGCAGCGCATCGGCCATGCCGGTGACGCTGACGAAGTGCCGTGGCAGCACCGTCAGCAAGTCAGAATTGACCACCACCCGGCCTGCGGTGAAAAACTGGTTCACCGTTAGCACCACGCGGCGCTCGCGTTTCAGGCGAGTCAAAGCCTCGTCTATAAAGCCAAAGGCCCGGCCGGAAAAGCTCACCAGCAAGTGGCGGGCTGCACAAAACGCGTCCAGCGTCAGGCCGGCGGGGGCCAGCGGATGGCCTTTGCGCATCGCGCATACATATTGACCGTCGTAGAGGCGCTGGTGCGCATACGGCGTGGCCTTGCCCACCTGGGCGCGGGCTGTCAGGTCGCTCATTACCGCCGGGAAATAGCCCACGGCCAGGTCGGCCAACTCGTCCTCCAACAGCTTGCGCGGGTCGCGCGTGGTCAGCGGCACGACGCGCAGCGAGATGCCGGGCGCCTCGGTTTCCAGAATGTCCACCAGCCCGGGTATCAGCTCCGCCGCCGTGGCGTCGGCCATGGCCAGCACAAAGGTGCTGTCGGCCAGCGCTGGCACGAAATCGCTGGGCACCAGTGAAGCTTGTAGCTGCCGCAAGGCCTCGCGTACCACCGGCCACAGCGCCAGGGCGCGCGGCGTGGCCTCCAGGCTTTGGCCGCGCCGGCGCACCAGCTCGTCATCCAGGGTTTCACGCAGGCGCCGCAGGGCGTTGCTGACGGCAGGCTGGGTCAGCGCCAGGTTTTGCGCCGCCCGGGTGAGGCTGCGCTCGGCCATGATTTCATCAAACACCCGCAGCAGGTTGAGATCGAAAGTGCGAAAGTTAGGCAGGCTCATGGCGGGTGGCGCAAACGTTTGCGCAGTGGTAAGTGCAGTGTGTTGCTTTATAGATACGGTGCATCGTCATGGCCATGCGCTGGTACGAAGACTGATGCAGGTGCCAAAAAAACCGTTTTTGCATACCATATTTATAAACTGAGTTTGCTATGGTTATGAGAGCTGCTAGCGCAAAGAGCACATGCGTTAGAGGCATATTCCACAGCAATGTTTACATACGTATGAAAGCCCTTTACAGATCGGTCTGGCTAGCTTGCAGGGTGGCAAGTCGCAAGCTATTCATCACTGTGGTGAATGGAGATCATCACAAAGATAAAGTAGGGTCGTATGGGTATAAACCCTAATATTCGCTTGCGTCTACGGCGATCCCGTCCAGAGGACGCTAGATCCAAAGGAAATTACCATGACCAGCATTGCCCAAACCAGCTTCCCTACCGCACTCAACAGCGCAACCCGTGCTGAGTCGGCAACCGGAAACCTGTCCGAACGTTTTGACTCCGCCAAGGGCCTGTCCACCATTTTGTTGGCCGCGATTGTGTCCGCACTGGTGGTTGCTGCCGACCAGTTGGTAGACAACTGGGGCGAAGGCCATCTGCTGGCCGCCTGGGGCGCTGTGTGGGCCGTAGGCTTTGTTGCTCTGGCACTGTTTGCAGGCACAGCCCGCCGCGCTGCCGCACGCATCGTGCTGGCTCTGGATGCATGGTCGCTGCGCCAAGCCCGTGCCCGCGCTGACCAACGTCTGTGGGCTACCGCTTTGAGCGACCCCCGCATCATGGCCGACCTGCAAGTCGCCATGGGCCGCCACGCAGAAGCCGACGCTACCGTGGTGGCAGACAAGGCTCCCGTATCAGGCCGTCTGGGCCGTGCTGCACTGGCTGCTTTTGACCGCCTGGACGCGCAAGCTTACGCTGCTGCGCAATACCGCCTGTCCGCATACCTGTAATTGCGCAAACCGCGCTGCCGTCAACGCCTGTCGATCAGGCACTGCCGGCCGCGTAGTGCGCCGAACATGAGGCCCCAAAGCCCCGCCCATCTTGTGCGGGGCTTTTTGCATTCAGCGTTACCTCAAGCCGTCAGGCGCTGTTCCAGCGCCTTTTTGGTGTCCACCAGGGCTTGAGGCAAGTGGTAGGCCAATTGGGTGAACAGCTCGGTGTGCAGCACCAGTTCCTGCTGCCAGGCGGCTTTGTCGATGCTGGTGACGGTGTCGAACTGTGCAGGCGTGAAATCCAGCCCGGTCCAGTTCAGTTCGCCATAGGTCGGGCTGACGCCGAAGATGTTTTCCTGGCCCGCAGCCTGCCCTTCGATGCGGTCAATCATCCACTTCAGTACGCGCATGTTTTCGCCGTAGCCTGGCCAGACAAACTTGCCATCTTCGCCCTTGCGGAACCAGTTGGTGCAGTAAATGGGCGGCTGCTTGGCGCCCGATGCAGCCAGCTTGTCGCCCACATTCAGCCAGTGCTGGAAGTAGTCGCTCATGTTGTAGCCGGTGAACGGCAGCATGGCGAACGGGTCGCGGCGCACCACGCCCATCTGGCCCACGGCGGCGGCGGTGGTTTCAGAACCCATGGTCGCAGCCATGTAAACGCCTTCGGTCCAGGATCTAGCTTCGGTGACCAGGGGCACGGTGGTGGAGCGGCGGCCGCCAAAGATGAAGGCGTCGATCGCTACGCCTGCGGCGTCGTCCCAGGCCGGGTCCAGCGCGGGGTTGTTCGTGGCAGGCACGGTGAAGCGCGAATTGGGGTGTGCGGCCTTGGCGCCGGTTTCACGGGCGATGGCGGGTGTCCAGTCCTTGCCTTGCCAATCGATCAGATGCTCGGGCAGGCTCCCGCTGTCCTTCTCCATGCCTTCCCACCACACGTCGCCGTCATCGGTCAGCGCTACGTTGGTGAAGATCACGTCCTTGTCCAGGCTGGCCATGCAGTTCGGGTTGGTGTGGTAGTTGGTGCCAGGGGCCACGCCAAAGTAACCGGCTTCGGGGTTGATGGCGTACAGGCGGCCATCCGCACCGGGCTTGATCCAGGCGATGTCGTCGCCGATGGTGGTGACCTTCCAGCCATCGAAACCGGCTGGCGGCACCAGCATCGAGAAATTGGTCTTGCCGCAGGCGCTGGGGAAGGCTGCTGCTACGTGGTACTTTTTACCTTGTGGGTTGGTGACACCCAGGATCAGCATGTGCTCGGCCAGCCAACCCTGGTCGCGGCCCATGTTCGACGCGATACGCAGCGCGAAGCATTTTTTGCCTAGCAGCGCGTTGCCGCCGTAACCCGAGCCGTAGGACCAGATTTCGCGGGTTTCCGGGAAGTGCACGATGTACTTGGTTTTGTTGCAGGGCCATTTCACATCGGCCTGGCCTTCTGTCAGCGGTGCGCCTACGGTGTGCATGCAGGGGACGAAGCTGCCCTCGGTGCCCAGCAGTTCCACCACAGCCTTGCCCATGCGGGTCATGGTTTTCATGTTGACGGCCACGTAGGGGCTGTCGGACAGTTCCACGCCGATGTGGGCGATGGGCGAGCCCAGCGGGCCCATGCTGAATGGCACCACGTACATGGTGCGGCCCTGCATGCAGCCGGCAAACAGCGGGCCCAGGGTGGCGCGCATTTCGGCGGGTTCCATCCAGTTATTGGTAGGGCCGGCGTTTTCTTTCTTTTCAGAGCAGATGTAGGTGCGGTCTTCCACGCGGGCCACGTCGCTGGGGTCGCTGCAGGCCAGGAAGGAGTTGGGGCGCTTGGCGGGGTTGAGCTTCTTGAAGGTGCCGGCGTCCACCAGTTGCTGGCACAGGCGGGCGTATTCCTCTTCGCTGCCGTCGCACCAGTACACAGCCTTAGGCTGGGTCAGAGCAGCCATGTCGGCAACCCAGGCGAGGAGCTGGGTGTTTTTGACGTAATCGGGGGCGTTCAGGTCCAGTCCCAAGCCCATGGTGCGTGCGTTCATCGAGGTACTCCTAAGTTGAAAATCGTCTTTTCAAAAAGAGGCTCGATGCGGGAGCGGCCTTTTCAGAAAACGGCTTTGCTACTCAGTCGGTGGTCGGCGTTGTCAGCGCGGGTCGGCTGGGAACTCGATTCTAAAGAGACAGAACAAAGTTACGGTGCGATTACACACAAAATGTATGCAAACGTTGCATGAGGTTATGTGATGCATTTTTGAGGGTAAAAATGGCGCACATTTCCACCCCGTAGAGCAGACAAATGCTGCACCAGTAGCTACAAGAAACGTAGCAAAAAAGGCTAAATAAGGGGAGTGACTAGGGCAAAAACGGCGTTCTACATTGCATAAAACGCTGCACCGGCCTGTGGTTCAGACGCGGCGCTTTTCTATCAGCGGCGGCAAGTCCGGCCGGGCTGCCGCCACGCTGGCGTCAGGCCATGTATACGGCGATAAAGGCCAGCAGGAAGATCAGCACACCGCCGACGATGGGCAAAACCATGGGGATCATGGGCACGATGGCTTCCACGGCATCGGCGGGAGCGTGGGCGCTGGCGCCGTGTTCGCTGGTATCAGGGCTGGACATAGATATTCCTTGGGGTGGTGTCAAAAACCTGCCCTGCCGGGCAGCTTGGCAGGCCAAAACCTGCAAGCTAGACATCGTACCAACTTTAAGGACTTGTCCCTAGGTGGGTTCTACCGGGCATATTTCACGGGCCATGTCTTCCCATGCTTGACGGCCTGCGTTATGGTGCGGCAACAAACCACTTTGTGGCTGGGAGCATTTCCATGGCGAAGCGCTTGATTTCAGATTCTGCCAACGCACCGCTGATTCCATCACCGGGGCTGAAGGCTGCGCCGGTGCTGGATTTGATGTGCTCGCACTTTGTGCTGACCCTGGTGGCGCGCCAAGGCCCCAAATTCAATGTCCGCCGCGACCTGAACAGCCTGCTGGCCATGGCCGGCCGGCACTTGGTGTGGCCGAAACCGGTGCTGCTGCGCTTGCGCGAGTTCCTGCTGCGCCGCTGCAAGGACAACGAGTTTTGGCGCGGCCATGATGACCTGGGCACCGCCGAGTTCCTGGAGCGCCACGGCATCTGGCGTGGCCCGTATGAAGAAGGCACGCTGTTCTTTTATCTGGACGAATACGCCAAGGACCAGCCAAAGGACCTGCTGTCGGCCCTGGCCGTCACCGGCGAATGGTTGACCCACGCGCTAAAGTCCCAGTCCACCCTGGTCGAAAAAAATATCGACGCCTTGTCCGGTCTGCTGCAACTGAACAAGGCCGAACGCGCCTTGTTGCTCTACGGCACACTGGCCCGCTACCAGCGCGACCTGCGCACCATCCTGGTCGAGGTCAAGGTGAACAATGCGCCCGAAGCTTATGCGGCGATTGCCGAGGTCGCCGGCGTCAGCCCGGCCGAGGTGGGCGAGGCCCTGCGCGCCGGCTCGCGGCTGGAGCGCATCGGCCTGGTAGAAAACCTGATCTCCGAGCACAACATCACCGACCTGGCCGACCTGATGAAGGTCAGCGAAAAGCTCCCCCCGGTGCTGATGCGCGAGTACCGCGACCAGAGCGAGCTGATGGCCGTCTTCACCCGCCCGGCCACCAAGAGCGCGCTGGCATTGACCGACTTCACCTATGTGCTGGACGACACCCAGGTGCTGGTATCCCTGCTGCGCAACGCCGTGGCCCGCAAGGAACCGGGCGTCAACGTACTGCTTTACGGCCCGCCCGGCACCGGCAAGACCGAACTTGCCCGCGTCGTCGCCCAGGCCGCCGGGCTCGACCTGTTCGAAGTGGAATACGCGGACCGCGACGGCAACTCGCTCAGCGGCCGCGACCGCTACCGCTCGCTGCAGATCGCCCAGGTGTTCCTGAAAGGCAGCGTGCAGGCGGCGTTGCTGTTCGACGAGGTGGAAGACGTGTTCCCGCCCATCAGCTCCGAGGCCGCCCAGCTTATGGCGCGGGCCGAGCAGGTGGCTGCGCCCAGTTCCGGCTCGGTTAGCGGCAAGGCCTGGGTCAACCAGATCCTGGAGTCCAACGCCGTGCCCACGCTGTGGGTCACCAACCGCATCGAGCAGATCGACCCGGCCTTCCGCCGCCGCTTTGCCTACCACCTGGAGCTGAAGTCGCCGCCGCCCGGCGCGCGTGAAGGCCTGGTGCGCAAGACCTTAGAAGGCGTGCAGGTGTCCGATGCATTCGTGGCCAAGCTCACCGAACGCAAAGGCCTCACGCCGGCGCAAATCCGCACCGCCGTGCGCTTCGCTGGCCTGGTGACACCGCAGACCGACACGGCCTTTGAAAGCCTGATCGAGCGCCAACTGAAGAATGCCGACCAGGCGCTGGGCAACCGTGCGGCCGACGCTGCCCAGCGACCCACCGTCACCCAGTACAGCCTGGACATGCTCAACGTGGAAAGCCGCTTTGAGCTGCCGCGCATCGTGCAAGCACTGAAGGCCCGCAGCCACGGCACGCTGTGTTTCTATGGCGCCCCCGGCACCGGCAAGACTGCACTGGCAGAGCACATCGCCAAGGTGCTGGACAAGCCTTTGCTGGTCAAGCAGGCCAGCGATCTGATGAGCAAATTTGTGGGTGAAACCGAGCAAAAGATGGCCGCCATGTTCAAGGAGGCCGAGGCCGAAAAAGCCGTACTGCTGCTGGACGAGGCCGACAGCTTCTTGCAAGACCGTCGCGGCGCCCAGCGCACCTACGAGCACCAATTTGCTGGACCGCATAGACCAGGCCGCGCTGCGCCGCTTCACCTTCAAGATCCAGTTCAAGCCGCTACTGCGCACGCAGCGCGAAACCATGTTCGTGGTGGAAGCCCTGGGTGGCGATGCCAGCCGCTTGGACGACAGCCTGAAAGCCCGTTTGGCCCGCATGGACCAGCTCTGCCCCGGCGACTTCGCCGCCGTCAAACGCCAGGGCGAAATCCTGGACGCACAGCTCGCCCCGGAAGAGTTTATGGACCAACTTGAAGCAGAGCACCGCATCAAGCCCGAGGTGCGCGAGTCCCGAGGCATAGGCTTTATGCACTGAAGGCATGGCCCACCCTGCCATGCACAACCCCTTGCTGCGCCGGCCAGCGCCCGCCTCCAAGCACGCACTGCGCATGCGCCGCACTGTTGTGCTGCTCAGCATTACCACGGCGTGCGCAGGAGTGTTCTGGACGATCTACTTCGCGCTGCGCAGCAACTGGGTTCTGGTCGAACTGGAGATCCTGTTGGCCTTGGTGGCGGCCACCTCGTTGTGGCTGGTGCGAACCGGCCGCCACCGTGCGGCCGTGCTGCTGCTGGTGGCCATCCTGGCCGTTTGGCTCAGCGTGCTGTGCCTGGTGCTGGACATCCCCTCGCCACAGGCGCCACGCTCGTCCCACCACTACTTTCTGGTCATGGGCATGGGCACCTTTCTGATGTTCCGTGGCGAGGCGGCCTGGCTGCGCCACGGCATACCGCTGGCCTGTTTTGCCGCTTACTTCGGCTTTGCCAGCAGCCAGTGGGGCCTGGTCACGCCCTACGCCATGCCCGACGACGTACGCATCCCAGGCACCTGGATCAGCAACGCCCTGGCCCTGCTCGTGGTCTACGGCCTGCTGTTCGTAATGCAGTCTGACATGAAGGCGCTGCACACACTGGAGGCCGACCTGCGCAAGGCCCTGGGCCGCAACCAATTCGCACTGCATTACCAGCCGCAGATTGGCGCCGACGGCCACATCGTCGGCGCCGAGGCTCTGCTGCGCTGGAACCATCCGGTGCTGGGCCGTGTCTCGCCCGCCGACTTCATCCCCGTGGCCGAGCAGAGCGGCTTCATCTTGCCTTTGGGCCACTGGGTGCTGGGCACGGCCTGCGCCCAGTTGGTGGCCTGGGCGCAGCGGCCCGAAACAGCCGACCTGGTGCTGGCCGTGAACGTTAGCGCCCAGCAGTTCCGCCAGCCCGACTATGTGGCCCAGGTGGGCTCGGTGCTGGAGCGATCCGGTGCGCGCGCCTCTCAGCTCAAGCTGGAGCTGACCGAGAGCCTGCTGGTCAATGACGTGGACGACATCATCACCAAGATGTCGGCCCTGAAAGCCTGGGGCGTACGCCTGTCGCTGGACGACTTCGGCACCGGCTATTCGTCTCTCAGCTACCTGAAGAAGCTGCCGCTGGACCAGCTGAAGATCGACCAGTCTTTTGTGCGCGATGTGCTCACCGACCCGCAGGACGCTGCCATTGCCCGCACCGTCGTCAACTTGGGCCAAAGCATGGGGCTTGACGTGATTGCCGAAGGCGTCGAAACCGAGGGCCAGCGTGCCTTCCTGCAAGACATAGGCTGCTTGTCGTACCAGGGCTACCTCCTCAGCCCGGCGCTACCGATTGCCGAGTTTGACGCCTTCTACAACGCGCACCAGTCTGCTTATATTTGAGGCAACGCTGAACAAGTCCCTCGCGGTCTGCGGCGTTGCAAATCCTCGCCATAGCCCAAGCTATGTCTGCGGTTTGCGCCTTGCATCCCATCCCGAGCCAGGGCGCGCAGCCTCGCGGGGACTTATTCAGTGTCGCCCTAAGCCCAATCGGCCGCTGGCGCAAATAGCATTTGCGCAGGCAGCTCTTATTTATGTAGCATTCTCAGCGCACACGCGCAGCACTTCCGCGCCATAGGCTTCCAGCTTCTTGGTGCCCAGCCCGCTCACGCCGGCCAGGGCATCCAGGCTGTCCGGTGCCAGGGCGGCGATGGCGGCTAGCGTCGCGTCGTGGAAGATCACATAGGCTGGCAGGTTATGTTCACGGGCCACCTCGGCGCGCCAGGCTTTCAGTGCGGTGAAGCGTACCTGGGCTGCGTCGTCCAGTGCGGCCGCCACGGCGGATTTGGCCGTGCTTTTGCCGCTACGGTCGCGCTTGGGTTTACGCTCTGCCGGGCCGGAGAGGGAGGCGCGCAGCATCAGCGGCACCTCGCCCTTGAGCACCGCGCGCGAGCCCTCGGTCAGGCACAGCGTGCTGTACGCGCCCTCTACCGCCACCGCGCCAATGGCGATCAGCTGGCGCAGCACGCCGCGCAGCTGCTGCTCGGTGTAGTCCGTGCCCAGGCCGAAGGTGCTTAGTGTGGCGTGGTTGAACTGGGTCACCTTGTCGGTGGTCTTGCCGCGCAGGATGTCCATGATGTGGCCGGCACCAAAGGTGATGCCGCTCATCTGCTGGATGCGGTAGATGGTGGACAGCAGCTTGCGCGCCGCCTCGGTGCCGTCCCAGATCGGCGGCGGCTCTAAACAGTTGTCGCAGTTGCCGCAAGGCTCTGACTTCTCGCCGAAGTAGGCCAGCAGCCGCACGCGGCGGCAGTCGGTGGCTTCGGCCAGGCCCAGCAGGGCGTCCAGCTTGCCGCGCATCACCTGCTTGAATTCTTCGCCGGCCGGGCTTTCGTCGATCATGCGGCGCTGGTTCACCACGTCCTGCAGGCCGTAAGCCATCCAGGCGTCGGCGGGCATGCCGTCGCGGCCCGCGCGGCCAGTTTCCTGGTAGTAGCCTTCGATGTTCTTTGGCATGTCCAGGTGCGCCACAAAGCGCACATCCGGCTTGTCGATGCCCATGCCGAAGGCAATGGTCGCCACCATCACGATGCCTTCTTCGCGCAGAAAGCGGTCTTGGTGGGTCTGGCGCAGCTTGGCGTCCAGGCCGGCGTGGTAGGGCAGGGCGTTGATACCCTGCTCGCACAACATCTGCGCCACCTCTTCCACCCGTTTGCGGGATTGGCAATAGACCACGCCCGCATCTTCGTCATGCTCGCGCTCGATGAAGCGCAGCAGCTGCGTCGTCGCGTCCTTCTTCTCGACGATGGTGTAGCGGATGTTGGGCCGGTCAAAGCTGCTGACGAAATGCTGGGCTTCCTCCAGCTGCAGCCGCTCCACGATGTCGGCGCGGGTCAGCGCATCGGCCGTGGCGGTCAGCGCGATGCGCGGCACGCTGGCGTAGCGCTGGTGCAGCACCGTCAGCGCGCGGTATTCGGGGCGGAAGTCGTGGCCCCACTGGCTGACGCAATGCACCTCGTCAATCGCAAACAGGCTCAGCTGCCGGCGCGCCAGCAGGTCGTCCAGCAGGTCCAGAAAGCGCGGCGTGGTGATGCGCTCGGGCGCCGCGTACAGCATGGTGATGTCGCCGCGCATCAGGCGCCGCTCCACGTCCAGCGCCTCGTCGAACGACAGCGTGGAGTTCAAAAACGCCGCCTTCACCCCCGCCTCGTGCAGCGCGCCCACCTGGTCGTGCATCAGCGCGATCAGCGGCGAAATCACGATAGTGATGCCATGCCCGTCCAGCTGCCGCGCAATCGCCGGGATCTGGTAGCACAGCGACTTGCCGCCGCCGGTAGGCATCAGCACCAGCGCGTCGCCTCCGGCGACTACATGCTCAACGATGGCCTGCTGCGGCCCCCGAAACTGCTCATAGCCAAAGGTTTCATGCAGGATGGCAAGAGGGGACGAGGACAATGCTTTTGCTCTGGAATTTGTAGCTGCTGGCGCAGGTGGAGATTGCGCTAGGGGCTGATTTTGTATGTAAACCAGCGAAGGGCTGGGCAAGGGTGTATTGTGCCCGGCCTGGAGGTCCCGAGAGGATGGTGCCTATGTCCGCCAGAGTGAGAAGCTACGCCGGGCTATAGTGGCCTTTCCTATGTCTGTTTTTGCCTAGATCGTGAACCTTATTCTTGAGCGCAGCACTTCGGTGCCGTGGTTTACCAACATGCGCTCCGTGTTCGATGCGCTGGGATTTCGTGCTTCTCGCTATGACTGGTTCGTAAGCGACGTCGAAACCAACTACTACGGAAAAGACTTCGTTAGCGATGACCAATGGATATCTGGTGAAGCGCTGGAGCGCCTCATTTCTGAACATGACATCCAGTTCATTTGGGCGGTTTTCAGCGCGTTTCCAAAGGGAACTAGGTTCCCAGTCAACAATGCTCCACTTGTTGAAGACCATGCGGGTTACTGGAGCGGCGTTGAGGTAGCGCCCCAGCTTGAGGGCGCATTGTTTGAGATCGCTGCTTGGGATAGCAGCGCAACAATCCTCGTAGGCCTACCTGTAGATGCAGAGGAGGCCTTTAGCAAGAAGTACCCAGATGCAAAGTCTCTTACTTCTGCTGCACGCTGAGGAGCTCGCACTCTACTGCGCTAGAACACCCCATCGGTCGTCACCGACACCCCCCGCCAAGCCTCCACCCCCCCCCGCAGCGCCTCAATCTTCGCCTCAATGATCGCCACCGCATCTCTACCCGCCGCAAAGCGCAGCGGCGGCGTGGGATGCGCCGCCAGCTGCAGCAGCACGGCAGCCAGCCGTGCCGGGTCGCCGGGCTGCAGGTGGTTGCGGGCACTAAAGCCTGCGTTGATCTGGGCCGATTGCGCGGCGTAGTCGGCAATGGCCTGGCTGCCGTAGCGCATGGACTGGCCGTCCAGAAAGTCGGTACGGAACGCGCCCGGCTCCACGATGGTCACGCGGATGCCGAAGGGGGCTACTTCCTGAGCCAGCCCTTCTGAAAATCCCTCCACCGCGAACTTGCTGGCGCTGTACAGCGCGGTGCCGGTGCGGCCGCGCATGCCGGCGATGGACGAGATGTTCAGCACATGGCCTGCGCGCTGGTTGCGCATCACTGGCAGCACGGCGCGGGTGACGTGGAGCAGGCCGAACACATTGGTGTCGAACTGTGTTTGCGCATCTGCCGCCGTGCTTTCTTCAAACAGGCCCAGCTGGCCGTAGCCCGCGTTGTTGACCAGCACGTCGATGCGGCCAAAGCGGGCCACGGCGGCTTGCACGGCGGCCTGGGCCTGGGCCGCGTCGGTGACGTCCAGGTCCAGCGCCAGCAGGCGGTCGTCGGTCAGGGTGATGCTGTCGCGCTTGCGGGCCGTGGCGACCACGTTGTGGCCGGCGGCCAGCGCGGCCTGCACGGTGTGGGCACCGATGCCGCGTGCGGCGCCGGTGATGAACCAGGTGTGGGGTTGGAAAGACATGCAGAAGCTCCGGGTAGTTGAGGGCTTGACTATCCGCGCGCCGGCCCTTGCAGCGGTAGCCTGATGCTGCGCAGCTCTTGCATAATCCTCGCATGTTACCGTCGCCTACGCCAGACTCCCTCAAAGAGCTGTGTGCCCTGATTGCACAACACTGCCATGGGCGTCGCACCGCCACCGTCATCCCGCGCGTTGGCCTGGTGCGCTCCGATACCCCGACCCTGCCCATGGGCGTGGTCTACCAGCCCATGCTGTACATCGTGGCGCAAGGGGCCAAGCGCACATTGCTGGGCAACAGCATCGTGGAATACGCTGCCGGCCAGTATTTGGTGGTGTCGGTGGACCTGCCCATCACCGGCTCGGTCATCCAGGCCAGTCCAGACGCACCGTATCTGGCGTTGTCTCTGGAGCTGGACCCGGCGGTGCTGGCCGACATGCTGCTCACCTTGCCGGGGGCAGCCCAGGACGCCCCCTTGCCCGGCCTGGCGGTCAGCCCGGTAACGCCCGACCTGCTGGACGCCGCCGTGCGCCTGCTGCGGCTGCTGGACCGGCCGGCCGACATCCCCATGCTGGCGCCGCTGGCCGAGCGCGAAATTCTGTACCGCCTGCTGACCGGCGCCCAGGCGCCCATGCTGCGCCAGATCGCGCTGGCGCACAGCCGCATGGCCCAGGTGGGCCAGGCCATAGGCTGGATCCGCAGCCACTTTGCCGAGCCGCTGCGCATTGACGATGTGGCGCAGCGGGCGAACATGAGCGCCTCTACCTTCCACCGGCATTTCAAGGCCGTGACCGCCATGAGCCCGCTGCAATACCAAAAGCAGATCCGCCTGCAAGAGGCGCGGCGCCTGCTGCTGGCTGGCCAGGCCGATGCGGCCAGCATTGGCTTTGCCGTGGGCTACGAGAGCCCGTCGCAGTTCAGCCGCGAATACGCCCGCATGTACGGCCAGCCGCCGCTGCGCGACGCCGTACGCCTACGCGGACTGGGGCCACTGGTGGCGGTGTAACGGAGCCGTGCCGGGGTTTCCTACAATCGAGCCCTCATGAAAACGCCCACCTACACCCGCGCCCAGCAACTCCCCGCCATCTTGGCGCAACGCATTGCCATCCTGGATGGCGCGATGGGCACCATGATCCAGCGCTTCAAGCTGACCGAAGAGCAGTACCGCGGCGAGCGTTTTAAAGACTTTCACAAGGATGTGAAGGGCAATAACGAGCTGCTGAGCCTGACCCGGCCCGACGTGATCCGCGACATCCATGAAGGCTACCTGGCCGCCGGCGCCGACCTGATCGAAACCAATACCTTCGGCGCCACCACTGTGGCCCAGGAGGATTACGACATGGCCGACCTGGCGATCGAGATGAACTTCGAGTCCGCCCGCATCGCCCGCGCCGCCTGCGACAAATACAGCACGCCGGACAAGCCGCGCTTCGTCGCCGGCGCCCTCGGCCCCACGCCCAAGACGGCCAGCATCAGCCCCGATGTGAACGACCCCGGCGCGCGCAACATCAACTTCGAGCAGCTGCGCAAAGCTTATTACGAGCAGACCAAGGCCCTGGTCGAAGGCGGCGCGGACGTGATCCTGGTCGAGACGATTTTCGACACGCTGAACGCCAAGGCCGCGCTGTTCGCGGTGGACGAATACTTTGAAGACTCGGGCCAGCGCCTGCCGCTGATCATCAGCGGCACGGTGACCGATGCCTCGGGCCGCATCCTCAGCGGCCAGACCGTCACCGCCTTCTGGCACAGCGTGCGCCACGCCCAGCCGCTGGCCGTGGGCCTGAACTGCGCACTCGGCGCGGCGCTGATGCGCCCCTACATCCAGGAGCTGCACCGCGTGGCGCCGGACACCTTCATCAGCTGCTACCCCAATGCAGGCCTGCCCAACCCGATGAGCGACACCGGCTTTGACGAAACGCCGGACGTCACCTCGGCCCTGGTGCGCGAGTTCGCCGCCGAAGGCCTGGTGAACATCGTCGGTGGCTGCTGCGGCACCACGCCCGACCACATCGCCGCCATCCACGACGCGGTGAACCCGCTGCCCGGCCGCGTGCTACGCCCGTTCTTCTACAAAGAGGCTGCCTGATATGCAAAAAGTGCGCTGGGGCGTATTGAGTACCGCCAAGATCGGTATGGAAAAGGTCACCCCGGCGCTGATGCGCAGCCAGTGGTGCGATGTGCAGGCGATTGCCTCGCGCTCCTTGCCATCGGCCCGTGCCGCTGCGGACACGCTGGGCATCCCCACCGCCTACGGCTCCTACGAAGAGCTGCTGGCCGACCCGAGCATCGAGGCCATTTACAACCCGCTGCCCAACGACTTGCATGTGCCCATGACCCTGGCCGCAGCCCGCGCCGGCAAGCATGTGCTGTGCGAAAAGCCTATCGCGTTGAACGCCAATGAAGCCGCGCAGCTGCGCGAGGTGGCTGGCAAGGTCCACATCATGGAAGCCTTCATGGTGCGCTTCCACCCGCAGTGGCTGCGCACGCGCGAGCTGGTGCAGAGCGGCGCCCTGGGCGAGCTGCGCACGGTGCAGGCCTGGTTCTCCTATTTCAACCGCAACCCCGACAACATCCGCAACGATGCGAGCAAGGGCGGCGGCGCGCTGTTCGACATCGGCTGCTACCCCATCGTCGCCGGGCGCTTTCTGTTCGGTGCCGAGCCGGTGCGCGTGATGGCGCTGGCCGACATGGACCCCGATTTCAATGTGGACCGCACTTTCAGCGCCTTGCTGGACTTTGGTGGCGGCCGGCACCTGGACTTCACCGTCTCCACCCAGTCCACGCCCTACCAGCGCGTGCACGTAGTGGGCACGCAGCAACGGGTGGAAATCGAGATTCCGTTCAACGCGCCCCAGGGTGAAGCCACCCGCATCTTCATCGACAACGGCAAGGCCTTGGACGGCGCCAGCGCCAGGGTGGAAAGCTTTGCGCCCTGCGACCAGTACAGCCTGGAAGGCGACGCGTTCTCGCTGGCGATCCGTGGTGAAGCCCCACTGCTGTACGGCGTGGAAGACGCGGTCCAGAACATGCGCATCATCGACGCGCTGTTTGCCTCGCAGCGCAGCGGGCGCTGGGAAACGCTGGCTGCTATTTAATTGCTAGCTGCTTGTGCAGGTAATACCTGCGCTACAGGCCTATTTGTTATAAATTATTGGCGGATGTCGCCAGCAGTTTGCTGGCTTCCCTGCGGGCGCTGACCAGGGCGATAAAGCGCCGCGCCGCCAGGCCCAGCGGCCGTTCCTTGGACCAGACCACGTCTACCCACAGCTCCATGTGGTTGGTCAGGTTGTCGAACGGTATCTCCACCAGGCTACCAGCGGCAATCTGGCCGCGCACAAACGACTGCGGCAGCCAGCCCCAGCCAATGCCGGCCTCGATCAGGACCAGCGCGGCGATGTGGTTGTCGGTGCGCCAGCAGTGCCGGGCAAAGGCAAAGCGGCGGTCTATGGTGGCCAGGTCGCGGCTGGCCACCACGATCTGGCGGGTGTTGGTTAGTTGCTCTTCGCGCAGGCCGTCCGGGCCTTGCAGGGTGCGCGCCAGCAGCTCGGGCGACATCACCGCCACCAGGGTTTCGCTGCTGACCTCTTGAAAGCCTTCGCGCCCGTCCAGGCTAGGCCTCTCGAACACCAGGGCCAGGTTGGCCCGGCCTGCGTGCAGCATGCTCAACGCATCGGCCTGCGGTGCGGCCAGCACCTCCACTTCCAGCAGGGGATATTCCTGCGCCAGTGTGGCCAGTGGGCTGCGCCACTGGGCTGCCAGTAGCTCGGGGGCGATGGCCAGGGTCAAACGGTTTTCCAGCCCTTGCGTCAGCCCCAGTGCCTGTGCGTTCAGCTGCTGCAGCTGGCTGGCCAGCAGGCGGGCCTGCGGCTCCAGCGACCGCGCGGTGGCGGTGGGCCGGGGCTCGCGCCCGCTGCGGTCGAACAGCTCCAGCCCCAGCTCGGCCTCCAGGTGGGCGACGGCCATGCTGACTGCCGACGGCACCCGCCCCAGGGCGCGCGCTGCGGCCGAGAACGAGCCCCTGTCCAGCACGGCCAGAAATACCTGCACGCTCTCGGTGGTGAATGCCATGGCTCAACCCATCAATAGAACTGACATAAGCTGACTTTATATATCAGAATTAAAGACATAAAGTGGCGGCATTACCGGTTCCAAGGCGGCTAAGCCGTTCAGATTTGCCATGCAAGGTATCAAGCGCAAGTTGGTTTATGTAAGTTTGTTCGAAGGCATCGCCATTCTGGCGACCACCCTCGGTTTGTCCGGCATGACGGGCCACGGCATGCAGGATTCAAGCGTGGTGGCGGTCGCTGCCTCCAGCATCGCCATCACCTGGAACCTGGTGTTCAACACCTTGTTCGAGCGCTGGGAAGCGCGCCAGGCGGTGCATGGCCGCAGCCTGGGCCGGCGCATTGCGCATGCCATAGGCTTCGAGGGCGGACTGACGGTGTTTCTGGTGCCCTTGATGGCCTGGTGGTTCGACGCCACGCTGTGGCAGGCCCTGCTGATGGACCTGGGCTTGCTGGTGTTCTTCCTGGTTTACGCCTTCGTGTTCAATTGGGTTTTTGACCGCGTGTTTGGCCTGCCTACTTCAGCAGTGCGCAAGACGCAGCCGGCCTAGTTGCCTGCACGGACTGCGGCGATTACGTAAGGATTAGCACCCTGCGCCAAACGGTGGCGCAGACCTAGGATGCGGGCTCTCATCCCTAGGAGTTCTTATGTCCGTGTGCAAATTGCTTTCCGTGGCCGCCGCTGTCGCAGCCGTTGTTTCCATGCCCCTGCCCGCCGCTGCGTTTGATGGCTGGCACCTGGACAACGCCACGGCGATCCCGGGCAAGGGATCGGCCTGGGACTATGTATCGCTGGACGCAGCGCGCGGTCACCTGTTCATCGGCCGCCGTGGCGCGGGCCTGCAGGTCTACGACCTGGCCAGCCACAAGGCGCTTGGCATCATCGGCACGACGGCCAGCGACAGCGCTAACGGCGCCACCTTGATGCCCGAGTTCGACCTCGGCATTTCATACAACGAAAACGGCACCATCACCCCCTTCAAGCTGTCCACACTGGAGGCGCAAGCGTCCATCAAGCTGGGCGACGAGCTGGATGCCACCCACTACGACCCGGCCACCAAGCGCATCATCGTGAATATGGCGGCAGGAAAAGACGGCACGGAGTTGCAGGTGCTGGAGGCCCCCTCATTGAAAAAGGTTGGCTCCATCAAGGTCAGCACCAAAAAGCCTGAGCACGCCGAAGCCGACGGCCAGGGCAATTTCTACATGGCCTCGCGCGACGAGAACTCGGTGTACCGCATCAACACCAAAGACATGACCGTCACCGCCCAGTGGCCCACACCTGGTTGCGCCCAGACTAACGGCCTGGCGCTGGATGCGGCCAACCGCCGCATCTTCCTGGGCTGCCGTGGCAGCGCGACGGTGAAGCCGTCTTTTGCGGTGATGGATGCTGACAACGGCGCCATCCTCTACACCTTTGAAATCGGTGGCGGCAACGATGACGTGGTGTATGACGCCGAGCTGAAACGGGTGTTCCTGACCAACGGTGTGAACTCGGTCATGAATGTGTTCGAGCAGGTCGATGCCAATACCTACAAGCCGTCTGAAGCGCTGGGCACCATGGCCGGCGTACGCACCATGGCCATGGACCACAAGAGCAAGAAGATCTACGCCATCACCGCAGAAGGCAGCGCCGATTACAGCAAGAAGATCACCACCAGCGTGTCGCCGTACTACGCCAATACCTTTTTTGACAACAAGTTCTACGTGCTGACCTACAGCAAGTAAGCCCGGTGGCTTACTGATTCCGCCCCCTGTCGGGGGCGAAATCAGGTCGGCATCAGGTGGTCGATTTCCTGCTGCATGGCCTGCACCAGCTGGCTGTAGCGCTTCAGCTTCTCTGAGGTTTCGCGCAGCCGCTCGGCCACGCGCATGGAAATCGCCAGCAGCAGCTTGGCGGCAGTATGCGGGTCGTCCTGGCTGAGCTTTTCCAGAGCGGCGCGCGACAGGATGGCGCAGACCACATTGGTGCTGGCGGTACACGAGGCCAGCCGCGCCTGGCCGTCGATCAGGCCCATTTCGCCAATCAGGCTGCCCGGGCCTAGCACGGTCACGGTGACCGGGTTGTGCCGGCTGACGATAACGTTTTCTACCGTCACTTCGCCTTCCAGCAGCAGAACCATGTAGCCGGTTTCGCTTTTGTCCCCCTCGATGATGAAGGTGGTGTCTATCGGGATGCGGCGCGGTGTCATATAGCTGACGACGGTCAGCGCCTCTTCGGGCAGCAGCTGCATCAGCGCCGTGGGGGCGATGAGCAGCTCGGCCGCCCGGTTGGCCGACTCGGAGCCTTCTACGGCCCGCATGCGCTGCTTGGGCAGAAGGTCTTCGGGTTGTTGGCCTTGAACGGTTTTCTTGCTGCCAAAGAAGTTTTCAAACATGCTGGGGGAGGGGTGTAGAAGTAACAGATTGTCTGCGCGGGAAGTTTAGAGCTTTCTCGGGACCCAGGGTAGGGCGGCGGGTTCGCGCATAGCCTTTAAAATCGGCACTTCCAAGGAGCGTTGCAGCGGGGCTGGTCCCCGTCAGGCTTGGAAAGCTCTTGTACGAGACCGCAACGACGCTCACCTGAACCATGCCCCCTCCACAGGTGAGTTGAATGTCCGAACCCGTCGCAAATTCCGTCCCCCCCATGCTGTTGTCCGGCCTGGAGCCTGTGCTCATTGGCCCCGGCACGTTGTTCGTCAACATCGGCGAGCGCACCAATGTCACCGGCTCTAAGGCTTTCGCCCGGATGATTTTGAACGGCGAGTTCGACCAGGCCTTGTCGGTGGCGCGCCAGCAGGTGGAAAACGGCGCCCAGGTGATCGACATCAACATGGACGAAGCCATGCTGGACAGCAAGGCCGCCATGGTGCGCTTCCTGAACCTGATCGCCAGCGAGCCTGACATCGCCCGTGTGCCCATCATGATCGACAGCAGCAAGTGGGAGGTGATCGAAGCCGGCCTGCGCTGCATCCAGGGCAAGGGCATCGTCAATTCCATCAGCATGAAAGAAGGCGTGGAGCAGTTCAAGCACCACGCCAAGCTGCTGCGCCGCTACGGTGCGGCAGCGGTGGTGATGGCCTTTGACGAAAAAGGCCAGGCCGATACCTACGAGCGCAAGGTCGAGATCTGCGAACGCGCCTACCGCATCCTGGTGGACGAGGTGGGCTATCCGCCAGAAGACATCATCTTCGACCCGAACATCTTCGCGGTGGCCACCGGTATTGAGGAGCACAACAACTACGCGGTGGATTTCATCGAAGCCACGCGCTGGATCAAGCAGAACCTGCCGGGCGCCAAGGTATCGGGCGGTGTCTCGAACGTGTCCTTCAGCTTCCGTGGCAACGACCCGGTGCGCGAGGCCATCCACACCGTGTTCCTGTACCACGCCATCCAGGCGGGTATGGACATGGGCATCGTTAACGCCGGCATGGTCGGCGTGTACGACGACCTGGAGCCGGTGCTGCGCGAGCGCGTGGAAGACGTGGTGCTGAACCGCCGGCCCGACGCGGGCGAGCGCTTGGTCGAAATTGCCGAAACCGCCAAGAGCGGCGCCAAAGACGAGAGCAAGCGCCTGGACTGGCGCGGCACGGCGGACCACCCCGTGTCGGTGGAAGACCGGCTCAGCCACGCCATGGTGCACGGCATCACCGAATTCATCGTGCCCGATACCGAAGAGGCCTACCAGGCCGTGCTGGCCAAGGGTGGCCGTCCGCTGCATGTGATCGAAGGCCCGCTGATGGCGGGCATGAACATCGTGGGCGACCTGTTTGGCCAGGGCAAGATGTTCTTGCCGCAGGTGGTGAAGTCGGCACGGGTCATGAAATCCGCCGTGGCGCATTTGATTCCTTACATCGAAGAAGAAAAACGCCTGGACGAAGCCGCTGGCCGCGATGTGCGCACCAAGGGCAAGATCATCATCGCCACCGTCAAGGGCGATGTGCACGACATTGGCAAGAACATCGTCACGGTAGTTTTGCAGTGCAATAACTTCGAGGTGGTGAACATGGGCGTGATGGTGCCCTGCCACGAGATCCTGGCGCGCGCCAAGGTCGAGGGCGCCGACATCGTGGGCCTGAGCGGTCTGATCACCCCCAGCCTGGAAGAAATGCAGTACGTGGCCGGCGAGATGCAAAAGGACGACCACTTCCGCGTCAAGAAGATCCCGCTGATGATCGGCGGCGCCACCACCAGCCGCGTGCACACCGCCGTGAAGATCGCCCACCACTACGACGGCCCGGTGGTCTACGTGCCCGATGCATCGCGCAGTGTGGGTGTGGCGCAGAGCCTACTTGGGGATGGTGCTGCAGATTTCATAGCAGAACTGAATGCCGACTACGACAAGGTGCGCCTGCAGCACGCCAACAAGAAGCAGACCCCGCTGTGGCCGCTGGCCAAATGCCGGGCCAACAAGACGCCGATCAACTGGACCGGCTATACGCCCAAGGTGCCCAAGTTCATCGGCCGCCGTGTCTTCAAGAATTTCGACCTGACCGAGCTGGCCAAGTACATCGACTGGGGCCCGTTCTTCCAGACCTGGGACCTGGCCGGCCCGTACCCCGCCATCCTGACCGACGAAGTGGTCGGCATAGAAGCCACCCGTGTCCACAAGGATGCGCAGGCCATGCTGAAGCGCGTGGTCGAAGGCCGCTGGCTCACCGCCAACGGTGTGATTTCCCTGTACCCGGCGAACACGGTGAATGACGACGATATCGTTTTCTACACCGACGAGTCGCGCGCGGAAGTCGCCATGACCTGGTATGGCCTGCGCCAGCAGGCCGAAAAGCAGGCGGTGGACGGTGTCATGCGCCCCAGCCGCTGCCTGGCCGACTTCGTGGCACCCAAGGCCAGTGGCGTGGCGGACTACGCGGGCATGTTTGCCGTCACCGCCGGCCTGGGCGCCGAGAAGAAGGAAGCCCAGTTCATGGCCAAGCTGGACGACTACTCCAGCATCATGTTCAAGGCCATCGCCGACCGCCTGGCCGAGGCCTTTGCCGAATGCCTGCACCAGCGCGTGCGCACCGACCTGTGGGGCACGTCGCCGCAAGAGGCGCTGAGCGTAGAGGAGATGATTGGCGAGAAATACACCGGCATCCGCCCCGCGCCCGGCTACCCTGCCTGCCCTGACCACAGCGCCAAGCGCGAGATGTTCGACCTGCTGCAGTGCCACGACATCGGCATGGAGCTGACCGAAAGCCTGGCGATGATGCCAGCCGCCAGTGTCAGCGGCTTCTACCTGGGTCACCCAGACAGCGTGTACTTCAACGTTGGCAAGATTGGCGAAGACCAGCTGAAAGACCTGGCCCAGCGCCGGGGCGTGGCCGAGAAGGATTTGCAACGCCTTTTGGCACCGAATCTGTAAAACCTGGGGCTCGTCCGCATGCGGGCGCGTGGATTTACGTGGAAGATGGGTCTTAAGCGCTCAGCTTACTAACTTGTACTTTGCTACAGTTTGTAAGAAACTGAGTTAATCCCCCCACTTAGCGCCACGCCTTCTGCCGGATTGCCCATGGATGACGATGACCTGCTTGAGTTCATAGACGCCCCCTCGGCCGCCGAGACCTCTGCGGGTGCGACCATGCCGGAGGCCTGGCGCATTGTGGTGGTGGACGACGACCCCGATGTGCACGAAAGCACGTCTTACGGCTTGCGCGGCCTGGAGGTCGAGGGCCGTGGTCTGCAGTTGCTGCACGCCTATTCGGCGGCCCAGGCCCTGCAGATGTTGCGTGACGAAACCGGCGTTGCTGTGGTGCTGCTGGACGTGGTGATGGAAACCGAAGACGCTGGCCTGGCCACGGTAGGCGCCATCCGTGACGGGTTGGGCCTGGCTAATCTGCGCATCATCCTGCGCACCGGACAGCCAGGCCAGGCACCCGAGATCGAGACCATACGCCGCTACGACATCAATGACTACAAGACCAAGAGCGAGCTGACCCGCACCAAGCTCTATACCGCGCTGACCACCGCCATCCGCTCCTACGACCAGCTGTGCCGGCTGGATGCCAGCCGCAAGGGGCTGGAGCAGATCGTGGCGGCCAGCAACCAATTCATTGCCGATGCCGGCGTGCAGACATTTGCCCAGGGCGTAATCACGCAAATTGCCGGGCTGATCGGCATCGAGGCGGAAGGCCTGGTGTGTGCCTCTACCGGCGTCGGTGAGGGCTCTGCGCAGTATGTCGTGATTGCGGCGGCCGGGCATCTGGCCTATTTGATGCGCCGCCGTATCAGCGAGATCGACGACCCACATATCGTTGCCAGCCTGACGCAATGTCTGGCGGAACGCCGCAACCTGGTTACCGAGCGCAGCATCACCTTGTTTTTCGAAGGGCGGGAGTCGGGCGACTTCGCTGCGTTTGTGTATTCGGCCCAGCCTTTGCGCGCAGTGGACATGCATTTGATGCAGGTGTTTTGCACGAATATCGCCCTGTGCGCAGCGAATGTGGAGTTGGTCGCCCGCCTGCGTGACTATGCCTTTGTGGACCGCATGCTGGGCTTGCCCAACCGCACCGCCCTGATCGAGCATATGGACCGGGCGATTGCCGACGGCTCGGCGCAGGGCTGTGCTCTGGGTCTGATGGATGTGGACCAGTTTGCCGAGACCAACGATATGTTTGGCCACGTGTACGGCGACCTGTTGCTGGCCGCCATCACCCGCCGGCTGCGCGGCCTGCATGCGGGTGACGCATTTCTGGCGCGGGTGGGTGGCGATACCTTTGCCTTGTTTGGTGCCGAAGCCCGGGTCCAGCCCGAGGTGCTGCGCGCGGTGTTCGAGCAGCCGTTCGAGATCGAGGACATCCAACGCCCGGTGTCCATCTGCATTGGTCTGGTGCACTGCGATGCGGCCGGTGGCAGCGGCCTGGAGCTGCTGAAGAATGCGTCGATTGCGCTCAAGCGTGCCAAGGAGCTGGGCCAGGGCCGCAGCGCGTACTACTCGGCCGAGATCGGTATTGCCACACGCGAGCGCACCCGCTTGCTGCATGGCCTGCAGCGGGCGTTTGACCACGAACGCTTGTTCGTCGTTTACCAGCCGCAAATGTCCTTGCGCACTGGGCTGCCCATTGGTTTTGAAGCGCTGCTGCGCTGGCGCACCGAAGACGGCCAGTTCGTGCCGCCGGACCGTTTCATCCCGGTGGCCGAGCAGTCCGGTCTGATCGTGGCCATCGGCGCCTGGGTCCTGCGCACGGCGCTGCACGCCCACGGCCAGCTGCGCGCAGCTGGCATACAGGGCATACGCATGGCGGTGAACGTGTCGTCGGTGCAGTTCGCGCAGCCCCAGTTTCTGGCCACGGTGGACGAGGCGCTGGCCGACACCGGCATGCCGCCCGACTGCCTGGAACTGGAGATCACCGAGTCTGTGGCCGTGATGGGCATGGAGCGCGTCGCCAGCGTGCTGCGCGCCATCAAGGAGCGCGGCATTGCGGTGGCGATTGACGACTTCGGTACCGGCTTTTCTTCGCTGTCCTACCTGGACCAGTTGCCCGCAGACCGGCTGAAGATTGACCGCGCCTTTGTCAGCTCGCTGGACTCGGGCCGGCTGGGCGCGCGCATTGCCGAGATGATCGTGCCGCTGGGCCACCAGCTGGGCATGCAGGTGCTGGCCGAAGGGGTGGAAACCGAGGTCCAGGCCAGCATCTTGCGCAGCCTGGGCTGCGACGAGGGCCAGGGCTATTTGTACGCCAAAGCCATGGTCATCGAAGACCTGCTGCCTTGGCTGGCACAGCGCCTGGGTATAAAGCCGTGAAATTCTGGCCCTGGCTGCTGCTGGCAGGGCTGTTGGCAGGCTGTGGCCCTGGCCAGCCGGTGCGCATAGGCTTTATTGCCAGCTTGTCCAACCGCAGTCCAGATGTCGAAGAGGACGGTCGCAATGGCCTGATGCTGGCCATAGAGCAGCGCAACCAGGCCGGCGGCCTGGGCGGCCACCCGATTGAGCTGGTGGTGCGTGACAGCGGCCAGACGCCGCAACAGGCACAGTCGGCCATGCAGGCGCTGGTGCAGTCCAAGGTGGTGGTGGCGGTGGGCTCGATTACCAGTGCCACCGCCGCCTTGGTGGTGCCGCTGGCCGATGCGGCCCAGTTGGTGCTGGTCAGCCCCACGGTGACGTCCATGGATTTTGTGGGCAAAGATGACTACTTATTTCGCATGAACCGCAATGCACGCGAAAACGCCAGCGCGTATGCGGCCAAGCTGTTTCAGCGCGGCCAGCGCCGCGTGTCCGTGTTGTACGACATGCGCAACAAAAGCCTGTCCAGCTCCTGGGTCCACGAGTTCCGGTCTGCCTATGCCGCTGCGGGCGGCCAGGTGGCGGCCGAAGTGCCTTTTGGCGCGGAGGGGCAGGGCGTGGGCGACAGCGTGCGCCAGATGCTTGCGGCACAGCCAGACGGTTTGCTGTTCATCGCCGCAACGCTGGACGTGGCGCAGCTGGCCCAGCAGGCCGAAAAGCTGGCCCCCGGCTTGCCCAAGACAGCCTCGGAATGGGCTTCTGGCGACTATCTGGTGGAGCTGGGCGGACGGGCGGTAGAGGGCATGGTGACGTCCCAGGTGTTTGACCGTGCTGACACTTCCGAGCGTTACCGCCGCTTCCGTGATGCGTACCAGACGCGATTTGCACGGCCACCCAGCTTTAGCGCTGTAGCTTCGTTTGATGCGGGTACGGTTTTGCTGCAGGCTTTGGATCGGCGCTCCTGGCATGAGTCGGTCAAGGATGCCTTGCTGAAATACGGTCCCTACGAAGGGCTGCAGCAGAGCATCCAGTTCGACCGCTTTGGCGATGCCACGCGCAAGATGATCTTCACCCAGATCCAGGCGGGTCAGTTCGTGCCTTTGCCATGATGGTTTGGCGGCTGCGCAGCTATCTGGCGGGTCTGCTGGTGGCCACTATGCTGGTGACCCTGGTGATTGTGGGCAGTGCCATTTTGTGGATGCGTATTCCGCAGATCGAGCAGGCCAACAAGGAAAAGGTGGCTCGGGACATCGGAGAGATGGCCGCCCTGATGGAGATTTTGCTGGGCTCGGTGGAGTCGCGTGTCCAGGTGCTCAGCCAGGCGGTGCGGCTGGCGCCTGCGTCGCAGGCGAATGCGCTGCTGGACGAAGCCGTGGGTAACGCGCATGTGATGGGGGCTATTTACCTGGTGTCGGGAGCTGGCCGTGTACTGGCTGCCGGTGTGCCTGAGACCCTGCGTGCCCAGCGCGAGGACTGGCTGGGCACCGATCTGTCGGCTAACCCGCTGTTTCGCGCGGCCCAGACCCGCCAGCAGCTGGTCTGGGGGGACAAATACCTGTCTCTCCTGTCCGGCGTGGTGACGGTAGGGCTGGCCTATCCGGTGGACGCCCAGCGTGTGCTGGTGGCCGAGGTGCCACTGTCGTATTTGCTGCGCACCTTCCAGCTGGCGGCGGGCCAGCGTGACTCCCTCATCTGGCTGGTGGACCGGCGCGGCGAGGTGCTGGCCGATACCGAGGGGGGGGCGCTGGTGGGCCGCGTGAATGTGTTGAACCTCCCGCTGATATCTACCTTTCAACAGGGCCAGGCTTTGCCCGATCTGTTTAGCTTCATGGACCGGGAGTTTCACCCGGCCATATCCCACTCCATGGACCTGGACTGGTATTTCTTGGGCGGCATGCCCTCTGGCCTGGAGAACCGAGAGATCCGCGGCCTGGTGGTAGTGGTTTTCACGGTATTTCTGGGGGCTCTGGTGGTGGGCTTCCTGTTGGCTCCGTTCTGGGCGTCCCGCTTGATACGCCCGCTGCGGGGGATTGTGGTGCGCGCCGGCCAAATATCTGCCGGCGAGCAGGTCGGCCCTTGGCCGCAGGGGACGATCGCCGAGTTCAACCGCCTCTCGGGCGACCTGGAAAAAATGGCGGCCACGCTGCAGGAGCGCCAGCAGAAATCTCAGGCCATCTTCAACACCTCGCCGGTGGCCATGTCGGTGACCAGCACGGAATCTCCGTTCGCCCTGCTGGACGTGAATCTGGCCTGGTGCCGGGTGTTCCGGCGCCGCCGTGAAGATGCATTGGGCCGCACAGGGACGGAGCTGAATATGTGGCGCTCGCTGGACGACCGCGCGGCCATGTTTGCCGCGTTCCAGGCAGGGCATGCCACCGCCGAGGCCTGGATGCTGCGCGGTGACGGCGAGCCCGTGCTGATTCAGCTGTCGCGTGACACGGTGCAGATCGGGGCCTTGCACATGATGGTCTGGGCGGGTGTGGATATTACCGAGATGCACCGCATCGATAACGCCTTGCGCGAGCTCAACGCCGAGCTGGAGGAGCGCGTGGCGCGCCGTACCGAGGCCCTGGCCGGTGCCAACGACGATCTCTCCACTGCCATTGCCGAGCTGCGCCAAACCCAGACCGAGCTGGTGCGGGCCGAAAAGATGGCGGCTCTGGGTGGCCTGGTGGCCGGCGTGGCGCACGAGCTGAACACCCCGCTGGGCAACGGCCTGATGGCGGTGACCGCGCTGGGCGATGAAGTGCGCAAGTTCAGGCAGTCCATGCAGAACGGGCTGCGGCGTACCGCCCTGGAGGCTCTGCTGTCCAGTGTCGAGCAGGCCACCGATATATCCACCCGCAACCTGTACCGCGCGGCAGAGCTGGTGAGCAACTTCAAGCAGGTGGCCGTGGACCAGACCAGCGCACAGCGCCGGCGTTTTGCGCTGGCCGAGGTAGTGGCCGAAATCGTCAGCAGCCTGCGCCCTTCGTTTGCGCGCACCCCTTACAAGGTGGTGGTGGAGATACCGCCCGGGCTGTGGATGGACAGCTACCCCGGTGCCTTGGGCCAGGTGGTGACTAATCTGGTCAATAACGCGGTGCTGCATGGCTTCGAAGGCCGCAACCAAGGCACGGTGCGTATCACCGGCGAGGCCCGAGACGAGGGCTGGCTGATGCTACGCGTGGCCGACGACGGCCGTGGCATTCCAGCCGATTTGCTGGACCGCATTTTCGACCCCTTTGTGACCACCAAGATGGGTCGAGGCGGTACCGGCTTGGGTCTGCATATTTCCTATAACGCGGTAGTTAGCTTGCTGGGTGGCAGCATCAGCGTGCGCAGTGCGGAGGGTGAGGGGACGGATTTCGAGTTGCTTCTGCCCAGCAGCGCGCCACGGGCGAGTTGAGTGCGAATTGAGGGTGAAAAATGCTGCTAGCGCAGGAATTAACTACGCTGGCAGCTATCAAAAGTATAGTAATTTAGCTGGATGCTCGAAGCGCCCGGCGGTACTGCACGGCTTCGGCAATATGGCTGACATCGGTCGTGCTGGAGCCCGCCAGGTCGGCAATAGTGCGAGCCACTTTCAGCGTGCGGTGGATGCTGCGAGCCGACCAGCCCAGACGGGCTGCCGTGGTGTTCAGGAATTTGGCGGCGGCGCTGTCCAGTGCCACATGTTGGTCCATCTCCTGTCCTTGCAATGCCTGGTTGGACTTGCCCTGGCGCTCCATGGCCTGTTGCCGGGCGGCGCTGCTGCGTTGGCGAATCGTCGCCGTGGATTCGCCTGGTGGCGCGTTGAGCAGGTCCTGGGCCGGCAGCGCCGGCACTTCGATATGCAGATCGATACGGTCCATCAAGGGGCCGCTGAGCTTGCCTTGGTAACGCAACACCTGGTCTGGCGAGCAGCGGCAGGCCTGCTGGCGCGAACCCAGGTAGCCGCAGGGGCAGGGGTTCATGGCGGCAATCAGCTGGAAGCGGGCTGGGAATTCGGCCCGCCGAGCAGCGCGCGAGATGGTGATGTGGCCGGTTTCCAGCGGCTCGCGCAGGGCCTCCAGTGCGGCCCTCGGAAATTCCGGCAGTTCATCTAAAAAGAGTACGCCATGGTGGGCCAGCGAGATTTCGCCGGGCCGCGGCGGCGATCCTCCGCCCACCAAAGCCACAGCGCTTGCGGTGTGGTGGGGGCTGCAAGTGGGGCGGGTTGCCCAGCGCTCCAGGGAGAAGCGCCCACCCAGGCTGGCCACGGCAGCACTTTGCAGCGCCTCTTCCACTGTCATAGGGGGCAGTAGTCCGGCGAAACGCTGGGCCAGCATGGATTTGCCCGAACCTGGCGGCCCAATCAGCAGCAGGCTATGGCCTCCGGCGGCGGCAATCTCCAGTGCCCGTTTGGCCCCGGCCTGGCCTTTGACATCGGCCAGGTCGGCATAGCCGGCCGTGGCGGGCCGGGCGGTCTGTTGCAGTTGGCGCCAGCCTTCGGCCGGTGCGTCGCCTTCGCCTTGCGGCAAAAACTGCTGCACCACGTCCAGCAGATGCTGGGCGCAGTACACCTGCGCACCGGGCACCAGTGCGGCCTCTTCGGCGCTGCCCGGTGGCAATACCAGACGGGTGTGCACTTCTTGTGCGTGCAGCGCCAGGCTGGTGGCCAGCGCACCGCGCACCGGGCGCAATGCACCAGACAGCGACAACTCGCCGGCAAATTCGTGGCCGGTCAGGCGTTCTGCCGCAATCTGGCCGCTGGCGGCCAGGATGCCCAGCGCAATCGGCAGGTCGAAGCGGCCCGAGTCCTTGGGCAGGTCGGCCGGCGCCAGGTTGACGGTGATGCGCTTGTTGTGCGGAAACTCCAGGCCGGAGTTCTGGATGGCCGAGCGCACGCGTTCGCGTGCCTCCTTGACCTCCACGTCCGCCAGCCCGACCAAGGTAAAGCTGGGCAGGCCGTTGGTTAGATGCACCTCAACGGTGACGGCGGGCGCTTCCAGGCCCAGCAAGGCACGGCTCTGCACCAAACACAAGCTCATCGTCGTTTTACTCCCTGTATCGGTGCGCAGATGACGACCGAAGTTCACATTTCTTTGCAATGCACCATTTGTGTGCGATAAATACCAATCCAAAGCTGTGCATCGGCATGCATGGATAAAGGGTAGGTTAACAAATTGACACCAATTTGGCACGCTACATGCTTAGTGGTAGCCGATTCCCCTCATTATTTTGGAGAAGACAATGAAACTGCCAGCGCCCGAGGCCAGCCGCCTTGACGCCCACCCTCTCTACAGCCCATCGAAGGACCAGCCATGAAACTTGTCACCGCCATTATCAAACCGTTCAAGCTCGACGAGGTGCGCGAAGCCTTGTCCGGCATTGGTGTGCAGGGTATCACCGTGACGGAAGTCAAGGGTTTTGGCCGCCAGAAGGGCCATACCGAGCTGTACCGTGGCGCTGAGTACGTTGTTGATTTCTTGCCCAAGGTCAAGATTGAAGCAGCCATCGCCGACGAGTTGGTGGACCGTGTGATCGAGGCCGTAGAGGGCGCAGCCCGTACCGGCAAGATCGGCGACGGCAAGATTTTTGTCTACAACCTGGAGCAGGTTGTTCGCATCCGTACCGGCGAGACCGGCAAAGAAGCGCTGTAAGCGCGGCGTGCGTCATTAACGAAAGCCAAACAACCATGAAAAAACTTCTCGCATCTTTTGCCCTGGGTATGGGGCTGCTATGGGGCGCATCTTTCGCCCAAGCCCAGGCTCCGGCTGCCGAGCCGGCTGCAAGCATGGCGGCACCTGCCGCATCGGAAGAAGCCAAGCCGGCTGATGCCGCCGCCCCTGCACCTGCTGCAGCGGCCGCCGCAGCGCCTGCTGCCTCGGCACCTGCGGATGCCGCTTCGGCCGCACCCGCTCCGGTTCCCAACAAGGGCGACACCGCCTGGATGATGGTTTCCACGCTGCTGGTCATCATGATGACCGTGCCCGGTTTGGCTCTGTTCTACGGCGGCCTGGTGCGCAGCAAGAACATGCTGTCCGTGCTGATGCAGGTTTTGGTCACGTTCTCGCTGATCGTGGTGCTGTGGTTTATCTACGGCTACAGCCTGGCGTTCACCGAAGGCAATGCCTACATCGGTGGCTTTGACCGGCTCTTCATGAAGGGCATATGGGACAACGCTGCGGGCACGTTTGCCACTGGCGCCACCTTCAGCAAGGGTGTGCCAATGTATGAAATCGTGTTTGCCTTCTTCCAGGCTACCTTTGCAGGTATCACTTGCTGCCTGATCGTGGGTGCTTTCGCAGAACGTATCAAGTTCTCTGCAGTGCTGCTGTTCACGGCCATCTGGTTCACCTTCAGCTACGCTCCTATCGCCCACATGGTGTGGTTCTGGATGGGCCCTGACGCCTACGCTTCCAAAGAAGTGGTTGACGCTATGAACGCCAAGGCCGGTCTGATCTGGCAATGGGGCGCGCTGGACTTTGCCGGCGGCACCGTGGTGCACATCAACGCCGCTGTGGCTGGCTTGGTCGGTGCCTACATGATTGGCAAGCGCGTTGGCTACGGCAAGGAATCGATGGCACCTCACAGCCTGACGCTGACCATGGTCGGTGCCTCGCTGCTGTGGGTGGGCTGGTTCGGTTTTAACGCTGGCTCCGCTCTGGAAGCCAACGGCTTCGCTGCTCTGGCATTCATCAACACCCTGGGTGCTACCGCTGCGGCTGTGCTGGCATGGTGTGTCGGTGAAGCGCTGATGAAGGGCAAGGCTTCCATGCTGGGTGCTGCATCCGGCGCGGTGGCTGGCCTGGTGGCGATTACGCCTGCTTGCGGTAACGTCGGTATTGGCGGCGGCCTGGTGATCGGCTTCGTGGCAGGCTTCGCTTGCCTGTGGGGTGTGACTGGCCTGAAGAAGATTCTGGGCGCTGACGACTCGCTGGACGTGTTCGGCGTGCACGGTGTAGGCGGTATCCTGGGTGCGCTGCTGACCGGCGTGTTCAACAGCCCCAGCCTGGGTGGCCCGTCCACCGTGGCTGACTGGGTTTCCGCTGGCATGACGCCCGCTGACGCCTACTCCGTGGCTGCCCAAGTGTGGATCCAGGCCAAGGCTGTGCTGCTGACCATCGTCTGGTCCGGTGTCGTGTCCTTGGTGGCCTACAAGATTGTGGATCTGACCATTGGTCTGCGCGTCTCCGAAGAAGAAGAGCGCGAAGGTCTGGACATCAGCTCCCACGGCGAAACGGCCTACCACCGCTAAGCCATACGGCGCTGCAGCCCACCGAGGCTGCAGCAAAGCCGCAGGATCTTTTTCCAAAGATTCGGCCCGCCCGCAGCAATGCCGGCGGGCTATTTTTTTGCCCGTTCACAATACGGGCACTGCAAACTTTTATATCCCACCATGACCTGGCATACCGTCACCACCGAACCCAACCTCCTGGGCGAGTCTCCCTTTTGGCATCCGCAGGAAAAACGCCTGTACTGGGTCGATGTCCCCGGCAAGCTGCTGCAGCGCCTGGACGTGGCCAGCGGCGTGGTCGAGCGCTGGGCCATGCCTTCCGAGCCCGGCTGCATTGCCCCTGCTGCCAGCGGTGGCCTGGTGGTGGCGCTGCGCGAGGGTATTTACCGCGCGCCGGTCTGGGGTGGCGATCTGCAGCTATTGGCTGCCGCACCGTATGACCCGGTCACCACCCGCTTCAACGACGGCAAGTGCGACCCGCTGGGCCGCTTCTGGGCCAGCACCATCTACGAGCCACGCGATGCGCGCAAGGCCGAGCTGTACTGCCTGGAGGCCGGCAGGCTGAGCAGCATGGCGGGCAACGCCATCACCGGCAACGGCCTGGCTTGGTCGCCCGACGCCAAGACCCTGTACTGGTCGGACACGCCGCACCACATCGTCCACGCCTGGGACTGGGACGCAGCCTCGAATGTGCTGTCGAACTACCGCGAATTCCTGCAGATGGCGCCCAAGCCCGCCGGCTGGCAGGCCGGCATGCCCGGCTACGGCGGCCGCCCCGACGGCGCGGCGGTGGACGTACAGGGCAACTACTACTCGGCCCAGTTTGAAGGCCAGCGCCTGTGCAAGTTTTCGCCGGACGGCGAGCTGCTGAAGGCCTACCCGCTGCCCGTGCGCTGCCCCACCATGCCCTGCTTCGGCGGTGACGACCTGCAAACCCTGTACCTCACCAGCGGCCGCCATGGCCGTTCGGATGCAGAGCTGGCGGCGCTGCCCGCATCCGGCCATGTGCTGTCTTTGCGGGTCGATGTGCCGGGCCTGCCGGTGAATTTCTTCAAAGACTAGGTTTGCTATTGTTTAAATAGCTGCTGGCGCAGCTAGTATCTGCGCAGTGAGAGTATTTCTTATAAACCAAGGTAACTACTAGCTCCCCGCTGCAGGCTGAACGCGCGCATTCCAGAAACACCGCAGAACTGGCTTTGCCAGGCTGCTGGTGTTGCCCCCTGCAAGGGGGTTGGCGAAAGATGCGCAGCACTGTAGCCTGGGGGTGAGCCATAACCTATGCGCCGCTTGCGCCATCTTTCTAGCCATCACCGCACCCCGGCTACCAACCGGCTGCTGGGTGGCCTGCTGGCGTTCAACGCGGGGGCCATCAACGCCGGGGGCTTTCTGGTGGTGGGCATGTACACCTCGCACATGAGCGGTTTTGCGTCCATGGTGGCCGACAACCTGGTGCTGGGCCAGTTCACCTTGGTGTTAGGCGCGCTGGGTACCTTGCTGGCCTTCACCTGCGGCGCGGCCACCACGGCAGTGCTGGTCAACTGGGCGCGCCAGCACCATTTGCGTAGCGCCTACGCCTTGCCCTTGCTGTGCGAGGCGCTGCTGATGCTGGTGTTCGGCCTGATCGGCGCCACGCTGAACCGCCAAACCCCGTTTGCCGTGCCGCTCACTGTGCTGGTGCTGGCCTACACCATGGGCCTGCAGAACGCGCTGATCAGCAAGATCTCCCTGTCGCAGATCCGCACCACCCACATGACCGGCGTGGTGACCGACCTGGGCATTGAGCTGGGCAAGATGCTCTACATGAACCGCCAGGGCAGCCCGGTCGAATCGCGCGTGCGGGCCAACCTCGTCAAGATGCGTCTGTACGGCACCTTGTTAGGCGCCTTCGTCACGGGCGGGCTGGTGGGCGCCACCGGCTTCAAATACGTGGGCTTCATCTGGGTGGTACCGCTGGCACTGCTGCTCTTGGCCTTGTCGCTGCCGCCGCTGGTGGCGGACCTGGCCCGCCCGCGCCCGGTACGTTAAGCCAGGTTAAGCCACGTCCTGCGGCCGGGGGTGGCCGGGCATCAGCGCATAGGGCGCGACCCAGCCCGGCTGGCCTTGGATGCGCTGCAGCCAGGCGCCAATTGCCGGGTAATCGGCCCAGTCCACGCCAAATTCAGCCGGCCAGAACAGGTAGCCGCATAGCGACAAGTCAGCCGTGGTCAGCCGCTCGCCCACTACGTATTGCCTGCCTTCCAGGTGCTGGTTCAGTATCTTCAGTGCTGCCACCATGCGCCCGCGCAAAAAGGCGGTGACCGGCGTTTCGCCCGTCTTGGCGAACTGCAGCTGGAAGCGCAGTGTGGCGATGTTGCTGGTCAGCTTGTGGTTGTCGAACAGGGTCCAGCGCAGTATCTCGCGGCGCTCGTCCTCGTTGGCCGGCGCCAGCTGCGGGAACTGTGCGGCCAGATAGTCCAGGATCACGCCCGACTGGCTGAGGCGCAGCCCGTTGTGCTCCAGTACCGGCACCTCGCCCATCACGTTGATCTCGCGGTAGGCCGGCGTGCGGGTTTCGCCGTTGAAGAAATCGACAAAGCGCGGCGTCCATTCGGCGCCGCAGAGCTGCAGCGCCAGCGCCACCTTGTAGGCATTGCCCGACTGGGCGAAACAATAAAGTTGGTAAGCGGCCATGGTGTCTTTCGGGTGGGGTGGGCTGAATGCGCCATCGTAGCCGCAACTCTGGATGCTCTGTTTTTGATAGCTGATAGTGCACAGGGAATATGCGCTGGAAGGCTTTTTGTCGTCCATGCCAATCGGGCCAACTCCGTGAACCCCCGTATTAGGGCAAGTCCTAGTCCTTATTTTCTGGAAATGAAAGATAGTTCGTGCGGCAGTCGAACTAAGTGGTTTTGCGGAATTCCCGCCGCTGCCAAGGTGCGTTGGGCCGTCCGCCTGCAGCCTCGTTGTTCCACAAAAACGGAGACAAAACATGAAGATCGCTATCAAACAGACCCTGTCCATCCTGGCGTTGGGCCTGGCCAGCAGCGCCGCTTTGGCGCAAATGACCGTGGGCGTCAGCTGGTCCAACTTCCAGGAAGAACGCTGGAAGACAGACGAGGCCGCCATCAAGACCCAGCTGGAAAAGCTCGGTGCCAAGTACATCAGCGCCGATGCCGGTGGCTCGCCTGAAAAGCAGCTGGGCGACATCGACAGCCTGATGAGCAAGGGCGCGAAAGTGCTGATCGTGCTGGCCATGGACAAGGACGCGATCCTGCCCGCCGTCAACAAGGCCACCAAGCAAAAAGTGCCAGTCGTCGCCTATGACCGCCTGATCGAAGCGCCCGGCGTGTACTACATCACCTTCGACAACAAGGAAGTCGGCCGCCTGCAGGCTGCCGCCGTGTTCAAGGCCCAGCCCAAGGGCAACTACGTGATGATCAAGGGCTCGCCCACCGACCCGAACGCCAACTTCCTGCGCGAAGGCCAACAAGAGGTGATCGACGCCGCCGTGAAGTCCGGCGCCATCAAGATCGTCGGCGAGGAATATACCGACGGCTGGAAGCCCGAAGTCGCGCAAAAGAACATGGAGCAAATCCTCACCAAAAACGGTGGCAAGGTCGATGCCGTAGTCGCCTCCAACGACGGCACTGCCGGTGGCGTGGTCGCAGCGCTGACCAGCAAGGGCATCAAGGGCATTCCGGTCTCCGGCCAGGATGGCGACTTTGCCGCGCTGAACCGCGTGGCCTTGGGCTCGCAAACCGTCTCGGTCTGGAAGGACGCACGTGACCTGGGCCGCGAAGCCGCCAGCGCCGCCGTGGCACTGGGTAATGGCAAAAAAGTGGACGGCACGGTGAGCTGGAACGGCGGCGAAAAGAAGATCGCGCTGGACTCGCACTTCCTCAAGCCCGTAGCCGTTACCCGCGACAACCTGGACGTGGTGGTCAAGGCTGGCTGGATCAAGAAGGATGAGCTGTGCAAGGGCGTTGCTGCGGCAACCGCACCAGCGGCCTGCAAATAACTCCCCGGTGCTGAAGCGCTCCGCCCTGCAGGCCAGGGCGGGCGCCAGCCTGGAGTCCTTTCTTCTTCCGGAACCCTGATATGAGCGATTCCCCCAACCCCTGGCAAAGTTCTTGGCGCCAGGCCAACATCGACTGGCGGCTGGTGCTGATGAGCCTGGTGCTGGCCGTGCTGGCCACCGTGTTTGGCCTGCTGACCGAAGGCATCTTCTTCTCGCCCGAGAACCTCTACAACATCGCCCAGCAGACGGCGGTGGTGGGCATCGTCTCTACCGTCATGGTGCTGGTCATCGTGGCCCGGCATATCGACTTATCGGTGGGCTCGGTGATGGGCTTTGTGGGCGTACTCATTGCCTATCTGCAGTACAGCGCCAACTGGTCCTGGCCCACGGCCTGCCTGGCTGGGCTGGCCGTGGCATTGGCCGCATCCATCTACCAGGGTTGGCTGACGGCGGTGCTGGGTGTGCCCTCATTCGTGGTCACGCTGGGCGGCCTGATGTCATTTCGCGGCGCGGCCTTTCTGGTGGCCGACGGCAAGACCCAGCCGGTAACCGATGAATTCTTTCTGCGCCTGGGTGGCGGCTACGACGGCGGCATAGGCACCACGGCCACCTGGTGGGTGACCGGCCTGGTCTGCCTGGCGCTGCTGCTGCGGGCCGTGCAAAAGCGCCGCTCGCGCCAGCGCCACGGCGTGGCCAACGACCCGCTGTGGATGGAGGCCCTGCTGACCGGCGTGCCCATCTTGCTGCTGTTGGCCTTTGCCGACACCATGAACCACTACCTCATTTCCTCCAAGACCGAGCCGCAGGGCATACCGATACCCGTGCTGATCTGGGCCGTGGTGGCCGGCGCGCTGTCCTTCATCGTGCACCGCACCCGCTTTGGCCGCTATGTCTACGCCATGGGCGGCAACCCCGACGCGGCGGCGCTGGTGGGCATTCCGGTGAAGCGCGTCACCTTGCAATTATTCGCGCTGCTGGCCGTATTGATTACGGTGGCAGCTATTGTTTCCATAGCGCGGCTGAACGCCGGCACCAACTCGCTGGGCACCGGCATGGAGCTGTATGTGATTGCCGCGGCCGTCATCGGCGGCACGGCGCTGGCCGGAGGCAGCGGCTCCATCTTCGGCTCTGTCCTGGGCGCGCTGATCATGCAGTCGCTCGACAGCGGCATGCTGCTGCTGGACGTGTCCATCGGCAAGCGCATGGTGATCATCGGCCAGGTGCTGATCGTCGCCGTCGTTTTCGACGTGCTGTACCGCAAGTTCACGGGAGATCGTTAAATGACCGACCACTCCCAACCTTTAGTTCAACTGCGCGACATCCGTAAAGCCTTTGGCGGCGTGGTCGCTGTCGATGGCGTCAGCGTCAACCTGTACCCCGGCGAGGTCGTAGCCCTGCTGGGCCACAACGGTGCGGGCAAGTCTACGCTGATGAAGATGCTGGCCGGCGCCTACCCCATAGACAGCGGCGACACCGTGATTGCCGGCCACAAGGTGCACATCCGCACCCCGGCCGAAGCCCAGGCCCAGGGCATAGAAACCATCTACCAAACCCTGGCCCTGGCCGACAACCTGGACTCCGTCGCCAACCTGTTCCTCGGCCGCGAAAAGATGACCGCCTGGAACACGCTGGACGACCACTTCATGGAGGTCAACGCCCGCAAGGTCTTCGCCCGGCTGAACAAGAACTTCACCAACATCCGCGTACCCGTGCGCCGCCTGTCCGGCGGTCAGCGCCAGGTGGTTGCGATCTCGCGGGCGCTGTACTTCAACGCCCGCATCCTCATCATGGACGAGCCCTGCGCGGCCCTGGGCCCGGAGGAAACCGCCATGGTCGGCCGCCTGGTGCAGCAACTCAAAAGCGAAGGCGTGGGCATCTTCCTGATCACCCACGACATGCCGGACGTGTTCGGCCTCAGCGACCGCTTGGCGGTGATGAAGAACGGCAAGCTGGTCGGCACCTACAACACTGCGGACGTGACCGAGGACGAGGTGCTGGGCATGATCATCACCGGCAAGCGGCCCGAGGGTAAGGCGCAGGCGGAGCGTGCGCAGAATTAGACTCAGGTCTTCTTTTGTTCACACGGCAACCCTTATGAAGACTACCGGCGACCAACAACTCGTCAAGCGCATCAACCGCAGTGTGCTGCTGCGCCTGCTGCGCGCCCAGCCCGGCCTGTCGCGGGCCCGCCTGGCGGCCGAGAGCGGCCTGACCAAATCGACGGTCAGCCTGCTGGTGCGTGAGCTGCTGGACGACGGCTGGCTGACTGAGGCCGCCGAGCCGGTGAACGACGGCATAGGCCGCCCGTCCACCCCGCTGCGCATCCACGAAGGCGTGCGTGCGCTGATCGGCGTGGAGATCGCGGTGGAGGTGGTGCGCGTGGCCTGCGTCACGCTGCAGGGCGAGGTGCTGCACTCTGCCCAGCAGCCGCTGGCCAGCAATAGCCCCGGGCAGGCCGCGCAGCAAACCGCGCGCATGGTGGCCACTGCCTATGAAGGCCTGCGGGCGCTGGACCTGCAGCTGGTGGGCGTGGGCGTGTGCACGCCGGGCGCCATCGACCACGACACCGGCCTGGTGCTATTCGCTCCCAACCTGGGCTGGCGCCAGCTGGACCTGCTGGACCTGCTGACCCGCGCCATGGCCAAAGCCGGCCTGCCGCCTGTGCCCGTGCAGCTGCAGAACGATGCGGACGCCGGCGCACTGGGCGAGTACGAATTCGCGCAGGGCGAGGGCGAAGACCCGCTGATCTTCGTCAGCTGCGACGTGGGCGTTGGCGCGGGCATTGTGTCCAACGACCGGCTGTTCACCGGCGCCCAGGGCATGGCCGGCGAAATCGGCCACACCATCATGCAGATCGACGGCCCGCTGTGCTCCTGCGGCCGCAAGGGCTGCGCCGAGGCCTTCATTGGCCTGCGTGCCCTGCGCAACCACCCCATGGACCTGAGCCGTTCCGGCCACTACCTGGGCGTGCTGCTGCAAAACCTGTGGACCACCTTCAACCCGCGCGCCATCGTAGTGGGCGGCAAGTCGTGTGACCGCCACCCTGAATTCCTGCAGGCCGCGCAAAAAACCGTGGCCGCCTACTCTGAGAGCGCCGGCATGACGCCACCCAGCATCCGCGTGGCCCGCTACGGCCCCATGGCCGCTGCCGTGGGTGCAGCCGCGCTGACGCTGCATGAATACCTGCGGCCCATGCACCCCAATTCCGAAGCCCGGCGCGCGCGCGCGGGGCAGGCTCTTTCACCCCCTTAACTTTCTTAAAGGACTTCCATGGCTTCCTATTTCTCAGACATTGCCCCTATCGCGTTCGAAGGCCCCGCGTCCTCGAACCCGCTGGCCTTCAAGTGGTACGACCGCGACAGGCTGGTGCTGGGAAAGCGCATGGAAGACCACCTGCGGTTCGCCGCCTGCTACTGGCACAGCTTCTGCTGGAATGGCTTTGACCCGTTCAGCCACGACGGCACCTTCGAGCGCCCCTGGATGCGCATTGCCGACCCCATGGAAGCCGCCCGCGCCAAGGCCGACGCGGCCTTCGAATTCTTCGCCCGGCTCGGCGCCCCTTACTACTGCTTCCATGACCGCGACGTCGCCCCAGAAGGCGCCACCCCGCGCGAGAGTCTGAACAACTTGCACGCCATGGTCGACGTGCTGGGCGCCAAGCAGCAAGACACCGGCATGAAGCTGCTGTGGGGCACGGCCAACATGTTCAGCCACCGCCGCTTCATGGCCGGTGCCTCTACCAACCCCGACCCGGCCATTTTCGGCATGGCCGCCCTGCAGGTGCGCGCCGCCATGGACGCCACCTTGAAACTCGGCGGTGAAAACTATGTGCTGTGGGGCGGCCGCGAAGGCTACGAGACCCTGCTCAACACCCGCATGGGCCAGGAGCTGGACCAGATGGGCCGCTTCATGAACATGGTGGTCGAGTACAAGCACAAGATCGGCTTCAAGGGCACCATCCTCATCGAACCCAAGCCCCGCGAACCCACCAAGCACCAGTACGACTACGACGTCGCCACCGTCTACGGCTTCCTGTGCCGCTACGGCCTGGAAAAGGAAATCAAGGTCAACATCGAAGCCAACCACGCCACTCTGGCCGGCCACAGCTTCGAGCACGAGATCGCCACCGCCATTGACCTGGGCATCTTCGGCAGCATCGACATGAACCGCGGCGACATGCAATGCCAGTGGGACACCGACCAGTTCCCCAACAGCATCCCCGACACCGCGCTGGCCATGTATTTGATCTTGCAAGGCGGCGGCTTTACCACCGGCGGCGTCAACTTCGACAGCAAGGTCCGCCGCCAGTCCATCGACCCCGAAGACATGTTCTACGGCCACGTAGGCGCGATGGACGTCAGCGCCCGCTCTTTGCTGATAGCAGAAAAGATGATCAACGACGGCCGCCTGGAAAAGCACATCGCCGCCCGCTACGCCGGCTGGCAAGGTGCTGAGGCACAGAATATCCTGGCCGGCAAGGTCAGCCTGGACGCCCTGGCCGACCAGGTCCTGGCCAGCGGCGCCGACCCCCGCCCGGTCTCCGGCCGCCAGGAGTACATCGAAAACCTGCTGAACGCATATATCTGAGCGGATGCTATTGAAATCGTAGCTGCTGGCGGAGGTTCTATCTGCACCAGCGGCCGATTTGGTTTGCAAGCCCGCTGAAAGGGCTCCCCGCGCAGGGAGGCCATGGGGTCAGATCCGAATTGCGCTCTGTCTGCTGATCGGAATCCACCGCGCCTACCCGCATTTCGGCTCTGACCCCAGGGCCGGATAAAAAACCACTCTCAAATTGATAGCTGCTTGCGCAGGTAATTGCTGCGCGAGCGGGCGATTTGGCTTGTAGGTTCTTTGGCCGCTGACGACACCAGGCGCATCCCCGGCCGGGTAGTCGCCCCGGCAGGCGACTAACTTCTTTTGCTTCGCCAACCCTTCATGTCAGGATAGTTGTCGCCTCAGAATTTAGTAGCAAAGTGGGGCGGCGCACAAAAGGCAGAAGATGAAGCAGATGAGATACACCGTGGAACAAAAGCGGTGGGCAGTAGAGCAGATGAAGCCGCCACTAAACCGAACGGTAAAGGAGCTGGCCAAAGAAACCGGCATTACCGAAGTGAGCTTGCGAACGTGGCGCGATGCATGTCGCGCCACAGGTGAATTTGTACCGAGTGGTCAATCCAGCCAAAACTGGAGCAGCAG
>JAPLPK010000212.1 GCA_026400275.1 Burkholderiales bacterium
AAGCCGGTGCCAAAATCATCCAGCCCCACAGCCACACCCAGTGCACGCAGGCGCAAAATCTGCTCACGCACCTCGGCCGGGTTGGACACCGCCGCGCTCTCGGTCAGCTCCAGCAGCAGGGCCTTGGCCGGCAGACCATAGCTCTGCAGCAGGCCCTCCACCAGCGCAGGAAAGCCGCCACCCAGCATCTGCAGCGGCGACACATTAATGGCCACCGGCACCACATCGTCAAAGCGGTTGCGCCAGTCCGCCACTTGTGCGCAGGCCTGACCCAGCAGCAACTGGCCCAGGTCGTCGATCAAGCCGGTGCGCTCGGCCACGGCGATGAACTCCACGGGGCTGACCCAGCCGCGCGTGGGACTGTCCCAGCGGGCTAGTGCCTCGAAGCTGGTCAGCCGACCAGTGTGTGCGTCCACCTTGGGTTGGTAGAAGAGCTTGAACTCGCGCCGCTCGATGGCCGTTCGCAAAGTCTGCTCCTGCTCCAGCACATCGCTGGAGCCCTGCTCAAAGCGCGCCTCCGCCAACGCCACCGAGGTGCCCGGCGTACGCTTGGCCACGTGCATGGCGGTGTTGGCGGCACGCAGCATGGATTCGGCGTCCTGCGCGTGCTCCGGGAAGAGAGCGATGCCCATGGACACGTCGATGAAAAAATCATGCTGCGACAGAACCAGCGGGCGCTGCAGCAAAGCTTGCACCTGGCGCGCCACGGCCTGTGGGCGATTCGGGTCGTCGTCGCAAGACACCACGAAGGCGAACTCGTCTGCCCCCAGGCGCATCAGGCCGCAGCCCTCGCCCATCTCGTGCAGCAGCATGGCGACCAGCACCTGCAGCACCTCGTCCCCCACCGTCAGGCCATGGGCTTCGTTGAACAGCTTGAAACGGTCTATGCCCAGCAGCACCAGGCCAAAAGAAGGGCTGGTGAGGCCGCTCTGCGGCTGGTTGCCACAACGCTCACGCAGCGCCTGCAGCAGGGCCCGCCGATTCGGCAAGCCCGTCAGGTCGTCGTACATGGCTTGCAGCTGCAAGGCCTGGGTGACCTCGCGGCGCCGGGTCTGGTCTGTCACCAGAAACTGGATGGCCTTCACGTCGTCCCAGCGCGTGAGCCAGGCGGAAAAGCGCAGCCACACCGCCGAGCCATCCTGCCGGTACCGCAGGCCTTCCCACTGCACATGGTCGGCACGGCCGGAATTAAGCTGGCGCAGATGGCCGTGCACCTGCTCTACCTCGTTCGCCGGAATACCTTGCAGCAGCGATGCGGGTGCCACTTTGGCTAGATCGGTAAATCCGTAGATGGCCATCAAGGCGGGGTTGGCAAACAGCACACGCGGGCCGGCGCACACCATGATGCCCTGGTGCGATCGCTCCACCAGACGCTGGAAACGGTTGTGCAGACGGCGCGACTCCAGGATGGAGTGCTCGAGCGCGATATATACGAGCACCAGACCCAGGGCCAAACGCAGCACCGAGGCCAGATTCATTTGCAGAACTGCCATACCGCCCTGCACCCATAGCGCCTGGCCTATGCCCAGAACACCCACTACCAGCATCAAGGGTCCGACGGCTCTTTCGGTGCTAGCGCTGCGGCGCAGGCCGCGACTGACCAGCAAGCCAGCCCACACTAGAAATGCCGGTACCGGCCAAGCCAGAGCCAGCTGCTGCTGGAACCCCAGCACCGCCATGTCCACCAAAAGAAATAAGGAAAGGAATATCTGCCACTCACGGCGGCTAAGCTTCCAACCGGCAAAGCGCGTGCTGCCACGCAGCATCAATAGGATGTTGGCCGTCTGGCCGATAACTACCAGCGCCAAACTGGCGCCCGCCCAGGCGGGCTGGCCTCTTTGGCCAAAGATGTAGCCCCAGGGCACGAGGACCTGGGCCAACTGCGCTGCACCCATGTCACGCGCGAAAAGCTGGTTGCGATGACCCAGCCATACCCATAACAGGGCCAGGCCCATCATCAGGTTCACAGCTGCATTCACCAGAAGCGAATAAAGAACAACGTCACTGGTGTATGGCAACATGAATCGTATACAAAATAACCTTGGAAAATAGATTGCCCGCTATCGTAACCGGATGTGCTGCGTAAACCGTATCGATTTGCAATAACCCGAAATCGCGGAATAAGCAAAGCCACTTGGGCTTCTTTGTTACATTTCAGACTGGGAAATCGTCAAAATGTGGGACAGAAATACCCTGCAGCCCCACCCGCTACCACCGCCCTGCGCCCGCCCCGGCAGGGGTGTACATTGCCCCTAACGCCATGCCGCAAGACCGCCCGCCTGAGGACCACCCACTGCCGCAAGTTGTGAGCGACCTGCGCGCCTACCAGGCAGAACTGGAAAGCCAGAACAAGGTACTGCGATTCAGCCAGGCCGCAGCCGAAGCCGCGTCCGAGCGTTTTGAAACCCTGTTCTCCGGCGTCCCCCTGGCCCTGATGGTGGTGGACGACCATGACATGGTGGTGCAAAGCAATGCCATGGCGCAGCGCCTGTTCCAGCCTACCGAACGCGACCGTCCGCTGCATTTTTTGATGCCCTTCGTCAGCCCCGGCTGTACCGAGCAGGTGCGCCAGGCCTTCCGCGAAGCGCGGGTGGACGGCCACTGCGAGGCCACCGAGGTGGTGTTCAACATCGGCCCCACGGGCACCATGTCGGGTGACCTGCATATTGCCCGCCTGGAGAGCGCCCAGGAATCCCTGGTGCATTACATCTGCGCAGTGGTGGACCAGGGCCCGCTGCTTGCCGAGCGCCGCGCACTGCAGCTCAGCGCCACCGCCCTGCGCCAACGCAACGGGCAGTTGCGCATGAGCGAAAGCCGGCTGGAGGCGGTGATCAACTCCGCGCTGGACGCCATCATCTGCATCGACAAAGACCAGCGCATCACCGTCTTCAACCCCACGGCGGCAGCGCTGTTCCAGTGCCCGTCCGAGCAGGCCCTGGGCAGCGCGCTGGCGCGCTTCTTCCCGGATGCCGAGCACGCCCTGGCGCTGAACCAGATTTCCACCCAGGCATTTCTGGGCGAAATGCAGGCCCTGACGGCCAGTGGCCGCACCCTGTCGGTCGAGGTCAGCGTGTCGTTCGAGCGCCATCCTACCGGTGAGACCACCACCGTTTTCGCCCGTGACCTCACCAGCCGCAAGCGCGCCGAAGCCCAGCGCGGCGTGCTCGAAGCCCAGCTGCGCGAGTCGCAAAAAATGCAGGCTGTCGGCACCATGGCCGGGGGCATTGCCCACGACTTCAACAACATCATGAGCGCCATCCTCGGCAACGTAGAGCTGGCCAAGGAAGACGCTGGCCCGAACTCACCGGCCCAGGTCAGCCTGCACGAGATTGAAAAAGCCGGCCGCCGCGCGCGCGACCTGGTGCGCCAGATTCTCACCTTCAGCCGCAATGAAGCCCCCCGGCGCAGCCCGGTGTCCCTGGCCGAGGTAGTGGTGGAAACCGAACGCCTGCTGCGCGTGACTCTGCCACCCGCAGTAGAGCTGCACATGCACATCAACCCCGACACCCCGGTGGTACTGGCCGATCCGGTGCAGGTACAGCAGGCGGTGTTGAACCTGTGTACCAACGCCATCCAGGCATCTGTGGAACCGCGCGGCGTGGTCAGCATCGAGCTGTCCGGCGTGGTGCCCGACGCGCGGCTGTGCACGCGGCTGGGGCTTACGCCCGGTCCGCACGCCGTGCTGGCCGTGCTGGACAGCGGCAAAGGCATGGACGATGTCACCCTGCGGCGCATTTTTGAACCCTTCTTCACCACCAAAGAGGTGGGCCAGGGCACGGGCTTGGGTCTGGCCGTGGTGCACGGGGTCATGCGCAGCCATGCCGGAGCCGTCGATGTGCAAAGCGCGCCCGGCCTGGGCAGCCGCTTCACCCTGTACTTCCCGGCAACGGAAACAGTCACCGCGCCGCCGCCGGTCGCCCCGAGCGCACCCGCCGCGCCCAGCGCCGGCGTGCAAGGCAAGCACGTCATGTACGTGGACGACGACCACGCGCTGGTGTTCCTGGTAGAGCGCCTGCTGCGCCGGCGTGGCCTGCGTGTGAATGGTTTTTCAGACCCCAACAAGGCGGCCGCCGAACTGCGCGCGAATGCCGCAGGGTACGACCTGCTGGTTACCGACTTCAATATGCCCGGCTACTGCGGCGTGGACCTGGTGCGAGAGGCCCTGCGCATCCGCCCCGACCTGCCGGTGGCGCTCGCGTCTGGCTACATCACCGCCGAGATCGAGCAAAGTGCTATCGCCGAGGGCGTCAAAGCCCTGATCCACAAACCCAATGACGTGGAAGAGCTGTGTGCTACCGTGCAGCGCCTGATTTTGGACAACGCCGCACCATGACCGCAGACTTCACCCCCACTCCACCCCAAAGCCAAGCCCGGAACCCGCTGCATGGCGTCACGCTGGAATCCATCCTGACCCAGCTGGTCGCCGCCTATGGCTGGGAAGAGCTCGGGCGCCAAATCAACATTCGCTGCTTTACCAGCGACCCCAGCATCAACTCCAGCCTGAAATTTCTGCGCAAAACGCCCTGGGCGCGCGAAAAGGTCGAAAGCCTGTTCCTCTTCATGCAGCGCGAACAACGCCGTGGAAATCTCTGAGCCCACGGGCCTGGAAACGGTCTACGCCGATGCACACCTTGTTGTTTTCAATAAACCCAGCGGCCTGCTCTCGGTTCCAGGGCGCGGCGAGGACAAACAAGACTGCTTGAGTGCCCGCGCACAGGCCCTCTTTGCCGATGCGCTGATCGTCCACCGGCTGGACATGTCCACCTCGGGCCTGATGTTGATGGCGCGCGGCATTGCCATGCAGCGCCTGCTGAACGCCGCCTTCGCAGGCCGCAGCATTTCCAAGCGCTATACCGCCGTGGTGGCGGGCGTACTGCAGGCCGACCACAGTGCCGATGGCTGGGGCCAGATAGATCTGGCCATCCGCGTGGACTGGCCGAACCGGCCGCTGCGCATGGTGGACCCCGCAGAAGGCAAACCTAGCTGCACCCGCTGGCAACCCCTGTCCGCAACCGAGCACAGCACCCGGCTGCTGCTGGAGCCTGTCACCGGCCGATCCCACCAGCTGCGCGTGCACCTGGCCGCCATTGGCCACCCGATTCTGGGCGATGCGCTCTACGCCCCGCCCCCTGTGCAGGCACAGGCCCCGCGCCTGCTTCTGCATGCCAGCCGGCTGGAACTGGAGCACCCGGCGAGCGGCCAAGCGCTGTGCTTCGAGAGCGTCGCACCCTTCTGAGCCCACCTGCACACTGCTACTTTTTCAATAGCTGCTCGCGCACATCCGATAAGCGCCAGAGACGTTTTCATTCATAGCTGCTAGGATAAACTGGCTGGCAAGAGGAGCATGCCGGTTCCTTTCCACCTTCTATCCAACATCAAAATGGCCATTTATGTGGTTGCGTAAGTCCCGGATCGACAACGCTGCAGATCAGGTGGCGGCTACAACCACGCCGGACAACTCGGCGCTGGACGCATCCAGCGAGCGCTCACGCATTGCCGAAACCCTGCTGGCCAGCGCGGCCCGCCTGCTGAAGGCGCGCAACGAACTGGAGATCATCAAAGGCGTCTGTGAAGCCTTGTGCAGCGTCAGCAGCCACATTCGCCTGGCGTGGACCTGGTTTGGCCCAGCCACTACCGACACCATCCGTCCGCAGGTCTACGCCGGCGCCGCGAGCGACTACGCGGCCCACATGACCATAGAACGCAACCTCATCACCGAGCTGGGCCCGGCCTTTCGCACGCTGCAAGGCGAGGCTGCGGAGGCCTTCAAGATCAGCGCCTGGTCGGTGTTCGGGCCCTGGCGGGAGATTGCCCGTACGCACGGTGTGCACAGCGTGCTGGCGGTACCGCTGCACTCCGCCCATACCGGCATGGCGGGCATCTTTGTCATCTACGCCGACCGGGAAGACTATTTCGAGCAAGTGGGCGAAGGCCTGTTCACCGCGCTGGGAGCGCTTTTTTCCTCGGTGCTCAGTGCCTCTGCCGAGCGCACCGTGCTGGAGCAGGTGGTCAACCACGATGCCCTGACCGGCCTGCTCAACCGCCGCGCGCTACCCATCGTGGAGCGGCGTGTCGCCAGACAGTCGCTGTTCGACCCCAAGTCGTTTGTGCTGGTGATCGACCTCGACCACTTCAAGAGCATCAACGACACCTACGGCCATGCTGCCGGCGATGAAGTGCTGCGGCATGCCGCCAGCGTTATGCGCAAGCTGCTGCGCCGCGACGACGATCTGATGCGCTGGGGCGGAGAGGAATTTTTGGTCTGCCTGGCCAACACCTCGCAGGAGGATGCGCTCAAGGTCGCCGAAAAGCTGCGCCAAGGTATCGCATCGCTGCGCGACCCGGTGCCCGTCACCGCGTCTATCGGCGTTGCCGAAGTCATGCCACAACGCGCACTGGCAGACGCCATACACATCGCCGAACAAGCCCTGTTCGATGCCAAAGAAGCCGGCCGCAACCAGGTTTGTATGCGCGCCTAGGACAGAATGCCACGCCCGGCCGGCGGCACCCGCAGATGGGTGTATAACCAAGCCCCCTCCCGGGCATGCAAGACGGCTTTTGAAACCGCACGCATGCCCCACCCCCTACCCGAATATCCCCGCGCAATCACGCGCAGCACAACAAGGAACAGCAAACATGGGCGCACAGTGGAAAGCAAAAGGCAAGGAACTGGCGGCGAATGCCCGCGGCCGCGCCTTCGGAAAATTGTCCAAGGACATCATGGTCGCCGCACGCAGCGGCGCCGACCCGGCAGCCAATGCCCGCCTGCGCCTGCTGGTGGAGCAGGCCCGCAAGGTCTCCATGCCCAAGGACACCCTGGACCGCGCCATCAAAAAGGGCGCCGGCCTGACCGGTGAAGCCGTCAACTTCGAACACGTCATCTACGAAGGCTTTGCCCCGCACCGCGTGCCGCTGATGGTCGAATGCCTGACCGACAACGTGAACCGCACCGCCCCCGAGATGCGCGTGCTCTTCCGCAAGGGCCAGCTGGGCACGTCCGGCTCCGTGGCTTGGGACTTTGACCATGTGGGCATGATCGAAGCCGAGCCCGCCAACAAGGATGCCGATGCCGAGCTGGCCGCCATCGAAGCCGGCGCGCAAGACTTTGAGGCCGGCGAGGACGAAGGCAACACACTGTTCCTGACCGACCCAGCCGACCTGGACCTGGTGAGCCGCGCCCTGCCCGCCCACGGTTTTACCGTGCTGTCGGCCAAGCTGGGCTACAAGGCCAAGAACCCGATCGACCCCGCCAGCCTGAGCGCCGAGCAGATGGAAGAGGTCGAAGCCTTCCTGGCCGCCATCGACGCCAACGACGATGTGCAAAACATCTTCGCAGGCTTGGCCGGCTAATACCTCTCACTACTATTACCATAGCTGCCACCGCAGCTACCACATGCGCCGGAGCCATTTTTCATGCCCAATGATGTACCCCAACACCTCACCGTACTGACGGGTGCTTCGCGTGGCATGGGCCTGGCTATGGCGCAGCAACTGGCACAGGCGGGGCACCACCTGGTGTGTATTGCGCGCCAGGCGAATGCCGTGTTGGCCTCGCATGCGGCGGTAGCGCAGTGGCAACATGACCTGATCGATGCCGCACCCGTGGCGGCCCGCCTGGGGGCATGGCTGCAACAACATGACGGCGCGCAGTGGGCTTCGGTCACGCTGATCAACAACGCCGGCACGCTGGCCCAGCTCACGCCCCTGCAAGACGCCGAGTCGGCAGACCTGGCGCAGGCACTGCGCGTGGGGCTAGAAGCACCAATGCTGCTGACCGCCGCCTTCTTGGGCGCAACGCGCGTCTGGCCAGGCCGGCGCCGGGTGCTGAATATTTCATCGGGTTTGGGCCAACGCGCCATGGCTTCGTCCGCAGCCTATTGTGCGGCCAAGGCGGGGCTGGACCACTTCACACGCTGTGTGGTGCTGGAAGAAGCCCGCCTGCCGAATGGCGCCAAGCTGTGCTCTCTGGCGCCCGGCGTGATCGATACCGACATGCAGGCCCAGCTGCGCGGCGCCGATGCCCACAGCTTTGCCGACCAGGCGTCTTTTGAACGCCTGCACAGCCAGGGCCAGCTGACCTCACCGCAGGACGCAGCTGCCCGCGTGCTGGCCTATCTGGATCGGCCCGACTTTGGCAGCCAGCCGGTAGCCGACGTGCGGACTTGATTGCTATTTATTCAATAGCTGCCTGCGCAGGATATATCTGCGCCAGCGAAGTAATTAAGCGTTAAATACATCATCCAGGGATACCGTGGAACCGGCTTTGCCGGGCCACAGGTATCGCCCCCTGCATGTCGTATTGGCTTTTCAAGCCAATACGAGGGGGGTTGGCGTAGCGACACGAAGTGCGCGCAGCCTGGGGGTGTTCAATAAATCTCCGGTACCACGATCTCGTTGGGCACAGCCTGGCGGATGTAGTCGTCGTGGCGTTCGCGCTCGGGCAGGTGGATGGCCGGGTGCGGCACTTCCTGGTAAGGCATTTGCTGCAGCAGGTGGTGGATGCAGTTCAGCCGGGCCTTCTTTTTGTCCACCGCCTGCACCACCCACCAAGGTGCCTCGGGAATGTGGGTCCTTGGCCTTGGTGTATTCCTCCCAGCGGCGGCGCGACTCCAGGTCCATGGGACTGAGCTTCCACTGCTTCAGCGGGTCGTGGATGCGGCCCAGGAAGCGCAGGTGCTGCTCCTGATCGGAAATCGAGAACCAGTACTTCACCAGCTGGATGCCGCTGCGCACCAGCATGCGCTCGAACTCTGGCACGGTGCGGAAGAACTCTTCGTACTGGTCGTCGGTGCAAAAGCCCATCACCTTTTCCACACCGGCTCGGTTGTACCAGCTACGGTCAAACAGAACGATCTCGCCGGCCGCCGGCAGATGCGAAACATAGCGCTGGAAGTACCACTGCGTGCGTTCGCGGTCGTTCGGTGCGGGCAGCGCCGCCACGCGGCAAACGCGCGGGTTCAGGCGCTGGGTGATGCGCTTGATCACACCACCCTTGCCGGCAGCGTCCCGGCCTTCGAACAAGATCACCACCTTGTGCCCGGTGGCAACCACCCAGTCTTGCAGCTTGACCAGCTCGGCCTGCAGGCGGAACAGCTCGCGGAAATACTGGCGGCGGGCTTCCTTGTCGGAGGGGCTCTCATCCTCCACCGGCATGCCGTCCAGACCAACCAACTGGCGGTCTTCAATCTCCATCTCCAGCTCTTCGTCATAGCTGTCTAGCAGGTCGCGGTGCACGCGTTGCATCATTTCATCGGTATAGGCGTTCAAGGCGTTCTCCATGGATCTAGGCTAGGTACTAGCCAAGACGTTAGCCTTGATCTATGTCAACTATGTGACAAAACCGTGTAAGCCTGGTGCAGGGGAACAGGCACCATACTCGGCTTTTGACATTCAAATAGGAGACTCCCATGCCCCGTGAAGTTGTTGTGGTCAGCGGTGTGCGCACCGCCATTGGTACCTTTGGCGGCAGCCTGAAAGACCAGGCACCCAGCGCCCTGGGCGGCCAGGTGCTGCGTGAAGCACTGCTGCGCGCTGGCGTGGACGGTGCCGATGTAGGCCACGTGGTGTTCGGCCACGTGGTCAACACCGAGCCCAAGGACATGTATCTGTCGCGCGTGGCGGCCATTCAGGGCGGCTGCAGCCAGGAGACGCCGGCTTTCAACGTGAACCGCCTGTGCGGCTCTGGCCTGCAAGCCATCATCTCCGCAGCCCAAAGCATTTTGCTGGGGGATACCGACATCGCTATCGGCGGCGGCGCCGAGAGCATGAGCCGCGCACCCTATGCATCCCTGAACACACGCTGGGGCGCACGCATGGGCGACACGCAGTTGGTGGACATGATGGTCGGCGCGCTGCACGACCCGTTCCAGAACATCCACATGGGCGTGACTGCCGAAAACATCGCCAAGAAATGGGGCATCAGCCGCGAGACGCAGGATGCACTGGCCGTGGAAAGCCATAACCGCGCCGAACGCGCCACGCAGGCCGGCTACTTCAAAGAGCAGATCCTGCCAATCATCCTGAAAAGCAAGAAGGGCGACGTAGCTTTTGCCGCCGACGAGCACTTCCGCCCGAACTGCACCCTGGCCGACATGACCAAGCTCAAGCCGGTCTTCATCAAGGAGAACGGCACCGTCACTGCGGGCAATGCCTCCGGTCTGAACGACGCCGCTGCTGCCGTACTGCTGATGGAAAAATCCCAGGCCCAAGCGCGTGGCCTGAAGCCCCTGGCCCGGCTGGTGGCCTATGCGCACGCAGGCGTGGACCCACAGTACATGGGCATAGGCCCGGTGCCAGCCAGCCAGAAGGCGTTGAAGTTGGCCGGGCTGACGGTGCAAGACCTGGATGTGATCGAAGCCAACGAAGCCTTTGCCGCCCAGGCCTGTGCGGTGACCCAGGACCTGGGGCTGGACCCGGCCAAGGTAAACCCGAACGGATCGGGCATCTCGCTAGGCCATCCCATCGGCGCCACCGGCGCGGTGATCACCGTGAAAGCGCTGTACGAGCTGCAACGCATCCAGGGTCGGTATGCGCTGGTGACCATGTGCATAGGCGGCGGCCAGGGCATTGCGGCGATCTTTGAACGGATGTAGCGCCAGGCTTGGATACACCTCCGAACTTAGACCTATATTTGGTCGAAGTTAGAGCTTGATGGGCTGAAGTGTCCGTCCTACCATGCGCTACCGCCTGCCGCACACACCTGTGTGGCTGGACAGGCGGACGCATAAAAGGAGACACACTTTGGCACTTTGGGACCGCTTGTCCTCGGTGGAAACCGCGCTGCTGCACACCATCTTCTGGTCGGCGGGGGCTTCGCGCTGGGACCTGGCCGAACGCCTGGGTTATTCCAAAAGCAAAACCAATAGCCTGGTCGCGTCCCTGCTGGACGTCGGCCTGCTGGAAGAAACCGGCCTCGCCGGCTCCACCGGCGGCCGCCGGCCCGAAACCGTACAGCTGAACCAGCGCCTGGGCGTGCTGATTGGCGCCGACCTGGGCGCCACCAGCCTGGACTTGGCGATTCTGCGCCCCGACCTCAGCGTGCTGGCCCGCCGCACAGAAGCCGCCGACGTGCGCGCCGGCCCCGGCGTGGTGATGGCCCGCGTCCGGGTGCTGATGCGCGAGCTACTGGCCGAATGCGGCGCCACGCCGCAGCAGGTGATTGGCATCGGCATGGGCGTGCCCGGCCCGGTGGACTTTGAAAGCGGCCAGCTGGTGAACCCGCCGCTGATGCCGCACTGGGACAGCTTCTCGATCCGCGACTACCTGCGCGAGGAGTACGCCGCCCCGGTATTTGTCGACAACGACGTGAACCTGATGGCGCTGGGCGAGCTTTGGCGGCTGCAGCGCAGCCTGCAGAACTTTTTGGTCATCAAGGTGGGCACCGGCATTGGCTGCGGCATCGTCTGCCATGGCGAGGTGTACCGCGGCGCGAACGGATCGGCCGGTGATGTAGGCCACATCTGCGTAGACACCGCCGGCCCGCGCTGCCACTGCGGCAACCTGGGCTGCGTAGAAACCATGGCTGCCGGCCCGGCTATCACCCGTATGGCCACCGAGGCCGCCGAATCCGGCGAAAGCGCTCTGCTGGCCGCAGTACTGGCGGAAAAAGGCACGCTGACCCCGGAAGACGTGGGCCAGGCCAGCCGCAACGGCGACGCGGCCGCGAACCGCATCATCCAGCAAACCGGCAATCTGATCGGCCAGATGCTGGCCTCGGTGGTCAACTTTTTCAACCCCTCGCATGTCTTCATCGGCGGCGGCATCACCCGCATTGGCCCGCTGTTCCTGGCCTCGGTGCGGCAAAGCATTTACCAGCGCTCGCTGGCGCTATCGACCCGGCACCTGGAGATCCAGTACACGCCGCTGGCCGAGCAGGCAGGCCTGGTCGGCGCGGGCGTGCTGGCGATGCAAGAGACCTTAAAAAGCAAAGGAAAGCCGCGATGAGCGTGAACGTAGAGTTTGACGGCATCGTCAAGGAATTTGGCCCTGTGCGCGTGCTGCACGGCGTCAGCTTTGCGCTGCAGGCGGGCCGCACTGTAGGCCTGCTGGGGGAAAACGGCGCTGGCAAGTCCACGCTGATGAAGATCCTGGCCGGCTTTGAGACCGCCACCGGCGGCACGCTGCGCATCAACGGCCAGCCCATGCAGTTCAGCCGCTCGCGCCAGGCCGAAGACCAGGGCATTGTGCTGATCCACCAGGAATTCAGCCTGGCCGAAGACCTGACCATCGCGCAAAACCTGTTCCTCGGTCACGAGAAGAAAAAGGGCTGGCTGCTCGACGACGCCACCATGCAGATAGAGGCCGCCAAAGCCATCGCCCAAGTCGGACTCAAAGCCGATGTGAACACCCGGGTCAAGCAGCTGATCGTGGCCGAAAAGCAGCTGGTGGAAATTGCCCGCGCGCTGTTACGCAAAGCCCGGCTGCTGATCATGGACGAGCCCACCGCCACCTTGACCCCCGGCGAAACCAAGCGCCTGTTCGCACTGATGGCGCAGCTGAAGGCCGACGGCGTGACCCTGGTCTACATCTCGCACAAACTCGATGAGGTGGAACAGGTGACGGACGAAGTCATCGTCATGCGCGACGGCCGCTTTGTGGCCCGCGAAGACACCAAGAACCTGAGCCGCCAGCAAATGGCCAGCCTGATGGTCGGGCGCGAACTCACCGACCTGTACCCTCCCAAAGCCCCCCACGCCGAGGCTGCCTCGCCAATGTTGAAGGTCACCGGGCTGACCGTGCCCGGCTGGGCCGAAGACGTGGGCTTCGAGGTCCGCGCCGGCGAGATTCTGGGTTTTGCGGGCCTGGTCGGCGCGGGCCGCACCGAGCTGTTTGAAGGCCTGTTGGGCCTGCGCCCGCGCAGCACTGGCCAGGTCGAGCTGGAGGGCAAGGTAGTCGATTTGAAAAGCCCGCGCGCCGCCGCCCAGCAAGGCCTGACCTACCTCAGCGAAGACCGCAAGGGCAAAGGCCTGCACGTCAACTTCGGCCTGCGCGAGAACCTGACGCTGATGGCGCTGGAACGCTACACCCATCCCTTCCTCGATCCGCAGGCAGAAGCCGCCGCGCTGAAGACGGCAGTGATTGATTACGGCATCCGTACCGGCGATCTGCACAGCAAAGCATCCAGCCTGTCCGGCGGCAACCAGCAAAAACTCGCGTTGGCCAAGGTTCTGCACCCCCAACCCAAGGTGGTGGTGCTGGACGAACCCACTCGCGGCGTGGACGTAGGCGCCAAGCGCGACATCTACTTTCTGGTGCAGCGCCTGGCCCGCGAAGGCCTGGCCGTGGTCGTCATCTCCAGCGAGCTGATGGAGCTGATCGGCCTGTGCCACCGCGTGGCGGTGATGCGCGGCGGCCGGCTGCAAACCGTTTTAGAAGAACACCAATTGACCGAACAGGAGCTGATTTCACATGCCACCGGAACACACTAAAACGCCCCGCAGTGCTGCCCACTGGATGGGCCGCCTGCACGGCATGGGGCCCATCATCGGCCTGGTCTTGCTGCTGATTGCCGGCACCTTGCTGAACAGCAATTTCGCCACCTTGGACAACGCAATGAACGTGCTGACCCGCACCGCCTTCATCGGCATCATCGCGGTCGGCATGTGCTTTGTGATCGTCTCCGGCGGCATCGATTTGTCGGTGGGGTCGATGGCGGCGCTGATCGCTGGCAGCGTCATCATGCTGATGAACGCACTGGGGCCGATGCTGGCCTCGCCGGTGCTGGTGGTGGCGTTGGGCATGGCGCTGGCGCTGGTGCTGGGCGCAGCCTTCGGCCTGGCGCACGGCCTGCTGATCACCAAAGGGCGCATCGAACCCTTTATCGTGACGCTGGGCACCTTGGGCATCTTCCGCGCCTATCTGACCTACTTTGCCAACGGCGGCGCGATCACGCTGGACAACGATTTATCCGACGTCTACAGCCCGGTGTACTACGCCAACCTACTGGGTGTGCCCATCCCGGTGTGGGTGTTTCTGGCGGTAGCGCTGCTCGGCGGCGTGATCCTGAACCGCACGGCCTTTGGCCGCTATGTGCAGGCGATTGGCTCCAACGAACAGGTGGCCCGCTACGCCGCCGTCGATGTGGACCGCATCAAGATCCTGACCTATGTGCTGCTGGGCGTGTGCGTGGGCATCGCCACCCTGCTCTACGTGCCGCGCCTGGGCTCGGCCTCGCCGACCACCGGCCTGCTGTGGGAGCTGGAGGCGATTGCCGCCGTGATCGTAGGCGGTACGGCGCTGAAGGGTGGCGCTGGCAGCATCACCGGCACCGTGGTCGGCGCCATCCTGCTGTCCGTCATCAGCAACATCCTGAATCTGACCAGCATCATCAGCGTGTACCTGAATGCGGCCGTGCAGGGCTTTGTGATCATCGGCGTGGCATTCATGCAGCGCAGCAAGAGATAACTTTCCACCCCGGTAGCCACAAGCTACTTTTTACCCACCTGTAGGAGACAACTGAAATGAAAAAAATCACCCGTAGATTGGCCCTCACCGCCGTCGCTTTTGCGGCACTGGCGAGCGCCCCGAGCTTTGCGCAGGAGAAGGTTGTTTTGGGCGTCGCCATCCCGGCCGCCACCCACGGCTTCACCGGCGGCATCGTGTTCTGGGCGAACCAGGCCAAGAAGGACCTGGAAAAGGCGCACCCCGGCCTGCAGGTCATCGTCAAAACTGCATCTGGCGCACCCGAGCAGGCCAACCAGCTGCAGGACCTGCAGACGGTCAACAAAATCAATGCCCTGGTGATCTTCCCGTTTGAATCGGCATCTCTCACCAAGCCCGTGGCGCAGGTGAAAAGCAAGGGCGTGTACGTCACCGTGGTGGACCGTGGCCTGACCGACACCAGCGCGCAGGATGCGTATATCTCGGGCGATAACACCGCGTTTGGCAAGATCCCCGGCGAATACCTGGTCAAGGCCATGGGCGGCAAGGGCAATATCGTCGCCATGCGCGGCATCGCCACGACCCTGGACAACGAGCGCATGGACGCCTTCAACGCGGCCATCAAAGGCAGCGACATCAAGCTGCTGGACGCCAAGTACGCCAACTGGAACCGCGACGACGCCTTCAAGGTGATGCAGGACTACCTGACGCGCTTCAAGCAGATCGACGCCGTCTGGGCTGCCGATGACGACATGGCCGTGGGCGTACTCAAGGCCATCGACCAGGCCAAGCGCACCGACATCAGAATAGTCTTCGGTGGTGCCGGTGCCAAGGGCATGATCAAGACCCTGATGGACGGCAAGGACCCGCGCATCCAGGCCAATGTGTCGTACTCGCCCAAGTTCATCTACGACGCGATCAAGCTGACCGCCGAGGCGCGGCTGAAGGGCGAGAAGCTGCCAGCGACCTACATCATTCCGTCGGTGCTGATCACCAAAGAGAACGCCAGCCAGTTCTACTTCCCCGACTCTCCTTTCTGAGGATAAGGGCTCACCCCCAGGCTCCACGCTTCGCGTTTCCGCCCACCCCCTTGCAGGGGGCGATACCAGCGGCCTGGCAGAGCCAGTTCCGCGGTATCTCTGGGGCAGACAGGCTTATCTACCAGCCTCAGAGGCATTTAAACAAAAATAGCTGCCAACGCAGTTACCACCTGCGCCAGCAGCTATGCAAACCATAGCATCCGGGAGCTACCCTATGGCGAGATCTGTCACCTTGTTCACCGGCCAGTGGGCCGATATTCCGCTCAAAGAACTCGCGCCGCTGGCCAAAAGCATGGGCTATGACGGCCTGGAGCTGGCCTGCTGGGGCGACCATTTCAATGTGCAGGAGGCATTGGCCTCCAGCAGCTACGTGCAAGATAAAAACGCCCTGCTCGCCAGCCACGGCCTGCGCTGCTATGCCATCGGCAACCACCTGGTCGGCCAGGCGGTGTGCGACCTGATCGACGAGCGGCATCAATCGATTCTGCCCAGCCACGTCTGGGGTGATGGCGACCCCGAGGGCGTGCGCCAGCGCGCAGCCGCCGAGTTGCAAGATACGGCACGCGCCGCAGCGAAGTTCGGCGTGAAGACGGTGACCGGCTTCACCGGCTCGTCAATCTGGCACGCCACCTACGCCTTCCCACCTACCTCGCAGGCCTTCTGGGACAAGGGCTTTGCCGATTTCGGGAAACGCTTTACCCCTATCCTCGACACCTTCGAGCGCGAAGACGTGAACTTTGCGCTGGAAGTACACCCGACCGAAATCGCCTTCGACACCGCCACCAGCCAGCGCGCTATCCAGGCGGTCCACGGCCACCGCCGCTTTGGCTTCAATTTCGACCCCAGCCACCTGGCCTACCAGGGTGTGGACTATGTGAAGTTTCTGCGCACCTTTTCTGAGCGCATCTACAACGTGCACATGAAGGACGTGTGGTGGGGCAAGGGCGACGGCACGGTGGGCACCTTCGGCGGCCACACCAGCTTTGGCGATGCCCGGCGCAACTGGGACTTCCGCAGCGTCGGCCGTGGCATGGTCGACTTTGAATCCATCATCGTGGCACTGAACGACATAGCCTACGCCGGCCCGCTGAGCGTGGAATGGGAAGACAGCCGCATGGACCGCATCCATGGCGCAACCGAGAGCGCCGCCTTCTGCAAGCGGCTGGACTTCAAACCCGCCGCCAGCGCCTTCGACGCGGTATTTGCCAAAGACAAACAATGAACTCTCTGCACCCATCCTACCGAAAGCTCCGCTACGCCATGGTCGGCGGGCGCCCTTTCCGCGAATCCCGACAAAGCCCGCGCTTCCGGGCGCGACCTGTTCCTGGCCGACGACCGCAACCATGGCAGCTGGCAAGAGCTGCTGGCCAACGAACTGAAGCGCCCGGCGCACGAGCGCATTGATTTCGTCAGCATCGTCACGCCCAACCACCTGCACTTCCCGGTGGCCCATGCCTTTGTCGAAGCTGGTTTCCACGTGGTCTGCGACAAGCCACTGGTGCATACCAGCACGCAGGCGCTGGCGCTGGTAGCTGCCGTGCAGCGCCAGGGCACGGTGTTTGGCGTGACGCACAACTACACCGGCTACCCGCTGGTGCGGCAGATGCGCGAGATGGTGCGCAGCGGCGTGGTCGGCACCATCCGCAAGGTCATCGTCGAATACCACCAAGGCTGGCTGGCGACCGCCGTCGAAGCCACCGACAACAAGCAGGCCGCCTGGCGCATGGACCCCGCGCAAAGCGGGCTGGCCGGCGCCATGGGCGACATAGGCTCGCATGCGGAGAACCTGCTGACCACCGTGACCGGGCTGGAGATCGAGGCCATCTGCGCCGACCTCAGCGCCATGGGCGCCGGCCGCACGCTGGACGACGACGCGAACATGCTGCTGCGCCTGCAAGGCGGTGCACGCGGGGTCTTGGTGGCATCGCAGATCTGCGTTGGCAGCGAAAACGATTTGCGCCTGCGCGTGTTCGGCACCAAAGGCTCGCTGGACTGGAGCCAGGAGAACCCGAACCGGCTGGTGCACACCCCTCTGAACGAGGCGCCACGCACCCTGACGCGCGGCGGCCCGGGCCTGTGCGAGGCGGCCATCCGCGCCTCGCGCCTGCCATCCGGCCACCCTGAGGGCTTCATCGAAGCCTTTGCCAATATCTACCTGGGCGTGGCCGCCGACATCCGCGCCCGGCTAGCCGGCGTGACGCCCGATGCGATCGCCGCCGACTATCCGCGGGTCGAAGACGGAGCCCGTGGCGTGCGCTTCATCGAAAAAGTGCTGGAGTCGTCACGCAGCACGCAGAAGTGGACCGCGCTAAATTAGGCAAGAGGCCGCTGGCCCCAACTTTTAGAACGTGTTTACGATCTCAGGGTGCAATCAGCATCTGGTAGATGTCGTCCTTGATCTTTAGCCGCTTTTTCTTCAAGTCTTCCATGGCGACATCGGAGATGGCGCCGCCGTCTTGCTCCAGCTGTGTCACGGCGTGGTTCACCTCGTCGTAGGCTTCAAATAGATGCTGGAAACGCACACTGCTGAGCTTCAGGCTGCGGATCTTGCCCACCAGTTGGGGGTATTCGTGGGCCAGGTCATGGTTGAGAAGTTGCATTTTGTCTCCTGGTTATTGTGGGAATGCACCTTAGCTACTCTGGAACTTGCGGGCCCTGAAGGTCAGGACCAGCGTGTCCCGGTAGCCGCCCGGTGCCAGGGGCTGGATGGGGGTGGACTCGTGCACCACACGTGCATCATCCAAAAACAGCAGGCTCCAGGGCTCTGTCAGCGTGAAACGCTGGCCGTTCGGGCCGTCGGCCTCGAAAACCCGGGTTTCACCGCCCTTGATGCCCGAGCGGCCCACCAGCAGCACCGCCACAAAGTCCACGCCGTCACGGTGCGCGCCTTCCGGGGTGGGTCGGCCTATGCCGTCGGTGGTGTCGATGCGGAACTGGTGGGCTTCCACATACCAGGGCGGTGGTCCGCCGGCCTGTGCGCCGCCACGTAAGGCGGTACAGGCGCGGCCCAGGGCCAGCAGCAACTGCGACCACACGGGCTGGGCTACGTCGGCGTCCAGCATGGGGGCAAACCAACGCTCCATGCCACCGTGCAGGGCGTTGTATTCCACAGGCTGCCAGTGTGCGCGGTGCGGCACCTGCTGCACTGTATCGGCCTCCAGCACAAAGCAGGAATGGCGCCGGCGGCGGTAGCGACCGCCGTCCTTCAAATATTCGTCGGGCGGCAAATCGTTCCAGCTGGGGCACAGCGCCAGCAGATCATCGAGCTTACAGCCGGCCAGCGCGGCCAGACCCGCCGGGTCCAGCGTGGCATAGGCCTGGCGCTTCACCACATCTACAAACTGCGCCACCGGGGCGAATGGCGCGGATAACAGCGTCGTGCTCATGCTTCTATCTTCACGCCTTTCCAGAAGGCGACGCGGTCCGTGACCTCTTCGGCACCGGACTTGGGGTTGGCGTAGTACCAGGCGGCGTCGGTATTCATTTCGCCGTTGACCATCAGCGAGTAGTAGCTGGCCTGGCCCTTCCAGGCGCAGGTGGTCTTGTGGTTGCTGAAGCTGACGAACTCGCGGTTCAGCGAGCTCAGCGGAAAATAGTGGTTGCCTTCAACCACGGCGATGTCGTCGCTTTCGGCGATCACGGCGCCGTTCCAGATGGCTTTCATGGGGATTCCTTGTGGTAAACACGTTTTAATGGCTCAAGCAGCCCTCGGACAGCTCGCAGGATAACCACTGGTGTGTCCACCCGCAAAGACCGTAGGCCTGAAATTACTATTGAAAATATAGCACCTGGCGCAGGCGAAATCTGCGCTAGACGTGTTTTTACTATGAATGCAAGCCAGGTCGTATGATTTCGGTCAAGCGGCGCAGAACTCTGCGCCCAAAGGGCTCCATGGACACGCATTACCTGACATCACTCTTCTCACCCGAATCCATCGTGGTGTTCGCCAGCCCCGAGCTGCAGGCCCTACCCAACGCGCTGCGGGCACAGCGTTTCAGCGGCCGGCTAAGCTTTCTGGACATCCACACCACCGGCACGCTGGCCGACCTGGCGCAGACCCGGGCTGACCTGGCCGTCATCGCCCTGCCGCCCGAGGACATGGCCGCCGCACTAGAGGTGGCCGGGCGTATCAAATGCCGCTCGGCGCTGGTGGTGTCCAGCGGCGTACCGGCCAGTTTGGCGGACGAGCTGCACCGAGTGGCGCGCCGCCACGGCATGCATTTGATGGGGCCGAACTGCCTGGGCTTCCAGCGCCCGCAGCTGGGGCTGAACGCCAGCCTGGCCGGCGCACTGGCCGCACCTGGCCCGCTGGCCCTGGTGTCGCAGTCGGGTGCGCTAACGGCCTCGATACTGGACTGGGCGCGGCAAAACGCTGTGGGCTTTTCCAACGTGGTGTCGCTGGGGCCGAATGCGGCGGTGGACATCGCGCAGGTGCTGGACTTTCTGGCCTCTGACCCGCAAACGCACAGCATCGTGGTCTGCATGGAAGGCATTGGCAACGCCCGCAGCTTCATGAGCGCACTGCGCGCAGCGGCCAACGCCAAGCCGGTCGTGGTACTCAAAGCCGGGCGCAAGTCGGCCGGCAACACGGCGGCGCATACCCATTCGGGCACTATCGTCGGCAGCGACGATGTGTTCGATGCTGCGCTGCGCCGCGCGGGCGCGGTACGCGTGCGCTCGTTTGTGCAGCTATTTTCTGCGGCCAAGTGCCTGGCGTCGCGCTACCGCGCCGTGGGTAAACGCCTGGCCATCGTCACCAACGGTGGCGGACCGGGTGTGCTGGCCGCCGACTGGATCACTGAAATTGACCTACAGCTGGGCCTGCTCAGCCCCGCCACCCAAGCCGCGCTGGCCCCCCAACTGCCAGCCCAGGCATCGTTGAGCGACCTGGTGGACTTGTCTGAAGAAGCCAGCCCGGCCCACTACCGCGCTGCCGTAGAAGCCGCCAGCCACGACAGCCAGGTGGATGGCGTGCTGGTCATCCATTCGCCCAAGGCCGGCTGTGATGCCACCGGCGTGGCCCAGGCACTGGCAGATTTCAAACCCCAACTGTCCAAACCGCTGCTGACCTGCTGGATGGGCGACGCCTCGGTCGGTGAGGCGCGCACCGCGCTGAACGCGGCGGCCATCCCCACATTCCGCACACCGGAAGCGGCGGTGGGCGCATTTGGCAATATCGCGTCCTTCTACCAAAACCAGCAGTTGCTGCAGCAAACACCACCGCCGCTGTCGGCCCTGGCCAAGCCGGATGTGGAGGGCGCGCGCCTGCTGATCGAAGGCGTGCTGGCCGAGCGCCGCAAAGTGCTGACGGAGATGGAGTCCAAGGCCCTGCTGGCGGCCTTCCACATTCCGGTGACGCAGACCGTGCTGGCCCGCAGCGCCAACGAGGCGATGATGATCGCCACCCAGCTGGGCTACCCGGTGGCGCTGAAAATCGACTCACCCGACATCAGCCACAAGTCGGATGTAGACGGCGTAGCCCTGAACGTTATGAACGCCGTGGGCGTGCGCGACACCTACAACGACATGGTGCAACTGGTGGCGCAACAAATGCCCGAGGCGCGCATCCACGGCGTCACGGTGCAGAACATGGCGCGCCACAAGCGGGGCCGTGAGATCTGCATAGGTCTGGTGACCGACGACCCGTTTGGCCCGGTGATCGCATTTGGCGCGGGCGGCACCATGATTGAGCTGATCAACGACCGCGCCATGGAGCTGCCACCGTTGAACCAGTTCCTGGCACGGCGGCTAATAGACCGCTCTCGCGTCAGCGAGACCCTGGGCGAGTGGCGCGGCGCCAGCGCGGTAGACATGGATGCGCTGGAACGGGTGCTGATGCGCGTGTCCGAAATGGTGTGCGAACTACCCCAGCTGCGCGAGATGGACATCAACCCCATCATCGTGGACGCCTCTGGCGCCGTGGCGGTGGACGCGCGCATCGTCATCGATAGCGCATCCCCCGCTGGCAGCGGGCGCGGCCCGGAATATCAACATCTGGCGATACTGCCCTACCCCGCCCGCTACGAGCAGGTCTGGCCCCTGCGCGGCGGCGGGCAGACCACACTGCGCCCAATACGGCCGGACGACGGCGAGATGCTGCAGGACATGGTGCGCGGCCTGTCGGCCGAGAGCCGCTACTTCCGCTATGTGTCCATGCTGTCCGAGCTACCGCCCAGCATGCTGTCGCGCTTCGCGCTGATCGACTACGACCGCGAAATGGCCCTGGTGGCCGTTCACAAGCAGCGCAGCCCCGACGCGACTGGCGAGATGCAGGAAACGGAACGCATCATCGGCGTATCGCGCTTCATCACCAACCCCGACAACACCAGCTGCGAATTTGCGCTGGTGGTCGCAGATGATTTCGGTGGCCGGGGCCTAGGCACACGCCTGATGCTAAGCATCATGGATGTGGCCCGCGAAAAAGGCCTGAGCGAAATCCACGGCCTGGTGCTAGCCAACAACCCCGGCATGCTTAAACTGATGCGCGGCCTGGGTTACACCATCCAGCCCTTCGCCGAGGACCCCGACTTCCGGCTGGTGACGCACGCACTTTGAATGCGAAGTGCTATGGATTAAATAGCTGCTAGCGCAGGTAAATACTGCGCTAGCGGCCTTTTTACTCCAACTGCTTCCAGCCGATCACACCCGGACGGCTGGCATAGCGCACCAACGCGTCCAGCGCCTCCACCTGCACACGGGCGGCCCGGCCCCGGTAGACCTCGGCGGCCAGCCATTCGCCTTCGGCCTGTAGTGCGGCTTCGTCGGCCAGGCGGGTGTGCCAGACTTTTTGGGTAGCGTCCCAGCGGTAGCCGCGCTCTTTCAGCGCGTCCTTGGCATCGAACGGGGCACCGGTAGCCTGCAGGCGATAGCGCGTGGCTTTAGACGCCTGAAGTAGCCGGGCCAGACCGCTACCACCCGAGGTAGGCAATACGGCTTGCAGCACGGCCAGCAGCGCGTGGCAGTCCATCTCGGCGCGGTGGGCGTCATAAAACCAGCCTAGCTCCAAGGCCAGGGCAGAGAGCTTGGCGGATTCGCGGCCCTCGGCCTTCCAGTCGATATCGGCAAACGAGCATGCCCAGGCCTTGGCGGCGAAAGCTGGAAAACGTGCTTCGACAAAAGGCCGGTCAAACGCCGCGTTGTGCGCCACCACCAGGTCCACGCCATCCAGCAGTTCGGCCACGCGCGCCTCGTCCAGATGCTGGCCCTGCACCATGCTGTCGTCTATGCCGGTCACCTTACGGGCGATGTCGGGGATGGGCATGCCCGGGTCTTCCAGTCCGTCATACACCTGCACCGTACCGCAGGGCAAGCCGGTGGCGGTGTCGAGGTCCACACGCAGCAGAGCCAGTTCGATGATCTTGTCGCGGCTGTGCTCCAGACCGGTGGTCTCGGTGTCCAACACCAACAGGCGCAACACGCCGGATGCGGCTACAGGTGTTGCGGCAAACTCCAGCTGCGGCACCAGGCGGCGCAACACGCGGTAGTCGGCATGCTGCTCCAGCAGCGCAGCCATGTCTTCCATGCTTTCCGGGGTAGACGGCACAGCCACCGCCGCCAACGGGACGGCAGCCGGTTTGGGCGCCGGAACGGCGCGGACGGGTGCCGGCTTTTCGGCAGGCAGCACAGGGGCTACAAAGAAATCATCGGTAAAGCCCAGACTGAGCTGCTGCGAAGGGTCCACCACGGCTTTGCGGGCACGTGGCGTGCGGGTCACGGGACCCGGGGAGGTAGAGGGCATCAGACGAGAGGAATTACACAGGGGGCGCCGAGTGTACGCCGCCCCTGCTCTCCCGCCGATGGCCTCGTGCCCTCAGGTGCGGCCCGCCAGCACAATGGCGTCGCGCGACAGTCCGTCGATCTTGCCGGTGATGCCCGTCAGCACATTCGCCACCACTGCAAACTCGCGGCCAAAACTACCGGCGCGTGCAGCGATGACCAGCGCGTTGAAGCTGACCACCTTGGCCTCGCGCGCTACGTTCTGGATGTCGCTGACGATGCCGGTCAGCTCGCGCTTCATGCTGTCGGACTTGGACCTGCTGATGTCATCAAACGCCGTGGTGGCTTTGTTCAGGGCGTCCAACACCACGTCGGTCTGCTCCACCAGTTGGGCCACCGATGCTGCCTTGCGGTCATCCCGCTGGGCTATCTGTGCCAAAGCGGTGCGCACCAAGCTGGTGAACTCCTGGATAGTGATGTCCACACCATGGTCGCCGTGGTAGACCGCGTCCAGCTTGCGGGCATTGGCCAGGTCCAAGGTTCTAGAAAATTCCAGCAGCTGGGCCTGACTTTCAGAGAACAGTGCCAGGGTCCGCTCGGCCGCAAGGCGTTTCTCCTTGTCCCCCTGTGAAGCCAGCACGGTTTGCAAAATCATGCGCTGTGACAGCATACGCTGGCGCGCCGCCAAGTTGACGATAGAAATACCGGCAGAGCTGGCGGCCGGGGCGACTGCGGAGCGGGGGCTTGTATGCATCAGATCTCCAGAAATCGACTAGGGGAAAGTCCCCGCTGTCAATGCAGCAAACCCTGTGCCACTACCTCACCAAGAGGCATCAAAACTCTTCAGTATCCACGTCGGCCTGGCTGGCCGAGTTGTAGCGTGCAGCTGTGACGGTGCGCTGATTGATGAGTGCGTCCAAGCGGGCCAGCAGTGCGGGCGACAAGCGTACATCGGCCGCGCCCAGGTCTTCATCCAAGTGGTCCACACGGGTGGTGCCTGGGATGGGGATGATGTGCTCGCCCTGCTGCAGCAACCAGGCCAGGGCCAACTGGGCCTGGGTGCAGCCAGCTTCGCGGGCAATGGCGGCGTAACCGTCGAGCAGGAGCAGATTGGCCGCGTAGTTGTCGGGTGCAAAGCGGGGCATGCCACGGCGTATGTCCTTGGCGTCCAGCGTGTTCACGTCTTGCAGCGCACCGGTCAGAAAACCACGGGCCACCGGGCTGAAAGCGACAAAGGCCGTGCCCAGTTCCTTGCAGGCCTGCAGCACCGCGATCTCGGGGTTGCGCGTCCACAGCGAGTACTCGGTTTGCAGCGCGGTGATGGGGTGCACGGCATGGGCTTTGCGCAGCGTGCTGGCCGATACCTCGGACAAACCGATGGTCTGGATCTTGCCCTCGCGCACCAGGTCGGACAGCGCGCCCACGCTGTCTTCGATCGGCACGGTCTTGTCCCAGCGGTGCAGGTAATACAGGTCGATGACCTCGGTGCGCAGGCGCTTCAGCGCCTCTTCACAGGTGCGCTTCAGGGTGGCCGGACGGCCATCGATCACGCGCTTGCCATCCACGCCGGTCATGCCGCATTTGCTGGCCAGGGTGAACTTGCTGCGGTGCTTCGACAGAGTACGCCCCACCAGCTCTTCATTACTGCCAAAGCCGTACAGCGCAGCGGTGTCAAACAGGGTGACGCCGCGGTCCAGCGCATGCAGCAAGACGGACTCGCCCTGCTCTGCCGTGACCGGCGCACCATACGCGTGGCTCACATTCATGCAACCTAGGCCGATGGCGGAAACTTGGAAGGGGCCAAGTGCGCGGTTTTGCATAGCTTTCAATTCTCCATAAAAAATGCTGCTAGCGCAGATATTGCCTGCGCCAGCAGCTATATATTCAATAGCAATTCGTTAGAGCATCAATGCGCGGACCCGGGTCCGGTCAGGATGATCTCGGGCGTGGTCACCGGACCGGTGCCGCTGAAGCGTTCCAGGGCCAGGTAGATCACCGGCGTGATGAACAACGTAATGGCTTGCGAGAACACCAGCCCGCCGACCACGGCCAGGCCCAGGGGCTGGCGTAGCTCGGCGCCTGCGCCCAGCCCCAAGGCAATCGGCAAGGCCCCCATCAGCGCGGCCAACGTGGTCATCATGATGGGGCGGAAACGCAATATGCAGGCCTCACGGATGGCCTCGGCCGGCGTCATGCCCCGGTGGCGCTGCGCCTCCAGCGCGAAGTCGATCATCATGATGGCGTTCTTCTTCACGATACCGATCAACAGCACGATACCGATGGTGGCGATCAGCGTCAGGTCCTGGCCGAACAGCATTAGCGTGGCCAGTGCCCCCACGGCGGCGGACGGCAGGCCTGCCAGAATCGTCAGCGGGTGGATGTAGCTTTCATACAGCACGCCCAGCAACACGTAGATCACCAGTAAGGCCGCCACCACCAGAATCGCCTGGCTGCCCTGCGAGCTTTGGAACACCGCCGCATCACCGCCATAGCTGGTGATGATGCTGGACGGCATGCCTATGGCCGTGCTGGCCGCGTCGATCTTGGCGGTGGCGTCGCCCAGGGCCGCGCCGGGCGCCAGGTTGAACGACACGGTTACAGCCTGCAGCTGGCCCGCATGGTTGATGGCTGTGGGGCCTACTGTGCGTTCCACCGTGGTAAAGCTGGACATGGGCACCAAGGTGCCGTTGGACGAGCGCACGTAAATGCCGTTCAGTGCGCGTTCATCCAGCTTGGCCTCGGGCGCCACTTCCATGATCACCTGGTAGCTGTCGGTGGGAAGGTAAATGGTGGACACCTGGCGCTCGCCGAAGGCGCTGAACAAGGCGGTGCGTATGGTGTCGATCGACACGCCCAGGGTGTTCGCATTGTCCCGGTTGATCTTCAGCTGGGCTTGCAGGCCGCGCAGCTGCGAGTCGCTGGTCACATCACGGAAGATGGGGTCGGCGCGCAGTTGCTCCTGCAGCTTGTTGGCCCAGGTGTTGAGCTCATCGGCCTTGATGCTTTGCAGGATGTACTGGTACTGGGCCTTGCTCTGGCGGCCGCCCAGTTGCAGGTTCTGCACTGGACGCATAAAGACGTTGATACCGGCCACGGCACGCAGCTTCTTGCGCAGGCCTTCAACCACCTTCTTCATGGGCAGGCGTTCGCCTTGCGCCTTGAGGTTGATGAACATGCGCCCGGAGTTCTGCGCGTTGTTGCCGCCGGTGAAGGAGCTGACCGTAGCCACGTTCTCGTCTGCCCGGAAGATCGTCGCAGCACGTTCCTGCAGCTTGACCATTTCCGGGAAGGACACATCTTCTGCGGCTTCAGTGGTGACCTGGATCTGGCCTATGTCTTCCTCAGGGAAAAAGCCCTTGGGGATGATGTAGGCCAGCCAGAACGTGGCAGCAAACGTGCCCGCCGCCACCAGCAGCACCACCTTGCGGTGGCGCAACGCCATGTCCAGCATCTTGGTGTAGCCGGCCAGCACCGCATTAAAACCCGTTTCAAACGAACGCACCACACGGCCAGGCGCCTTCATGTGCTTTTCGTCGGTCAGGAAGCGGCTGGCCAGCATGGGCACCAGGGTCAGCGACACAAAGGCCGACACCACGATGGACAAACCCACCACCACGGCAAATTCGTGGAACAACAAGCCGATCACGCCGGGCATAAAGAAGATGGGGATGAACACCGCGATCAGCGAGGTGGACATGGAAACGATGGTGAAGCCCACCTCGCGCGCCGCACGCAGCGAGGCCTGGAAAGGGTCTTCGCCGTTTTCCACGTGGCGGATGATGTCCTCAAGCACGACGATGGCGTCGTCCACCACCAGGCCCACGGCCAGCGTGAGGCCCAGCAGGGAAATGTTGTCCAGGCTGTAATTCAAGCCCCATAGCAGCGCCACGGCACCCACCAAGGAAACGGGCAAGGACAAGGCCGGTATGAGGGTGGCGATGAAGCGCCGCAGGAACAGAAAGATCACCAGTACCACCAGCGCAATCGTGCCCATCAGGGTCAAGGACACATCGTGCAAGGCTTCACGCACGGACTTGGATCGGTCGTTCACCGGCGTCATGGAAACCGACTGCGGCATCTGGCTTTGCAGCCTGGGCAACGCGGCGCGGATGGAGTCCACCACCTTCACCGTGTTGGCACCGGGCTGGCGCTGGATGGCCAGGGTGATGGAGTTCTCGCCGTCCAGGGTGGCCCAGCTCTTCAGCGTTTCCAGGCTGTCTTCCACGCTGGCCACGTCTTTCAGGCGCACAGGGTTGCCGCCCCGGGTGCTGACGATCAGGTCCGAGAAGTCGGCGGCGTTGCGCAACTGGCGGTTCGCCTGCAGCACCAAGGTTTGGCGCGGCCCCTCCAGTGTGCCCACGGGCGTGTTCACGTTGGCAGACTTCAACGCACTGCTCAACTCGTCCAGGCCGATATTGCGCACCGCCAGGGCCTGCGGGTTGACGCGCACGCGCACGGCATAGCGCTTGGCGCCAAAGATGTTCACCTGCGCCACGCCATCGATGGTGGACAGCGTCGGTGAAATCAAATGCTCGGCAAAGTCTTGCAGGTCGGCCGGGGCCAATGAAGGCGAGGTCATGGCCACCAGCAGCACCGGGGCATCCGCCGGGTTCACCTTGCGGTAAGACGGCGGGTTGGTCATATCGGTGGGCAGGGAGCGCTGCGCACGCAACAAGGCCGCCTGCACGTCCACCGAAGCGGCGTCGATGTTGCGGCCTTCGTCAAACTCCAGCGTCAGCGAGGTGCTGCCCAGGATGCTGGTGGAGCTGATGGTCTTCAGGCCGGGCACGGTCTGGAACTGCTTTTCCAGAATCAGTGCCACCGAACTGGCCATGGTCTCGGGGTTGGCCCCCGGCAAGGTGGCCGACACATTGATCACCGGCGTGTCGTAGCTGGGCAGGGCCGCTACCGGAATCTTCTGGAAACCAATGACACCGGCCATGACCACCGCTGCGTTGAGCAGCACCGTCATCACCGGACGGCGGATGAAAATCTCAGAAAAGCTCATGGTGCGGCAGGCCGAGGTGTGTTGGCGGAATCGGCGCTGGCGCTCTTGGCGGCTTGGCTGGCGGCGTCAGTTGCAGCGGGGCTGCTCGCGGCGGGTTTGGCGTCACGGGCGCGCTCGACCACGCGGGAACCGGGGCGCACGTTCTGCTTGCCGTCCACCACGATGGCGTCACCGGCATTCACGCCCGTGACAGCGGCCTCTGTCCCCTGGGCATACACCAGCTGGATGGGCTTGGACACCGCCTTGCCCTCTTCCACCGTATAGACGATATTGCCGCGTGCGCCTTGGATGATGGCCGCCTGGGGCACCACCACCGCGCCTTTCAAGGTGTTGAAGGTCTGGGAGACCTCGACAAAGGCCCCAGGCCACAGCTTGCCCTCTTTGTTGGCAAACTCTGCCTTGGCCTTAACCGAGCCAGAGCTGGCATCCACCGCGTTGTCGACAAACTGCAAGCGTCCAGTGAAGGTACCACCGCCATCGCCCAGGGCTGCAGTTACCGGTGCGCCACCGCCCTTCAATGCCGCCAGCGCGTTGGGAAGATTGCGCTGCGGCAAGCTGAAGCCTACAGAGATTGGGTCCAGCTGGGTAATCGTCACCAAGGTGGTGACATTGGCCTGCACCACGGTGCCCGTAGAAGCCGGCACCTGGCCTGCACGGCCTGTATTGGGCGCAGCAATGCGGTCAAACGACAGCGCGACCTTGGCCGCGTCTATTGCCGCCTGGTCGGCTGCCACGGTAGCGGCCAGGGCATCTACCTGGGCCTGGGCGGTATCCAGAGCGCCCTGGGAAATAAAGCTCTGGCGGAACAGCTCCTGGCTGCGTGCGAACTGCCGTTTGGCGTCGGCCAGGGAAGCGTTGTCCTTGGCCAGCTGGGCGCGGGCCTTGGCCAGGTTGGCTTCGTCGGTACGCGAGTCCAGCGTAAACATCAGCTCACCGGCCTTGACGAACTGCCCTTCCTGGATGTGCACCTTGGCCACCACACTGGTGACCTGGGCCTTGACGTCCACACTGGTGATGGGCGTGACCGTACCCGTGGCCTTCAGCACCACCGGAAAGTCCTTGGACTGTGCCTTGACCGTGGTGATGGTGACCGGAGGCGTGGCCGACGAGGCCCCACCTGAAGGTGCGGCTGCAGCACTGGCGCCACCTGCAGGGGCCGCCACATCGGCCTTGCCGGAGCAGCCCGCCAGGACCAGCACCAGCGCGCCGCAAACAGTATTCAAAAGAATGGGAACAGTCTTCATGGGGTTTCTAGGTCGGGTCGAAAAGTGCGCCAAAGAATGGCCAATCCTGCTTGCAGGTCGCGTAGCTCTTTGCCGGTACAAGCCGTCAAAGCACGTTCTAAATCAGCCTGCGCATCCGTCTGTATGTGCGCAAGCTGTGCCAGCCCGGCGTGGGTGGGCTGTAGTTGGGTACGCCGCCTGTCGTCGCTGGCGGTTTGGGGTGATACCAGGCCGCTCTGCACCAGGCGGTCCGTCATGGCCGAAGCCGTGGGCATGGTCACGCCCAGAAAGGCCGCGACTTCGCCAATCGAGCAATCCGGCTTGCGCGCAATAAAGTTCAAACAACGGAACTGCGGCACAGACAAATGGGCACCCGCACCGATCCGCATCGCCTGGCGGATGGAATCCATCACAGCAGGCACCACCTCCATCACCATGGCGGCGTGTTTTTGTACAGATGGTGAAGTGGGCAAGGCAGATAATTGGTTAGCTAAACTAAGTGAAATCATATGCTGCCCAGAGAGGCCGGATTCCGGCACAGGGTCTGTTGCATATCGTCACGAGGTAAAGAATTGCAAAATTGTGGGCGGATTATCGGTATTCGCTGTGACAACTACCCGGAAACTTATGCTGACCCTTCACCACCTGAACAACTCCCGTTCGCAGCGCGTGCTGTGGCTGCTGGAAGAGCTGGGCCTCGACTATCAGATCCAGCGCTACCAACGCGACGCCACGACCATGTTGGCACCGGCCAGCCTGCGCGCAGTGCACCCCCTGGGCAAATCACCGGTGCTGACCGACGGCGACATGGTGTTGGCCGAATCGGGCGCGATTGTGGAGGCCGTGATCGAACAGCATGGCCAGGGCCGGCTCGCCCCGGCGCTGGGCACATCGGAGAGGCTGCGCTACCGCTACTGGCTGCACTACGCCGAAGGCTCGGCCATGCCGCCCCTGTTGCTCAAGCTCATCTTCGACAAGATCGAGAACACCAAAATGCCGTTCTTCGTGAAGCCCATCGCCAAGGCCATCAGCGGGAACGTGAAAAAAAGCTTCATCCTGCCGCAGCTCAAAACCCACCTGGACTTCATGGAAGCCGAGCTGGGCAAAAGTCTGTGGTTTGCGGGCGACGAGTTCAGCGGAGCCGACATCCAGATGAGCTTCCCCATTGAGGCCGCGCAAGCCCGAGGTGGCCTAGACAGCAGCCGCCCCAATCTAATGGCCTACCTGGCCCGCATACGCGAACGGCCCGCCTACCAGCGTGCGCTGGAAAAAGGCGGGCCGTTCAAGCTCGGGTGATCAGGCCGCGTTCAGCTGTTGCTCCAGCTTATGTAGCACCTGGTAGCACGGCAGCACCTTGGCCACGCTGCTATTGGGTTCGCGGCCTTCGCGGGTCTTGCAGCTCAATGCCGTTCATGGACACCGCCACCTGGCTCACGTCGATCTTTTCATCCTTGCCGGTGAACAGGTCGTCATAGCGCGCGATGTAGGTCGCGCTGTCGCCGATGTAGCGGAAGAAGGTGCCCAGCGGGCCGTCGTTGTTGAAGCTCAGCGACAGCGTGCAGATCGCACCATTGGCGGCCTTCAGCTGAATAGACATGTCCATCGCAATACCCAGCACCGGGTGGATCGGCCCCTGGATGGCGTTGGCCTGCACGATGGGACTGCCGCACTGGTAGGCGAACAAGTCCACCGTGTGTGCAGCGTGGTGCCACAGCAAGTGGTCGGTCCAGCTACGCGCCTGGCCCAGCGCGTTGGTGTTGGTGCGGCGGAAGAAATAGGTCTGCACATCCATTTGCTGGATGTTGAACTTGCCGGCTGCAATTTGCTGGTTGACGTACTGGTGGCTGGGGTTGAAGCGGCGGGTATGTCCCACCATGGCCACCAAGCCGGTCTTCTTTTGCAGGGCCACGACTTCTTCGGCACCTGCCAGGCTGTCGGCCAGAGGGATTTCCACCTGCACGTGCTTGCCGGCTTGCAAACACTGGATGGTCTGGGCGGCATGCATTTGCGTGGGCGTGCACAGAATCACGGCATCCAGCTCGGGCAAGGCCAGGCTTTCAGCCAGGTCGTCCGTCACGTGGGCTATGCCGTACTTGGCAGCGACTTCACGGGTTTTTTCCATATCGCGGCCGATGACCGAAATGGCCTCCACGCCGTCGATCAGCTTGATGGCGTCCAGATGCTTGGTGCCAAAGGCTCCCGCGCCCGCCAGGGCGACTTTGATAGTCTTAGTCATTTAGTTGTTCTCCAGAATCAGGTGGCCGACGGCCGTGTTGGATGCAGGCACATGGAAGAAGCGGTGCTTCAAGGTGGGCGCAGCACCGCCGGCCACGTCGGCCATGGCGCCACGGGCAATCAGCCACATCACCAGCTCGATACCTTCTGAGCCGGCTTCGCGCACGTAGTCGATGTGCGGCACGCTGGCCAGACCGTCCGGGTCGGCAATCAGGCGGTCCAGGAAGGCGTTGTCCCATTCCTTGTTGATCAGGCCGGCGCGTGCGCCCTGCAGTTGGTGGCTCATGCCACCCGTGCCCCAGATCTGCACCTTCAGCGGCTTGTCGAAGGATTCGACAGCCTTGCGGATCGCCTTACCCAGCTCGAAGCAGCGGCGGCCCGAGGGCACGGGGTACTGCACCACGTTGACCGCGAACGGAATCACCGGGCAGGGCCATGCCTCGGGCTCGCCGCACATCAGACTCAGGGGCACGGTCAAACCGTGGTCCACGTCCATCTTGTTGACGATGGTCAGGTCAAAGTCCTGCTGGATCACCGACTGCGCAATGTGCGCGGCCAGCTCGGGGTGGCCGATCACCTTGGGCACGGGGCGCGGGCCCCAGCCTTCATCGGCAGGCTGGTATTCCGCAGCGGTGCCGATGGCGAAGGTCGGGATCATGTCCAGGCTGAAAGCCGTGGCGTGGTCGTTGTAGACCAGAAAGATCACGTCAGGTGTGTTGTCCTTCATCCATTGCTTGGAATATTCATAGCCCTTGAACAAGGGTTGCCAGTAAGGCTCGGTCGTTTTCCCCAAATCGATGGCCGCGCCGATGGCGGGGACGTGCGAGGTGTAAACGCTGGCGGTAATTTTGGCCATATCAGTTGTTTCCTTTTTTGCCCGCAGAACCCTGCGGTTGGCGGTGCGCCTGGGCGTCGCCGTCTTCACCAACCACACGGTTACCCTGCACGGAGCGGCCACCGCCGACCATCATGTTGCGGTATTCCTCTTCGGTCATACCGGTCATGCTGCCGGCCATCTGCTGGAAGCTCTTGCCGTCCGTGGCGCCGATCTTGGCCAGGAAGTAGATGTTGCCGCCCAGGGAGATGCAGCGGTTCAGATCACGGGCCAAAACGGCCTGCTTCTGGTCTTCGGTCATGGCCCAGGCGTCCAGGTAAGCGCGCTCATCGGCCTTGAACTTTTCGCGGTTTTCGGCCTTCATCAGCGACATGCAGAACTGGTTCAAGTGGTAGCCCATGCGGCTCTGCTCGGCATCAAAAATGGTGGTGCCGGGCACATCCAGATAGGGTTTGTCTAAGGACATTTCAGCTCCAGTACAGACGGTTGGGGTTGTCCACCAGCAGCTTGCGCTGCAACTCGGCGGTGGGTGCAATCTGCGGGATGTAGTCCACCAGCAAGCCGTCATCAGGCATGTGGTCCTTCAAGTTCGGATGTGGCCAGTCGGTGCCCCACAGCACGCGGTCGGGGAAGGTTTCCACCAGGTGCTTGGCGAAAGGCACCACGTCCTGGTAAGCGTGTTGCTCGCCATTCAAGGCCTTGGGGCCGCTGACGCTCAGGCGCTCGGGGCAGCTGACCTTGCTCCAGATGTTGCTGTGCTCGCGCATCATCTTCACGAACAGGGCGAACTCGGGGCCGTCCACCGGCTTGGTGACGTCCGGGCGGCCCATGTGGTCCACCACCACCGTGGTCGGCAGGCTGGTGAAGAAGTCGTAGTACTCGGGCAGATCGACTGCCTCAAAATAAATCACCACATGCCAGCCCAAGGGTGCGATGCGGGCGGCGATTTCGCGCAGCACTTCACGCGGCGTGGAGTCGGCCAGGCGCTTGACGAAGTTGAACCGCGTACCCCGCACACCGGCGGCATGCATATCCTGCAATTCGGCATCCGTCACCAGTTCATTGACCGTGGCCACGCCCATGGCCTTGCCATTGGACGCCTTGAGCGCATCCACCAGGGCGCGGTTGTCGCTGCCGTGGCAGGTGGCCTGCACGATCACGTTCTTGTCGAAGCCCAGGTGGTCACGCAGGGCAAACAGCTGTTCCTTGGACGCGTCGCAGGGTGTGTATTTGCGTTCGGGCGCGTAGGGGAACTTGTCACCGGGGCCAAACACATGGCAGTGCGCGTCTACCGCGCCAGCTGGCAGCTGAAAGCGTGGTTTGCTGGGGCCGGTGTACCAGTCCAGCCAGCCGGGGGTTTTGGTGAATTCCATAGTTGTCCTTGTTTGCTATGCAATCAATAGCTACTGGCGCAGGTATTACCTGCGCTACAGGCCTATTTGATACTTGATTTAGTCGATATAGCGCAGGCCGGCTTTTTCCAAGGGCTCGCGCATC
>JAPLPK010000218.1 GCA_026400275.1 Burkholderiales bacterium
CATCGTCGGCGGCCACACCAACCACCGCAGCGACAAAGGCCAGCTGGCCGTGGCCATACTGGGCCGGGCGCGCAAGCTGTTGACCAGCTTTGACGCACAGCCCGGCCAGCGCCTGCTGATGGCGGTGGACCTGCGCGGCGCCTACCAGGAACCGCACCCCTACTGGAATGCATCCACCAGCGCCCCCGCCGAGCGCCTGCGCGCCGACCTGGAGCTGCTGCCCCTGCTGGCCGAAGACGGCCTGTGTGCCGCCGCCAAAGACATCAGCATGGCCGGTGCCGTGGGCACGGCGCTGATGCTGCTGGAATGCTCCGGCGTAGGCGCGCAACTCGATGTAGACGCCATTCCCCGCCCTGAAGGCGTGCCGCTGCTGCGCTGGCTGCAGTCCTTCCCCAGCTACGGCTTTGTGTTGAGCGTGGCACCCGAACAGGCCGATGCGGTATGCGCGCGCTTCCACGCCCGGGGCATTGCCTGTGCTGACGTGGGTGCCGTGCAAGCCACGCCCGAGGTCTGGCTGCACCACGGTGAAGAGCGCAGCCTGCTTTGGAACGTGGCGCAGCAGAGCTTCATCCTGCCGCCGCAGGAGCTGGCCCATGCGTGAGATTGGCTCGCCACCGCCGCTAAAGATTGCGCTGCTGACGCATTCCGTGCTGCCGCGCGGTGGCGTGGTGCACACCCTAGAGCTAGCCCAGGCGCTGCACCGGGCTGGCCATGCGGTGACAGTGTTCGCGCCCGCCCTGCCTGGTCAAACCATGTTCCGCCCGCTGCCGTGCCGGCTGCAGCTGGTGCCGGTGGAGACTGCCCCCGGTGGCATGGTGGGTGGCACGGTGGATATGGTGGCTTCGCGCATAGAGGCCTTCAAAGCCCATCTGGCGCCACTGCTGCAAGCAGAACAGTTCGACATCTTCCATGCCCAAGACCCGCTGGGCGCGAATGCGCTGGCCGACCTGCAGGCACAGGACCTAGTGGACGGATTTGTACGTACCGTGCACCACCTGGACCAATTTGACGATGCCCGGCTGGCGGCCTGGCAGCAGCGCGGCTTTCTGGCCGCGCAGCAGGTGCTGTGCGTCAGCCAGCTGTGGTGCGATGTGCTGCGTCGCGAGCATGGCATGGACGCCGCCCTGGTGCACAACGGCGTGGACTGCAGCCGCTACACGCCCCACCCAAACGCCACCGACGCGGCGCTGACCGCCCGCTGGGGCCTGCGTGGCGGCACGGCTGCGCCGCTGCTTCTGGCCGTGGGCGGCGTGGAAGAACGCAAGAACACGCTGCGCATCCTGCAGGCCTTTGTACTTCTGCGCGCCCAGCACCCACAAGCACAACTGGTTCTGGCCGGCGGCTCCAGCCTGCTGGACCACAGCGGCTATGCGCGAGAGTTCCAGGCCCTGGCCGCACACCACGGCCTGCAGGCCGGGCCGGGCCGCGACCTGCTACTGACCGGCGCGCTGGCGGACGCCGACATGCCCGCGCTATTCCGCCGCGCCGATGCGCTGGTGATGCCATCGCTGCGCGAAGGTTTTGGCCTGGTGGTGCTTGAGGCACTGGCCAGCGGCACGCCGGTGGTGGTATCGCGCCAGGCGCCGTTCACCGAATACCTGGCGGACGCGGATTGTTGCTGGGCCGACCCCATGTCCGCCACGTCGATTGCCCAGGCCATGCAGGCAGCGCTGGCGCCGCATTGGAAGCAATCTCTGGCGCGCACCCCGGCGGTCTGCCTGCGCTTTGGTTGGGCCGCCAGCGCGGCGCGCCATGCCGACCTGTACCGCGCCCATCTCGCGCTGGCCCGCCACGCCACAGCAGCCGCATTTTCTGTTTAACCCTAACTGGAGCCCCGCCCCCATGCCCGCCATGCATTTCGATATCCGCTGGCCCGACGCCACGCAAAGTCACTGCTATTCACCCTCGCTAGTCATCAAGGACTACTTCCAGCCCGGCACGCGCTACCCGCTGCCGCAGTTCATGGCCCAGGTACGCGAGGCTTTGAACATCGCCTCTGAGCGCGTACGCGCCAAGTTTGGCTTTACTTGCTCGTCCGCCATGGACCAGTTGGCTCAACTGGAGCAAACCGCAGCTCGCTTTGAACGCCTGCCCCACGCAGAAATCGAAGTGCTGGCCTTCCACGAATAAGCCACAGACCTAAAGGAAACCCCATGTCCACCACACCACACCACAGCGTCGTCATCGTCGGCGGCGGCCAGGCCGGCCTGTCGCTCAGCTACTACCTGCAGCAGCGCAGCATCGACCACCTGGTGATCGAGAAGCAGACCCCCATGCACGCCTGGCGCAACCAGCGCTGGGACGCCTTCAGCCTGGTCACACCCAACTGGCAATGCGCCCTGCCCGGCTGGCCCTATGCCGGCCCGGACCCGCACGGCTTCATGAAAAAGCAGGAGATCCTGGCCTACCTGGAGGGCTTCAAAAAGCACGTCAACGCCCCGCTGCGTGAAGGCGTGGCGGTGCAGCGCGTCAGCCGGCACGGCTCGCAGGGCTTTGAAGTGCAGACATCGGCCGGCAGCTACACCGCCGACCAGGTGGTGGTGGCCTCGGGCGGCTACCACCAGCCCATCATCCCGCGCATGGCCGAGCGCCTGCCCACCGACATACTGCAGCTGCACTCCGAGCAGTACCGCAACCCGCAGGCCCTGCCCGAGGGCGCAGTGCTGGTGGTGGGCTGCGGCCAATCAGGCGCGCAGATTGCCGAAGACCTGCACCTGGCCGGCCGCAAGGTGGTGCTGGCTACTGGCAACGCACCGCGCTGTGCACGCTTCTACCGGGGCAAGGATGTGGTGGACTGGCTGGCCGACATGGGCTACTACGACATGCCGGTGCACGAGCACCCGCTGCGCGAAGGCGTGCGCGACAACACCAACCACTACGTGACCGGCCGCGATGGCGGGCGCGATATCGACCTGCGCAAATTCGCTTCTGAGGGCATGGAGCTCTACGGCCTGCTGACCGACCTGGACGGCGAGACCCTGCAGTTCGAACCCAACCTGGCCGAGAACCTGGATCACGCCGACAAAATCTACAACGGCATCAACGCCAGCATCGACAAGTTCATCGCCAAAAACGACATCGACGCTCCACCCGGCGAGGTCTACACCGCCCCATGGCACCCCAGTAGAGAACGCCCGGCGCTGAACCTGCGCGAGGCCGGCATAGCCTCGGTCATCTGGTGCATAGGCTTCCAGCCAGACTTTGGCTGGCTGGACCTGCCGGTGTTCAATGGCCGTGGCCAGCCCAGCCATGTGCGCGGTGTCACCAACCAGGCAGGCCTCTATTTTCTGGGCCTGCCCTGGCTGCACACCTGGGGTTCTGGCCGCTTCTCCGGTGTGGCGCGCGATGCGCTGTACCTGGCGGAGCAGATTGAAGCGCGCACCGCCGAGCCGCACCACGCACCCGAAATGGCCGAATTGCTTTCATGAACGTACACGCCTCCACAGCGCCGCAGCTCAGGCGCTACACCGCCGGCATGCCGCAGCTGAACGCCAACGGCTTGTCCGAAAACTGGCTGCTGAAGGAATGCGGCGACCGGCATTGGCTGGGCATCGCCCAAGCCCAGGGCCTGCCACGACCCGAGTTTCGTGATGCGCAGGGGCACAAGGTCTACGCAGCTTTCACCCTGGTGCGCATCACATCGGGGCGGCTGGAGCAGATTGGCGAGAACGACAGGTTCGCCATTACCAGCCAATGCCAAGCCGTGGGCCGCGCCCAGCACTACAGCCGCCATGTGCTGCATGCACAGGGCCAAACCACAGCGCGGGTGGAAATGCTGTCGGCCTTTGTGCGCCGCGCCCAGCCAGGCAGCAACCGCAGCGTGGTGCGCGCCGCCATGGCCGATGCCGCCACGCACGCGCCAAACCCCGAGCTATGGGCCGCCGCTGAAGCATTCGTGCGCCGGGGCCGTGCGCTGCGGGCCATGCAACCCCAGCTCTCAGCAGACGCCAACTACAGCCTGGACTTCACACCCTGCCCCAACAACGATTTCAACGGCGCCGACCTGCTGTACTTCAGCGCTTTCCAATCCATGGTGGACCGCGCCGAGTGGGCCTGGATGTTGCACACCCAGCCGCCAGGCCGGCCGGCCGCATTGCGCGAACGTGAACTGGTGTTCTTCGGTAATCTGGACCTGGGCGATAGCGTACGCATCCAGCTGCAGCCACAGGCGGCGGACCAGGGCATGCTGTGCCACCACAGCGTGTTGCAGCGGCAGTCGGATGGGGTTTGTATTGCCCGGGTTGTTACGCGCAAGTTGGCACCTGTGTATGCCCATGAAGTGCAAGGCCCGGCATGTAGGTGAACTCTCACGCTATCGCGTCGGAGGCATGCAAAACACGTAGGGCAACCGCATACACGGGTGTGTCAGTACAGCCCAAGAATTACAAAGATAATCTGCTTCCAACCTAGACATCACCTGCACTTGCAGCTATCAATTTAGAAGTACTTCATAAATTTAGGGGTTTGTGGCAACAAGCCCTTTCTGCACACAGCGGGCAAGAGAAATGGCATGCAAACATGATTTGCAAAATCCCATCTTATTGGCCGGGTGGGATGCATAAGGGACTTAGTGCTTCAAAGTGAAATTGCTTGCCACTTTGAAGCGCAATCGATTATTCAATCCCAAAAGAAAACCCGCGGAAGCAGGTGCGCCTGCTATGTGCGACAGCTTGGATCAGGGACGCTTGCGGCTGCGCACTGCCAACAGACCAGCAAGGCCTAGTCCCAGTAGAGCAAGGGAGCCTGGCTCAGGAACGGTATTTGCTGCATCACTGAAAGACATATTGAAACTGGCACCTGGGCTGAAAGAATTGACCGAATAAAACCCAGGCAGCGATACCCCTGTAATTGAGAATCCCCCAAGTTTCTGTGTTGAAGGGTCGAAGTCAAAGAAAAAATCATCAGTTCCACCATCAACCGCCGTCCAATTGTTTAGTCCGAATAGCGCGTAGAAGGGGCTATCCATAAACGGCCCCGGCTTCACTAGAGCTAGCTCGCCAATTAAATAAGTGTGTTTATCGAAAACTAGATCAACCGAGAGTAAGTTGCCTGGGGTCGCAGCCAAAGAACTAGCCTCGTAAGAGAAAGAACCAGCAAGAAGTGGCAATGTGGGGAGATTGCCCCCATTCACGTCAGCAAAAGAAAAATCAACCTTCACCACTCCTGCGAATGCAGGAATACTGATCATTGACGCGAGAAGAACAGGTGCCAGTCGAATCATGAGTTGCCCAAGTTGTTGAAATTACAGGTTACCCAATCCGTATTCAACTTGATTCAGTTGCGCGGTGAAATCCGGCGTGGTTAGCAAAAACATCCCCAACAAATAGGAGGGAAAAGACGGCCTCCTGCAGACCAATGCTGCCTCGATAGTCGCAGCTGTGAACAAAAAACGCTCCTGCAGCCAAGGGGACGAGATTTGGCAAGCTCGATTACAGCAAGCTGTAAACACACAAACCACCAACCCTCTTTAAAAATCAAAGAGCACCAAACACCAGATATGCAACTGCCCTCACCCCCTCGGATGGTGCTTGGCGTGCAAGCTTTGCAGCCGCTCGCGCGCCACGTGCGTGTAGATGGTGGTGGTGGAAATATCCGCATGCCCCAGTAGCATCTGCACCGCACGCAGGTCAGCGCCGTGGTTCAGCAAATGCGTGGCAAAGGCGTGGCGCAGGGTGTGCGGCGACAAGGCCACATGGATGTCGGCCGCCAGCGCGTATTTGCGCACCAGCATCCAGAACATGACGCGCGACATGGCACGACCAGCCTTGTTGCCGCGCGAGGAGACGAACAGGTCGTCGGTCTGCTTGCCGTCCAGTATTTCGGGACGGGCCTCGGCCAGGTAGCGCTCCAGCCATTCAGCGGCTACCTGGCCAAACGGCACCAGGCGCTCCTTGCTGCCCTTACCCATGGTGCGCAAAACACCGTCGCCCAGACTGAGCTGAAAGGTCTTCAACAACACCAGTTCGCTAACGCGCAGGCCGCTGGCGTACATCAGCTCCAGCATGGCGCGGTCGCGCAGGCCCAGCGGAGTGTCGGTATCTGGCGCGGCCAGCAGAGCTTCCACCTGGGCCTCCGTCAGAGTCTTGGGCACACGCAGGGCCTGGCGCGCTGGCTGAAGCTTCAAGGTGGGGTCGACGTGAATAGCGTGCTCGCGCAAGGCCCAGCGGAAATAACGCTTTAGCACCGTCAGCCGCCGGTTCGCTGAGGTGGCTTTGGTGCTGGCATGCTTGGCCGCAAAGTAGGCTTGCAGGTCTTGCTCGCGCGTGTCGTCCAGCCCACGCTGCTGCGGCGCCAGCCAGGCAAGGTACAGAGTCAGGTCACGCCGGTAGGCCTCCAGCGTGTTTTTGGACAAGCCTTCTTCCAGCCAAATGGCGTCGATGAAGGCGTCGATTCGGTCGGTACTCACGCGGGCCGGCCCCGGGCTGCGGCTGTGGAACGGATCATGGTAAATATCTCATGCGGAACAAGGGTGGCTGCTATTCTCGGTGCGATGTACTACGCGCAACTGCTGTTCCCCGACTTCTCATTGATTTTGTGCGGCTATCTGGTGTGCCGCTACACCGCCCTCAACCGCACAGTGTGGGAACAGGTAGAAAGCCTGACCTACTACTTTCTGTTCCCGGTGCTGCTGTTCCAGTCGATTGTGCGCACGCCGCTCGACCTGCAGGCCACCTCCAGCCTAATACTGGCTGGACTGGCGACCGGGTTGTTGGCCATCGCCCTGTCGTACGCCCTGCCCTGGCTGCCATTCATCGGCAAACGCATAGACCGGCGCGAGCACGCGGCCACAGCCCAGGTGGCTTTTCGGTTCAATTCCTTTGTAGCCCTGGCCCTGGCCGAGCGTCTGGCCGGCCCGCAAGGCCCGCAGTTGGTGGCGGTGCTGATCGGCATCTGCGTGCCGATCTACAACGTGGCGGCGGTATGGCCCATGGCGCGGCATGCCCAGCGCGGCTTTGTGCGGGAGCTGGTACGCAACCCGCTGATATTGGCCACGGCCTCGGGCCTGACGGCGAACCTGCTGGGCTTTGCCATTCCGGTCTGGCTGGAGCCCACGGTAAACCGTATTGGCGCGGCGTCCATCGCGCTGGGCCTGATGGCGGCGGGCGCGGGCATGCGCTTCGGGCCGCTGGCCCGGGCCAAGGTGCTGGCCGTCTGTATCTTGGGCATACGGCATGGCGTGCTGCCGCTGCTGGCGCTGGGCATGTCCCGAGCCATGGGCTTGTCGCCCCTGCACACCACGGTGCTGCTGGCTTTCTCGGCTCTGCCCACTGCGTCCAGTTGCTATGTGCTGGCGTCCCGAATGGGCTACGACGGCGCGCTGACCGCCAGCCTGGTCAGCCTGTCTACCTTGCTGGCGATGCTCAGCTTGCCGTTTGCACTTGGACTTGCTTGATTGGTGCTACAAACTATATAGCAGCCAGCGCACATTAAACCTGCGCCAGAGCCACTTTTTAAGTATGAGAATACGGCAGCGCCACATTCGACCGCGTACCAGCCCTTGCCTCAGATTGGCCAGGGGCGACCTGGAAGGCCCCCACCACTTGCTCCAGCGTTTGTGCCTGCTCATGCAAGGCTTGGGACGCAGCCGCAGCCTCCTCCACCAATGCGGCGTTTTGCTGGGTCATCTGGTCCATGTGAGAAATTGCGACGTTCACCTGGCCAATCCCGTCACTTTGCTGTTGGCTGGCCAGCGCGATCTCGCCCACAATATCCGTCACCTTGCGTACGCTGGTCACGATGTCTTGCATGGTTTCACCAGCCTGCTGCACCAGCTTGCTACCCGAACCTACCTTGTCGACCGAGTCGCCAATGAGTGCCTTGATCTCCTTGGCCGCAGCCGCCGAGCGCTGCGCCAGGCTGCGCACCTCACTGGCCACAACCGCAAAGCCGCGCCCTTGCTCGCCGGCGCGTGCAGCCTCGACAGCAGCATTCAAGGCCAGGATATTGGTTTGAAATGCAATGCCGTCAATCACGCTGATGATGTCCACGATCTTGCTGGACGAGTCATTGATCGAATTCATGGTGCTCACCACCTGGCTCACCACGCTGCCCCCTTGCGATGCGATCTGCGATGCTGTCACCGCCAGTTGGCTCGCCTCGCGCGCACTGCTGGTGTTCTGCTGTACGGCGGCGGTCAATTGCTCCAGGCTGGCCGCGCTTTGCTCCAGCGAAGATGCCTGTTGTTCCGTGCGAGACGATAAGTCAGCGTTGCTGGCGGCGATCTGCTGCGAAGCAACACTCACCGCATCGGCTGAAACATGCACCGTGGCGACCACGTTGGCAATGCGCGCCAACAAGGTGTTGAACGCTGTGACTACTTGGCCGATTTCATCCGCGCGCTCGACCTTCACCGGCGTAGACAAATCCAGCGACACACTGACGCGTTCAAAGTCCTTTTGCAGATTCGCCAAGCTGCCGGTAATGGTGCGGTACAGGTGCAAGGCCAGCGTGCCGGTCAACAACAACGCCACCACGATCACGGCCAGCATGCTGCTCTGGGCAAACGTATAGGCGTCGGCGCTTTCCTGGCGCACCGCTTCTACCAAGGAATTGTTGTAGACGATGTGCTCGTCTATGCCCTTTTTCACACCAGCAGCCGAAAGCGCCAGAGGTGAGCCAGCGACCAGCGTTGCGCGCACGCCGTCCATGTCGCCCGCGCGTGCAGCGTTGAAAAACGGCACCAAGGCCTGGCGATAGGCCTCCATGTTGGCGCGGTCGGCCGCCAGCATCTTGCGATCGGTTTCGTCGTAAATACGCTCCTTCTCGTAGGTTGCAATCACGTCATCAAAGTTCTTGTTGGCGTCGGCCACGGCCTTTTCCAGGGCCGTTTTATCGCTGAGATTGGAGAACACCGATAAGCGGTAACCCGCCAACCGGGTGTCCGCCAAAAAGCCTTTGGCCGCATTCAGACCATGGATGCTGGGAATAATACGGTTCTGCACCGTATCCAAGCGATCCTGGGAACGTTGCAGTTGCCAGAGACCGTCGACACCTACAAATATCAAAGCGATCAGCGCTGTGGACAGGGTCAATAGCAAGCGTTTGGTGATGTTCATAGATGTTCCTGGTTAATGTCGTTTGGTGGTCATCGTGCAGCTGTCTTGCTCAACAACTGGACACGCCTGGTCGTCTTCGGAATATGTGGCGTGGCAAAGGGCTGCGTGCTCCAAGCAGAAAGCCCGCCCTGCGCGGTAGCCGACTTCGAGTTGCAGTTACATATTGGATGCAGACCACTCCAGCTCTTCTGGCCAGAGCCGGTCCGGAATGCCTTGCATCAGATCCACCGTGAGCATGCGCCGCTGGGGCTGGCCGGTGGCCGGGTCGGTGTTGTGTGCGAGCTTGAACAGCCGGGTTTCCGACCAGCGTATTCGCGTCGTCATGCAGAGACTGCCCGTCAGCGGTGGACTCGAAGAGTTGAAAATTCAGCGCATCCAGCGCATCACCCTCTAGCATGGCACTTCGGTACTGCATGGTCTCCGTGCCGGGCTTCAGGAATACCTTGCAGTTAACCGGGAACAGCTTGTAGATCGTGTCCGCAACCGCCATATGGGCCCAGCGGACCCAAGCCTGCGCAGGCGTGTAGTCCTTGGATGCCTGGTGTAGCAAGCCCATGCGTACGCCCGCGCCAGAGGCAAAAATCACGTCGAATTCAATGCCTGGGTCCAGAAAGGTGGCCAAGGCGCAGGCAATCAGTGGTGAATTCGGTGCACTACCGCCGATCACCAGTGCTGTCTGCTTTGTCCCGAACTGATTGTTCACGCCCATCCCTTCGAAACATTGGATACATTTTGTAGCCAATCCTACATCTGATTGCGTGAATTAATTAATTAAAACTCGGAGACAACGAGTTTTACTACAAGATTTCTTCATCAAAAAATACGGCAAATACCCGAGCTTCTTGTTCTAAATCTAGCAACGCACTAACTTGCCAGGGCCCAAGCCACATGCTCGCGCACCAGCGGACTTGGGTCCAGGGCTCGCTTTTGTAACGCGTTGCGGATCATTACGTCGTCCGACACCCGTAGCGCATTGCCCATGGCCACGGCCACATTACGCAGCCAGCGTTCATGGCCTATCCGGCGTATCGGGCCGCCTTCGGTATAGCGCAGGAATTCGTCCTCGGTCCAGGCGAACAGCGTGGCCAGCTGCTGGCCGCTCAGGCCACGGCGTTCATCAAAGTCGGGCAAGGCACTGCGTTGGGCGAACTTGTTCCAGGGGCAGGACAGCTGGCAATCGTCGCAGCCGTAGATGCGGTTGGCCATCAGCGGGCGTAGTTCCAACGGAATCGGCCCCGCATGTTCGATGGTCAGGTAAGAGATGCAACGGCGTGCATCCAGCCGGTGCGGGGCCACGATGGCCTGCGTGGGGCAGATATCGATGCAGGCAGTGCAGCTGCCGCAATGGCCGCTGGTGGGTGCGGTCGGCGGCAAAGCAATATCCACATAGATTTCGCCCAGGAAGAACATCGACCCAGCCTCGCGGTTCAGCACCAGGGTGTGCTTGCCGCGCCAGCCCTGGCCGCTGCGCGCAGCCAGCTCGGCCTCCAGCACCGGCGCCGAGTCGGTGAACACGCGGTAGCCCAGCGGGCCCAGGTCTTGGGCAATACGGTCGCTGAGCTTTTGCAGACGCCCGCGCAGCACCTTGTGGTAGTCCCGCCCCCGGGCGTAGACCGACACAATGCCCTCGCCCGGCCGATTCAAACGGTCGAATTCCAAGCCCTGCCAGCCATCGGGCGTGCTGCGCGGCAGATAATCCATGCGGGCGGTGATAACGCTGACGGTGCCCGGCACCAGTTCCGCCGGGCGGGCTCGTTTCAGTCCGTGGCTGGCCATATAGGCCATGTCACCATGGAACCCTTGGGCCAGCCAGGCCATCAGACCCTCTTCGGCAGAAGACAAATCCACCGGGGCCACGCCAATTTGGGAAAATCCGAGTTCGCGCGCCCATGCCTGTATCTGCGACACCCATTGGAGACCATTGTTCTGAGCACCGTTCAACACCATTCGCCGATTGTAGAAACCCACAGCACCTTGCTCTGGACCCATGAGGACGCGACCGCCGCCTTTGCCCAGGCCCTGGCCGCCCAGCCCGACATCACCCACGCCTTCATCACCCTGCACGGCGACCTGGGCGCGGGCAAAACCACGCTGGTACGCCACCTGCTGCGCGCCTTGGGCGTGCAAGGCCGCATCAAAAGCCCGACCTACGCCGTGGTCGAACCCTATGAACTGCCCGCGCTGAATCCACCTCCCTGCTGCAAGGGGCAGGCGCATGAAGCGGCGCGACTTTGTACAAGGTAGCACCCTGGCCCTGTTGCTGGGTGCGCAGCAAATTGCACGCGGCGCCAGCATCGTGGCGGTGCGGGTCTGGCCGGCGCCAGAATATTCGCGCGTCACCATCGAATCGGACACGGCCCTGGCGGTGAAGCAAACCTTTGTGGCCAATCCGCCCCGGCTGGCGGTGGACATCGAGGGCATAGACCTGAACCCCGCCCTGCGCGAACTGGTAGGTCGCGTGCAGGCAGACGACCCGAACATCGCTGGCATCCGCGTGGGCCAGAATGCTCCCGGCATCGTGCGCATGGTGATAGACCTGAAGCGCGCGGCCAAGCCCCAGGTATTCACGCTGGCGCCGGTGGCGGCCTACCAGCACCGGCTGGTGTTTGACCTGTATCCAGCCCAGGAAGAAGACCCGCTGGAGGCACTGATCACCGAACGCCTGGCGGACCGCACACCCGCACCGCTGCCCAGCGAGGCCGCCGAAGCCGACGCACTGGAGGCGCTGATCGCCAAGCAGCAAACCAAACCGGCCATCACCGGCATCGCGCGCGCGCCGGTACCCGGTGGGGCGCCCAACAAGGATGTCGCTAGCAATTCAATAGCACCTCCCGCACACCCACCCAGCGCCAGCGGCCCAAATGATGTAAATAACCCGGCCGCTGCCGCGCAGCGCACCGACCGGCTGATCATCATCGCCCTGGACCCCGGCCACGGCGGCGAAGACCCGGGCGCCATCGGCCCCGGCGGCACGCGCGAAAAAGATGTGGTGCTGCAGGTGGCGCATTTGCTGCGCGAGCGCATCAACGCCACCACCGTCAACGGCAACCCCATGCGCGCCTTCATGACGCGCGACGCCGACTTCTTCGTGCCGCTGCAGGTGCGGGTGCAAAAGGCCCGCCGCGTGCAGGCCGACCTGTTCGTCAGCATCCATGCCGATGCCTTCCTGACCCCTGCCGCGCGCGGGGCCAGCGTGTTCGCGCTCAGCCACGGCGCGGCCTCCAGCAGCGCCGCGCGCTGGATGGCCAACAAGGAAAACGCCGCCGACATGGTGGGGGGCATTAACGTGCTGGCCAAGGATTCGCAGGTGCAAAGCGCCATGCTGGACATGAGCACCACCGCGCAAATCAACGACAGCCTGAAGCTGGGCAGCGCAGTGCTGGGCGAGGTAGGCCGGGTCGGCCGCCTGCACAAAGGCAGCGTGGAACAAGCAGGCTTTGCGGTGCTGAAAGCGCCGGACATTCCGAGCGTGCTGGTGGAAACTGCTTTCATCAGCAACCCCGAAGAGGAGTCCAAGCTCAAGAGCAGTGACTACCGCGAGCAACTGGCCGACGCTATCCTGCGCGGCATCCGCAGCTACTTTGCGAAGAACCCGCCGCTGGCGCGCAACCGCTCGGTCTAAACGAACTGAAAAGCAGCCCGGATTTCAGGCAGGGAACCCGCGGAACCGGCTTTGCCGGGCCGCTGGGTTCGCCCCCTGCAAGGGGGTTGGCGAAAACACGAAGTGTGGAGCCTGGGGGTGTTCCAATCTCAGGCGCTGACCACTTGGTTGCGGCCCTGGGCCTTGGCGGCGTATAGCGCAAAGTCGGCACGGTCCACCGTGCTTTCTATCGAGTCACCCTCCAGGTACTGGGTCACGCCGATGGACACGGTGAACCGGATCTCCACGCTGCCAAAGGCCACCGTGGTCTCGGCTACCTGGGTGCGCACCCGCTCCAGGCAGGCCATGCCATAGCTGAAATCGGTGTCGGGCAGCAAGACCAGGAACTCCTCGCCACCCCAACGCGCCAGCAGGTCAGTGGAACGCAGGCTGTTCTGCACCACCTGGGCAAACATTTGCAGGCTGCGGTCGCCCGCCTGGTGGCCGTAGGTGTCATTGACGCGCTTGAAATAGTCAATATCCAGCATAGCCACCATCACTGGCGCTCCGCTGCGACTGGAGCGTTGGAACTCCTGTCGCATCTGCTCCTGCATTAAACGGCGATTGGCCGTACCCGTGAGTTCGTCGCGGGTGGCAATACGCTGGATTTTTTCCAGCGCATGTTGCAACTGGTCCTTCTGGTCGCGAATGTGCTGGCGCATAGTGGTCAATCGCCAGGTCAAAAAAGAGCAGCTCACAACCACAATCGCCAACATGAAGAAATAGGCGATATGCACCTCGACCGGCACCAGGCTGCCCATGGTCTCACGCACATACGTAATCGCCCAGGCAAACAGCACCAAGGCGTAGGCCCCTACAAACGCCACCTGCCGGATGGACATGCCGAACATGCCGAAAGTTAAGATCACCGATAGCAGCGGCAAAGTCACACCCCGGCCATCGCCCGCAATCACAAAAGCCACCGCGTTGCAGGCAATCGCATACAGCATCTGCGGCAGGGCCAGGGACGGATCGCTCCAGCGCAAAGAAAACCCACTGCGAATCAGCACAAACACCAACACCAGGCCTACACCGGAGACGATGGACCAATGGGTCACATCCTCAATATCGGCAATACCGAATTCCGCCAACCAGTAAAGCTCACCAATGCAGGCAAACATGAGCACCGCCGCAAGCACAAACTGGCTGGTGCGGATACGCATGGCCTTTTGCGTCCCCAACAAGCTGTCGAGGCTGTGCTGAAGCCAGGTCCTCGGTCTATCCATTTACTTCTTTCTGGCGCCCGGCGCCCCGATGCAACCAATGATAGTTCCCACGGAGTGGGGTTGAATGCCGCGTCACACGCGAGCTACTAGATGTAAATCAACAAAATGAGTTACCGGCGACGACCAACCGCCCATTCAGACCAGCACAAATACTGTCCAATGCTGCTTGGAACGCTATTATCACAACCTGCTGTTGTACACCACAACGCAAGCCTACCGGAATGTAAGAGACGATGAAACTACAGATCCACCGCGCTTCGCCGCTCGGCCACGGCTTGGTACTGCTTTTGCTCTCAGGCGCCTTTGGCTGCGCCTCGGCAGCTGACTTTGTTTATACCGTACAGCCAGGAGACCATCCCTGGAACCTAGCCCAGCGCTACCTGAAAAACCCGGTTCTGGCCCTGGCCTTGCGGCAATACAACCATATTCCGGACGAGCGACACATCCCGCCGGGTACGCGGCTGCGCATCCCTACGGACTGGCTCAAGCTGGAATCGGCCCAGGTCCGCGTGGCCGCCGTGGTGGGTGATACCCACCTGGTATCCGGCCAAGCTGCCGCCCGCAGCCCGGAAGTGGGTGAACTGCTGCAGGCCCCCGCCGGGCTGCAGACCGGCCCCACCGGCAGTGCCAGTCTGGAGTTTTCCGACGGCTCCCGTGTGTTGGTGCGGCGCGATACCGCAGTACAGTTGCGCAGCACGCAGCGGCGTGTGCTGGGCAAGGTCAGTATGGTGGAGCTGGAATTGCTGCAAGGCAGCCTGGAGAACCAGGTCACGCCCATGGGAACCTCTGGCGGCCGTTTTGAAATCCGCACCCCGGCGGCCGTGGCGGCGGTCCGCGGCACCCAGTTCCGGGTCTACGCGCAGAAAGACAGCCTGCGCACCGAAGTGATAGAGGGTGCCGTCAAGGTGGCCAACGCGTCAGGCCAGGTCACAGCCTCGGCTGCCCAGGGCAGCGTAGCCGAAGCCGGCCAATCCCCCAGCCAGCCCGTGGGGCTGCTGCCCGCGCCCGCACTGGAAAGTTTGCCCGAACGCATAGAACGCCTGCCCATCGACTGGCCGCTACCCCCGGTTGCCGGTGCCAGCAGCTACCGCACCCAGCTGGCACCGGGCACGCAGTTCGTGGTCGCCGAGTCGGACGAAACCTCTCCGGCCGCGCGCATACGTGCCCGCGACGTGGAAGACGGCAACTACGTCTTGCGCGTGCGCGCCATCGACGCCCAAGGACTGGAAGGCCTGAGCGCCGAGCGCAGCCTGGTGGTGCACGCCAGACCTGAGCCGCCGCTGCTGATAGAGCCCGCAGCCGATGGCGCCACCACCGCTCCCCGGCCCAGCTTTCGCTGGACCCAGGCCGCCCCCAACTGGCGCTACCACCTGCAAATCAGTGCCAAGGGCCAGCCTGCTCCACTGGAAGACCGGGACCTGGCCAACACCGCCAGCGCCACGGCCCAGCAAGACCTGCCGCCCGGCCAGTACCAATGGCGTGTGGCGGCCATCCATCCGCAAAAAGGCCAGGGGCCCTGGGGTGATGCCCAGAGCTTCAGGCGCGTGCTGCCCGGCCCGGGCGTGGACATACCGCCACCCAAAGACGGCAGCCTGAACCTGCGCTGGACCGCCCAGCCGCAAACCACCAAGTACCGGCTACAGGTAGACATTGACACGACCTTTGCCAGCCCGCAGACCGATGCGCAAACCGATACCACCCAATATGCGCTGCAAGACCTGGCGCCCGGCGTGCATTACGTGCGGGTACAGGCCATAGGCGAAGACGGCTACACCGGCCCCTGGGGCGGCACCCAATCCTTCACCGTGCCAGAGCCGGCACCCAGTCCCTGGCGCGCACTGCTTCTGTTGATACCGCTGCTGGGCTTTTTCTGAGCACCTTTTTGCCTCTTGTTAGCCCACTCCGGCAACGCTGGAGACGGGGCATGCTGCGCCACAGCTGGTGGGGTGCGGGCATGTTGGCGATTCTGCTGCTGGCATGGCTGCAGCCCAGCAGCGTCAGCCGCCTGGACCTGCTGAGCTACGACCTGCTGCTGCCCATGCAAGCCCTGCCGGCCCAGCCGCCCGTCGTGGTGGAGATTGACGATGCCAGCCTGGCCGAGCTGGGCCGCTGGCCCTGGCCGCGCTCGGTATATGCCGATATGCTCAACCGCCTGCGCGACGCAGGTGCCAGCGCTGTGGCCGTGGACATTCTGTTCTCTGAGCCAGACACCGAACACCCTGACAGCGATGCCGCGCTAGTCGAGGCCATCCAGCGCAACGGCCATGTGGTGTTGGCGGTGGCACCCAGCCAGCAGGCCGATGGCAGCATTGGGCCACAGCCCCTACTGCCCGCGCTGGGGGGAGCGCTGCCCACCTCCAGCCTGGGCCATGTGGACGTGGAAATCGACGCCGACGGGGCTTCGCGCAGCCTGTTTCTGCACGCCGGCAACGGCGATGCGGTTTGGCCCGCCCTGGCGCTGGCGGTGCAACAGGCCGCTGCAGCCAGCGCCCCTGCTCCGGTATTCAGGGAGCAAACCACCTGGGTACGCGCCCATGAGGCCCTGCTGCCGCGCGTACCCGACCTGCCCACCGTGTCTTTTGCAGCCGCACTACGCAATCCGCAATTGTTGTCAGGGGTGCGTGACCGCGTAGCCTTCATAGGCCTGACCGCCAGCGGCCTTGGCGGCGAACTGGTCAGCCCCTTGGCGGGCCACCAAAGCACCCTGCCGTCGGTGGTATTCCACGCCAAGGCCTACGCCGCGCTGGAAAGCCATGGACTGATACAACGCGCCTCCTTGCTGGCCACCGTGCTGTTCTCTCTGCTAATGCTCGGCAGCCTGGCCGCCTGGCCCCGGCACCATGGCCGGCGCGCGCTGCTGGCCGGCAGCCTGTTGTTGCTGCCCATGCTGACCAGTGCTGTCATGCTGCGCATGGCCCAGGTCTGGTTGCCGCCAGCCATGGCCCAGCTAGCGCTAGCGGCGGCGCTGTTGTTCTGGGTGGCAGCCCAGTTACAGGCTGCCAACCGGCGCCTGCAGCGCGCCCGGCAACATGCAGAGGCCACCCTGCAGGCCCTGGACGAGGCCGTGGTCACCATCAATGCCCACGACGGCTGCGTGCGCTTTGCCAACTCCGCCGCCCTGCTGCAAGCAGGCGAACAGGATTTGCATGGCCAAGCCTTGGTCAGCACCTACCCGCTCACCCAGGACAGCCTGGCCCATCTGCGCCAGGCTGTGCAAGCCTGCCTGGAAACCCGCCAGCGCATCCATGTGCCCCAGCTGTTAAGCCTGCACGCATCCAGCGGCATGCGGACACTGCGGGCTACAGCCAGCCCGCTGTCCAGCCCGGAGGGCCAACTAGACGGCGCAGTGCTGGTGTTTTCTGACGTCACGGACGCCGTGGCCGCCGCCCGCAAACTCGACTACGCTGCCAGCCATGACGAGCTGACCGGCCTACCCAACCGCACGACTCTGCACGAACGCCTGGCGCTGGCGCTGTCGCGCGCGCAGCGGCGCGGCGGGAGCACGGCCATTCTGTTTCTGGATCTGGACCGCTTCAAGCACATCAACGACAGCCTGGGGCATCGCACCGGCGACCAGGTGCTAAAGATCCTGGCCCAGCGACTGCTGGCCATGTGCCGCGATACCGATACCGTGGCCCGCTGGGGTGGCGATGAATTCGTCATACTGCTGGAAGATGTTGAGGGCCACGAAGGCGCAGCCAGCGCCGCCGCCAAAGCGGTGGACGCGCTGACGCGTGACATCGAGCTGGGTGCCGACTTCAACCACGCGCGCCTGCCCAGCTCGGGCAGCGTGGGCGTGGTGCTGGCCCCGCAAGACGGCACGGACCTCGACGACCTGCTGTCTAAAGCCGACATGGCCATGTACCGCGCCAAAGAGCAGCCTCGGGCCTGCTTCCAGTTCTGGTCCAACGACATGAACAGCCGCATGCACAACCGTCTGGCGCTGGAGATCGACCTGCGCCGCAGCCTGCGCGACGGCCTGTTCGTGCTGCACTACCAGCCCCAGTTTGCGCTGAACAACCGCCAGCTGGTCGGCATGGAGGCGCTGATGCGCTGGCAGCGCACACCCGAACAGTTGGTCATGCCCGGTGCCTTCATCGGCGTGGCCGAAGAGTCCGATTTGATCGTGGACATGGGTGCCTGGGCCGTGCTGCAGGCAGCGCGCCAGGTAGCGCTATGGATGCGCGCCGGTCTGCCGGCGGTACCGCTGGCGGTAAACGTATCGGCACGCCAGTGCATGAACCGCGACATCGTCCAGGTAGTCCGCCTGGCCCTGCTGGAGACCGGTATCCCGCCGCACATGCTGCGCCTGGAAATCACCGAAACCACGGCCATGGCCGATGCCGACCAGGTCATCAGCCTGCTGCATGAAATCCGCGCACTGGGCGTGGGCCTGGCCGTGGACGACTTCGGCACCGGCTACTCCTCGCTGACCTACCTGAAACACTTCCCGATAGACGAGCTGAAGATCGACCGCAGCTTTGTGATGGACATCGCAACCGACAAGGGTGACGCCGCCATCGTGCACGCCACCATCGCCCTGGCCCATGGCCTGGGCCTGAAAGTCGTGGCCGAGGGCGTGGAGACCGAAGAGCAAAGCCAGCTGCTAGCCATCAAGCAATGTGACATCGCCCAGGGCTACTGGTTCGGCTATCCGCAACCACTGCAGGTGACCACCGATCTGCTATCAAATAAGTAGCTGCTTGCGCACAATATATAAGCTTCAGAGCCATTTTTTGCAGATAAGCCCCCAGATGCCGACCCCCTGCGGCACTGCACCGACAATAGGGCGATGCATAGCCCCACGGACACCTATTCCCAACTGCGCGCAGGCCAACTGCACGGCATAGAACGGCTGGACCTGTCCTGCGGTTTGACCGAGTTTCCACGCGAGATATTTGACCTGGCCGACAGCCTGCAGGTACTCAACCTGTCAGGCAACGCGCTGACCCAGCTGCCCGACGATCTACACCGGCTGCACCGCCTGCGCGTACTGTTCTGCTCCAACAATCCGTTCACCGAACTGCCCGCCGTGCTGGGCCAGTGCAGCAGCCTGCAGATGGTGGGCTTCAAATCCAACCAGATCCGCCATGTGCCGGCCTCTGCCTTGCCGCCCGGCCTGCGCTGGTTGATCCTGACCGACAACCAGATCGACAGCCTGCCCGCAACCATAGGCCAGTGCAGCCAACTGCAAAAGCTCATGCTGGCCGGCAACCGGCTACGCCAACTGCCGCACGAGCTGGCGGGCTGCGAGCAACTGGAACTGCTGCGCATTTCCGCCAACCAGCTCAGCGCCCTGCCCGAATGGCTGCTGGAGCTGCCCCGCCTGGCCTGGCTGGCTTATGCCGGCAATCCGCTGGATACCGAGCGCGCCCCCTCCCCGGCACCGACAATCCCTTGGCAGCAGCTGCGCCTGCAGCACATTCTTGGCGAAGGCGCCTCCGGCGTGATTCACCAGGCCGAATTGCAGGAAGCCGATGCAGCCCGCACCGTGGCCGTGAAGCTGTTCAAGGGTGCCGTCACCAGCGACGGTTGGCCACACAGCGAGATGGCGGCCTGCCTGGCCACGGGCGCACACCCACACATCATCCCGGTGGCCGGCCCGCTGGCCGGGCACCCAGATGGCAAGGCCGGCCTGGTGCTGGAATACATACCGCCGCACTTCAGCACCTTGGCCGGACCACCCAGCCTGCAAAGTTGCACCCGCGATGTGTACCCGGCCGGAACGCAATTCACGCAGGAGAAAATCTTGCGCATCGCGCTCGGCGTGGCCCGCGCCGCCGCACATCTGCACAGCCAGGGCCTGCTGCATGGCGACCTGTATGCCCACAACCTGCAGTGCGGTGCCGACGGCAATTGCCTACTGGGCGATATGGGTGCCGCTGCCTTCTTGCCCGCCGACACAAACCTGTCACAGGCCCTGCAACGCCTGGAGGTACGCGCCTTTGGTTGCCTGCTGGAGGAACTTCTGGCCCATGCCGACAGTCCGGTAATAGCTGCATTGACCACGCTGCGTGACAGCTGCCTGCAGCCCCAGCCGGCGCTACGCCCTCTTTTCACCCCCATCGTGCAGTGCCTGCTGTCACTCAACACCCTGAAGGAACCCGTAGATGCTGCATAGCACCCCCTTGATCACCACCATTGCCACGGCGCTCGGACTTGCCCTCGTGTTCGGCTTTCTGGCTGTGCGGGTCAAGCTGCCCGCACTGGTGGGCTATCTGCTGGCCGGGGTGCTGATCGGCCCATTCACACCTGGCTTCGTGGCCGACGGCCAGATCGCCGCCGAGCTGGCCGAGATCGGGGTGATGCTGCTGATGTTTGGCGTGGGCATGCATTTCTCGCTGGACGACCTGATGTCGGTGCGCAAGATCGCCCTGCCCGGTGCGGTGCTGCAGATCGCGGTGGCCACGGCCATGGGCGCGGGTGTGGCGCATTTCTGGGGCTGGCCCATCGGCGAGGCCCTGGTGTTTGGCCTGGCGCTATCGGTGGCCAGCACCGTGGTGCTGCTGCGCGCACTGGAATCGCGCGGCGCGCTGGACTCGATGAACGGCAAGATCGCCGTGGGCTGGCTGGTGGTGGAAGACCTGGCCATGGTGCTGGTGCTGGTGCTGCTGCCGCCGCTGGCGGGCGCACTGGGCGGCAACGTGCCCGACGACAGCCACGGCGGTGGCGGCAATCTGTGGCTCAGCCTGGGGCTGACGCTGCTGAAGGTGTCGGCTTTTGTGGGCCTGATGCTGGTGGTGGGCCGGCGCGTATTCCCCAAGCTGCTGTGGCTGGTGGCACGCACCGGTTCGCGCGAGCTGTTCACCCTGTGCGTGATCGCTGCGGCTGTCAGCATCGCCTATGGGGCGGCCATGCTGTTTGGCGTGTCGTTTGCGCTGGGCGCCTTCTTTGCAGGCATGGTGATGCGCGAGTCCGAGTTCAGCCACCGTGCCGCCGAAGATTCGCTGCCGCTGCGCGAAGCGTTTGCGGTGCTGTTCTTTGTATCGGTGGGCATGCTGTTCGACCCCATGGTGCTGGTGCACCAGCCGCTGCAGGTCCTGGCGGTGCTGGCCATCATCATTGTCGGCAAATCGATCGCCGCTGCTGCTTTGGTGCTGGTGTTCCGCTACCCGCTGAACACCGCGCTGAACGTGTCCGCCAGCCTGGGGCAGATTGGCGAGTTTTCTTTCATCCTGGCCGGTCTGGGCGCCAGCCTGGGCCTGCTGCGGCCCGAGGGGCAAAGCCTGATTCTGGCCGGCGCCCTGTTGTCCATCGCCGTGAACCCGCTGGTGTTCAAAGGCGCAGACTGGCTGGAACAGTGGGTGGAAGCCCACCCGTCACTCAGGCACCGCTTCGCACGCAGCACCGACCACCTGGCCGAGCTGCCCATGGACACGCATGAAAAATACCTGTCGCGCCAGGTCGTGCTGGTGGGCTATGGCCGGGTTGGCAAGCGCCTGGCCTTAGAGCTGGGTGTGCAAGGCATTCCGTTTGTGGTGGTGGAGCAAAACCGGGAGCGCGTGGAGCAATTACGCGCCCATGGCCTGACCGCCGTATCTGGCGACGCTGCCGACGCTGCCGTGCTGATACAGGCGCATATTGCCCACGCCAGCATGCTGGTGGTGGCCACGCCTGACGCCTTCAATGTGCGTCAGATGGTGGAGAACGCCCGCATGCTCAACCCGGCCATAGAAACCGTGGTGCGTACCCACAACGAAACCGAGGCCGAGCTGCTGCAGCAGGAAGGGATAGGCCGTGTCTTCCTGGGTGAAGACGAGCTAGCCCACAGCATGGGCCGGCATGTACTGGAGCGCTTTGGCAAGACTGCAGAGCCTAGCCACGCATAAGGCACCGGAAAAAAGAACAAAAAAATAGCTGCTAGCGCACGTTCTGTATGCACTAGCAGCTATTTATTCCATAGCGCCGTCACGCGGACGGCGGCTGGATTTAGACGATGGCGGTCAGTTCCGAAGAATGGACGAAGCCGGTACCAGCACGTGGCCATTCCACCAGCACGCCCTTGTCGGTCTGGGCGATCACATAGCCGTCGGTACGCAAGATGCTGCCGCGACGCACCAAATTAACCCGTTCGCCGGGAGCAAACGTAGCAGCAGCGACAGTGAACAAAGATTTCAAAAAGAAGAGAACTTGCATGGTAAATATCCTGAATGTTTCAGGCCCTGGCGGGCCTGCCGGCACAGCGGCCGTGGTGGTTTAGTGAGACTGCAGCCAGCCCCGCTGGCGGGATTCCAGGTCGGCAAGCGACTGGGATTTGCTGAGATAGCTCTCAACATCGCGGGATTCGTGCTGTTCAAAACTACGGCTAATTGCCTGGGCAGCACGCCGAGCGGACAACAAAATGAATAGAGCGATGTTCATAGCTAGAACTCCAAATTTAGAGGTTTACCCTTTCTAGGGTTAACCCTAGTATCGCACAAAGTGGGTGCGCGCGTGCACGAATACGTGCGCTTAAGCCGAGTTTGTTTGCGATAAGTCACACTTTAGGTGCATGACCTAGTGGCAGGGCAGAAACGCTGGTACGGCATAGGCAAGCCTCGTAACATGGACCCTGCCTGCCTCCAGCCTGCACTGAAAACACTTTGCGAACTGCCGAAGAGCAGGCGCCAAGATGCCCGCCCTACAGAAAGCGCACCATGGATTCAATCGGCCAGCAAGTCGAAATGGAGATTGCGTCGATCATCGCCAACCGCATGCGGATGACGACCCTGACCTCTGTTTTTGGCTATGGCCTGCAGGCCTTCGTCCTCAAGGACTATGTCCCGCATACCCTTCTGACGCTGTGGGTGTGCGCCTTAGTGTGCTGCGAAATCATCAACCATGTGCTGGCCGTACGAGCACGTACGCAGCTGCACAACGCGCGCACCCGAAACCGCTACCTGCGCCGGCAGATGTGCGGCGTGCTGTTATCGGGTAGTTGCTGGGGCTTGTCGTCCTGGCTACCGGACTTGTGGCAGCAGCCGCTGGCCTTCGTCAGCAACTTCTCCATACTGGTGCTGGTGGGTATTTTCGCCATCCACAATATGTGTCTGCGCTGGGAGCTACTCGCGGCATTTAGCGCAGGCCTGATAGGCAGCACATTCGTTCTTGCCGTGGGCCAGGCAGACGGATTCTCGGCTATCGCAATCGCTGCGAGCGCAATTGGCTTTGGAATGGTCCAGGTTTACGGCTTCTCTTCCCGGCAGTTGCAGAAAAAACAGATCCTCAACCACTTCGAAATGCAAAAACTCGCCGAAGAGGTGACGCAAAAGAACAAAGAGCTGACACGCCTGGTCGAGGAGGTAGAACACCTGGCATCCCACGACCCCTTAACCCACTGTCTGAACCGGCGCGCCCTGTCTGAACGCTACAGCAGTGCCGGTGCGCGTGGCCCGGCCAGCAGCAACAGCAGCCGCCCGCTGGGCGTAATCATGGTCGATGCCGACCATTTCAAGAAGGTCAACGACCAGCACGGGCACGACGCGGGCGACCAGGTGCTGGTGGCCATAGTGGGCAGGATGACCTCCCAGCTGCGGGCGTCGGACAGCCTGGCCCGCTGGGGTGGAGAAGAGTTTTTATGCGTACTGCCCGGTGTGCAGATGGATGGTCTGCAGGCTCGTGCGGAGCGTATACGCCGCGCCATCGCGGACCACCCCGTGAGCTGCCAGACCCATAGCCTGAACATCACGGCCTCACTGGGCATTGCACTGATGCGCGAACAGGAAAGCTTCGAAGATACGGTCAAGCGCGCAGACCAGGCCCTGTACCAGGCAAAGCATGCCGGCCGCAACCGGGTTGTAGGTGAAATCAGCCTCTAGCGCAGGTAAATCATGCGCAAGCAGCTATTGAATCAATAGCAATTACCACAGCCTCTGCAAACGCCCATCCACCAGGCGCAGGCCACGTGTGGCCATGGCACGGGCTTCGGCCTCGTCGTGCGTCACCAGCACGGCGGCCATACCAGCTTCGAAGATGCGCTGGCGAAACTCGGCCTGTAAGCCCTGGCGCAAAGCCGCATCCAGCGCAGAAAACGGCTCGTCCAGCAGCAAGGCGCGCGGCGCGGTGATGAGTGCGCGGGCCAAGGCCACGCGCTGCTGCTCGCCGCCGGACAAGGTCCAGACGCGGTGGCGGGCGTGGCTAGCCAGGCCGAAGCGTGCCAGCATGGCTTCGGCGCGCAGGCGGGCCTCGGCCTTTTTCACCCGCTGCTCCACCAGGCCGAAAGCCACGTTGTCGCGCACATCCAGGTGCGGGAACAGCGCAAAGTCCTGGAACATCAGGGCAAAGCCGCGCCGCTCGGGCGGTAGCTGGGTAATGTCCTGCGCATCGAACCAGACGCTGCCGGACTCAGCCTCCTCCAGCCCGGCCGCTATTTTCAAAAGCGTGCTTTTGCCGCTGCCCGACGGGCCCAGCAGGGCCACGATTTCGCCCTCGGCCACCTGCAGGCTGAGCTGGTCGGCCAGCAAGCGCACGCCATAGTGTTTGGTGATGGATCGCAGTTCAAGCATGGGGAGGATGGGTGGGTTCGGCCCGTCGCGGGCCTTCGATCAACGCAAACGCCGCCAAGGCCAGCGCCATCAGCAGGCAGGCCAACACCAGCGCCGCATCACCATTGGCCGCACCTGGCCGGCCCAGGCGCTGGTAGACCAAGGTGGTCAGCGTGGCCCATTCAGGGCGGGATAAAAACAAGGTGACCGCAAACTCGCCGAGCGCCGTGGCGGCCGCAAACGCCATGCCCCGGCGCAGCGCAGGCGCCACCAGCGGCAGCGTGACACGCCAGAACAACCGCCAGGGGCTGGCACCCAGGCTGCGCGCCGCCTGCAACACATGCGCCGGGAGGCTGTCCAAAGCGGCTGCCAGGAATTTGGCGATGAAAGGATAAGCCAGCACGGCGTAGGCGCAGAGCAGCAGCGCCAGGCTGGCGGTCCACTGCGGGTACAGCAGCAGCAGGCCAAAGGCCACGGTGATAGGCGACACCACAAACGGCAAGAAAGCCGCCGCGCGCATCGCCAGCGACTGCTGCGCCGCCAAGGCATGCAAAAGCCCCAGCACGGTAGCCAGCAGCAGCGCGACGGCCGAAAAGCGCAAGGTGTTCCACAGCGCAGCCAGGGTATCGGCCTCCAGCAGCACGGCCCAGGTCTGCCAGCCCGCGTGCAGCGCGCGCCACAAAATGGCTGCGATGGGAGCGGCGCAGACAAACAACAGCACCGCACATGCGCCCCCCACGCCCAGCCAATGCACGGGCCGGCTGGGGCGGCGGCGTGCGATGGGCTGTACACGGCCGGGCGTGGCCAGGCGCTTTTCAATGGCGGCATAACCCCAGGCCACGGCACCGGTCAGCAGCAGCATCCACAGCGCCAGTAGGCTGGCCGGGGCCAGTTGCAGCTCGCGCGCCACCAGGCTGTAGATCTCCACCTCCACCGTGGCATAGCGCTGGCCCCCCAGCACCAGCGCCAGGCCGAAGCCGGCAAAGCAGTACAAGAACACCAGGCACAAGCTGGACGCCAGCCAGGGTGCGATTGCCGGCCACTCCACGCGCCGGAAGGCCCGCCACGGGCTGGCACCCAGGCTGCGCGCGGCGGCCACGCGCTGGGCGTTGACCTGCTCCAACGCATCCACCCCGGCGCGCACCACCACGCACAGGTTGAAAAACAGATTGCCATAGAGCAGCAGCCAGGGAGAGTCTTGCAGCTCCAGCCCCAAGGCATTGCTCAGCAGGCCGTGTGGCCCCCACAGCGCCAGCACGCCCACGGCGGCCACCAGGGTGGGCACCACGAAGGGCAACATCAGCAGGCGCAGAACCAGGCGGCGCCCTGCAAACTCCCACCGCGCCAGCACCCAGGCCACGGGCAGGCCCAGCAGCAACGCAGCCGCACAAGTGGCGCCCGCCTGCAGCAGCGACCACAGCACGCGCCAGCGCAGATACGGGTCAGTCCACACCGCCCAAAGCGACGGCGCGGGCCCGGTGGCCAGCTCCCCCCAGAAGCCTTCGAAGCCCAGGCGCAGCACCGGCGCCACCAGCAGCACCGCCAGGCACAGCAGCGGCAGCGCTGCCAGCAAGCTCTGGCGGCGGGTAATAGCCACTAGTTCAGGCCACTATTTCAGAACCACCTGCGTCCAGCGGGCGACCCAGGCCGTGCCCTTGTCGGCAATGGTCTCGGCGGGCAGGCTGTCAAACGCGGTGGGCTCGACCGCATGGCGCATCACATCGGCCAGGGCCGTGTGGGCTTCCACCGGGTACATCCACATACTGGTTTGCAGGGCTTGCTGCACCGTGCCAGCGCGCATGAAGCGTATGAATTTGGCGGCGGCTTCGCGCTGCCCGCCACCCGCGACCAGGGCCACACCCTCAACTTGGCGGAACACGCCGCCTTTGAGGAACAGGTTGGCGGTGGGCGATTCGCTGATCTTTTCCTTGCTGTAGAACACCTCGGCCGCCGGGCTGGTGGCATAGCTGACCACCAGGGGGCGGCTGCCGCCGTTGCGGCTGAATTCGGTGTAGTAGGCCTCGGTCCAGCCCTTCACCACCTTCACGCCGTTGGCGCGCATGCGGCCCCACCAGTCGAAGGCTTTCTCCTCGCCCATGCCGGCCACCGTGGCCAGCAGGAAAGCGTAGCCGGGACTGGAGGTGGCGGGGTTGGGCACCACCAGCAGGTTACGGTAGACCGGCTGGGTCAAATCCTCCAGCGTCTTGGGCAAGGCCAGGCCGCTCTTGGCGAAGGCGGCCTTGTCGAAATTCAGCGTGACGAAACCGTAGTCCACCGCCACCACATTCGTGCCCACCTGTGTCACCGGCGAGCCCTGGGTGTAGGTGACGGGCTCCAGCACCTTGGCGGCCTGGGCCTTGGCGACCAGCGCGTTGTCCAGGCCAAACACCACATCCGCAATGGGTTGTGCGCGGGTCAGTATCAGCTTGTTCAACATTTCACCGGCGTCACCGGCCTTGATCAGGCTGAGTTTGACACCGGCATCGGCCTCGAACTGGGCCAGCAAGGGCTTGGGTAGATCGAAAGAACTGTGCACCAGCACGCGCAGTTCATTGTTGGCCGCCAGAGCGGGGAAGCTGCAGAGAGCGGCCAGCGCGGTGGCGGCCCCGATGAACGTACGGCGTGTACTAGAAGCAGAAGCGCGGCGGTGGAACATGCATGCCTTTCAATGCGCCAGCAAGGGGCGCATGGAAGGCCGCAGCCCCATCACGCTCCCTACGCTGGCATGACCCAGATCAGGTGTGTGGGGTATTTCTCAGCCCGCATTGCAGCAGGCACCCCCGGTGAAGCGTGGGATTGTAGAGTTCTCCCTGCTGGCGCTGGACAAACTTGTGGATAAGCCGGGAAAGCGTTTGTATATGCAGGCTAAGTCTTTGATTCATAAAGACAAAGCTTACGACGCCTAATTTTTAGGCAGATCCTAAGAAACGCTTTGTATGGCCTGCCTGGGCCCGTCTGAGAACAAAAAACCTAACCTAAAACAGCTCCGCCACGCTGTAGTCCGACAAGTTTTTTACCGTCGCATTGCAAAAAAGCGCTGAGGCAAAAAGTTCTCCCTGCTGGCACTGGACAAACATGTGGATAAGTTCGGCAAGCGTTTGTATATGCAAGCTAAGTCTTTGATTTACAAAGACAAAGCTTGCAGTGCCCAAAATTTAGGCAGATGGGGTATCAGGCCTTGGCAGCCATGCGGCCCTTCAGGGCGCCGATCGCCACGATGGCAGTGGGCACCAGAATCATGGCCCAGATGATCTTGTCCAGGTGCTGCTTGACCCAGGGGAAATTGCCAAAGAAGTAGCCGATGGTGACGATGCCCACCACCCACAGCACGCCGCCCAGCACGTCAAAAAATACAAACTTGGCCCGGTTCATCACCGCCACGCCCGCCACAAACGGTGCGAAGGTGCGCAGAAACGGCATGAAGCGCGCAGCCACCAGGGTCAGGCCGCCATAGCGCTCGTAGAACCCATGGGCCTGGTTGAAGGCCTTTTTGTTGAAAAAGCGCGAGTCTTCCCACTGAAACACTTTGGGGCCCAGATAGCGGCCAATGGCGTAATTGCTCTGGTTGCCCAAAATGGCCGCGGCCAGCAGCAGGCCGACCGACAGCGGGTAGGACATCAGCCCCACACCGCACATGGCGCCCACCACAAACAGCAGCGAGTCACCCGGCAGGAACGGCATCACGACAACGCCGGTCTCCACAAAAATGATCAGAAACAGCAGGGCGTAAACCCACATGCCGTAATTGCTTACAAAAGCCTGCAGGTGCTTGTCCACGTGCAGAATGAAGTCGAGAAGTTGCATCAGAATGTCCATGGGCGCTGATTATCACCAGCATCGCAAGACAAACGGAAGACAGCCATGACACGCCACACCCATCTGCTCATCATCGACCCCCAAAACGATTTTTGCGATCTCCCCCCAGACGCTTGCGGCACCCCTGCCCTGCCGGTTACCGGCGCCCATGCCGACATGCAGCGGCTGGCAGCCTTCATCCGCGAATATGCGGCCCGGCTGACCGACATCACCGTCACACTGGACTCGCACCACAGGCTGGACATTGCCCACCCTACGTTCTGGCTGCAGGGCGACGGCAATGCCGTCGCGCCGTTTACCACCATCACGGCCGCGGACGTGAACGCCGGCCTGTACCGGCCACGTGACCCGGCGCACCTGGGCCGCAGCCTGGCCTATCTGGACGCGCTCGAAGCGCGCGGGCGCTACACCCTGATGGTCTGGCCAGTGCACTGCGAAATCGGCACCTGGGGCCACAACGTGCACGCGGATGTGCACGCCGCCTACAACGCCTGGGAAGACCAGTTGGGCCGCAGCGTTACCAAGCTCAGCAAGGGCAGCAACCCCTGGACCGAACACTACAGCGCGGTTATGGCCGAGGTGCCCGATGCGCAGGACGAAGCCACCGGCCTGAACCACACGCTGATGGCCGCCATGGACCAGGCCGACACCCTGCTGATTGCCGGCGAGGCCAGCAGCCACTGCGTGCGCGCCACCACCGAGCACATCGTGGACCACCTGGCGCGCCACAAACCCCAGCGCATCGTGCTGCTGACCGACTGCATGAGCCCGGTGGGCGGCTTCCAGCTGCAGCACGAAATGTTTTTGCAGGACATGCAAAGGCGCGGACTGGAACTAGCCAGCAGCCAGGACTTATGGCTGTAGTTCCACGCAAATCCGCACAGCGGCTGCGGGCCAACCGCGCCCTCTAAAATCATCCGGTGAACGCCTCCATCTCCCCCCCCCTGCTGTCCCCCAGTCCCCGCCGCGTGATCCGCGAGCTGCCCGATGAACTCATCAGCCAGATCGCCGCTGGCGAAGTGGTGGAGCGCCCCGCCTCGGTGGTGCGCGAACTGGTGGACAACGCGCTGGACGCCGGGGCCACCCAGATCACGCTGCGCCTGCTGGCCGGCGGCGTGCGGCTGATTGCGGTGGAAGACGATGGCGGCGGCATCCCCATGGAAGAGCTGCCCATCGCCCTGAAGCGCCACGCCACCAGCAAGATCCGCGACCTGCACGAGCTGGAATCCGTGGGCACCATGGGTTTCCGTGGTGAGGCCCTTGCCGCTATCAACTCCATAGCTGACATGGCAATATCCTCGCGCGCCAGCGGCCAACCGAATGCATTTTTATTGGACGGCCGCAGCGGCGAACTCAAGCCCGTGGCGCGCAGCACCGGCACCACGGTGGAGGTCAAAGAGCTGTTCTTCAGCACCCCGGCCCGCCGCAAGTTTTTGAAGACCGACGCCACCGAGCTGGCCCACTGCGTGGAAGCCGTGCGCCGCCATGCGCTGGCCCGGCCTGACGTAGGCTTTGCCATCTGGCACGAAGGCAAACTGGTCGAGCAGTGGCGCGCCTGCCCTGCCCCCCAGAACATAGCCGCGCTGACCGAACGCCTGCGCGACGTGCTGGGCGACGACTTCACCGAACGCTCGGTCGCGGTAGACCACCAGAGCTCCATGCGCGACGACGGCAGCCAGGCGGTACGCGTCTACGGCCGGGTCGGCATTCCTGATGCGGCGCGGGCCCGGCCCGACCAGCAGTTTGCTTATGTCAACGGCCGCTTTGTGCGCGACAAGGTCATCACCCACGCCGCCCGCAGCGCCTATGAAGACGTGCTGCACGGACAGCGCCAGCCGGTATATGCGCTGTATGTGGAGATCGACCCGACCCGGGTGGACGTGAACGTGCACCCCACCAAGATCGAGGTGCGCTTTCGCGACAGCCGCGAAGTTCACCAGGCCGTGCGCCGCGCCGTGGACGCAGCCCTGGCAGCACCCCGCGCAGCCGCTGCCGCAGTAGCCGCCGCAGCGAACGCCACGGCACCCACCATCATCCTGCCGGAAGAACTTATACAAAACAAGGCTCCAGCGCATGTATTACCTGCGCAAGCAGCTATCTATTTCGCAGCACCCACACCGCACAAGGTGTCGGACTTCGAAGCCCTGTGGCCGGTAAGCGCCACGGTTGCGGTGCCCGCGCCCAGCCCTGCCGCCTATGCACCGGCCACTACGACGTCCGCAGTCCCGTTCGCTGTAGCCAGCCCCCCATCCGCCCAGCCTGACCAGCCCAGCGAGGCCTGGCCCCTTGGCCGCGCCATCGCCCAGCTGCAAGGCATCTACATCCTGGCCGAAAACAGCCAGGGCCTGATAGTGGTGGACATGCACGCGGCGCACGAACGAATCGTCTACGAGCGGCTCAAGGCACAGTTGGCGAACACGGAGCACGCACGCATCAGCAGCCAGCCACTGCTGATCCCGGTCACCTTCGCCGCCACGCCGCAAGAAGTCGCCACCGCCGAAGCCCATGTGGATACGCTAGCCACATTGGGCCTGGAGATCAGCCCGTTCTCGCCCAAGACCCTGGCCGTGCGCGCCGTGCCCACCAGCCTGGTGCAGGGCGACGCAACCGAACTGGCACGTGGCGTGCTTTCCGAGCTGGCACAACATGAAGCCAGCACCGTGATCCAACGCGCGCACAACGAACTGCTGGGCACCATGGCCTGCCACGGCGCCGTGCGTGCCAACCGCCGCCTGACCATTGACGAAATGAACGCCCTGCTGCGCCAGATGGAAACCACCGAGCGCTCCGACCAGTGCAACCATGGCCGCCCCACCTGGCGGCAGATCACGGTGAAAGAACTCGATGCCTTATTCATGCGCGGCCGCTAGATTGAAACCTGTTTTGGCTGTGCTCGCCCTCAGCTCTGGCTTGGCATATGCCGAAGCTGTTGACTGCTACGTCAACTATGGTGGCGAAACACAGCTCATCCGCGCCATGCCCACCGCAGCACCGTATGAGGTCGCCCCCACTGCGATCGGCTCACTTTTCTTGTTCCGTGTGGTGTTCCAACGCACGCCACCGGGCTTGGGCGCGATCAAGGTCTACACCTATGTAGACCGCGACCCTCCCCAGGGCGTCGCCCTAGTGCACCAGGCCGAATACTTGTATCCACCGCTACCGTCGCACGGCCCATATGGCTTCACCGGCCTGCAACGCGTCTACGAGCCGTTGCGCGACGGCGAGCTGCAATACTGGTGTGCCTGGAAAAAATAATGAAGAAACGGCTGCTCACCACCCTGCTGCTGTGCGCCAGCCTGCTCAGCCACGCCCAATCCACGGTGGAGTTGCTGTTTGGCGGCGATGTCATGCTGGACGATGGCCCTGGCCGCCTGATTGCTGCAGGTGGCGACCCGCTGGCGCCGATTGCGTCCATCTTGCAGGCGGCCGACGTGGCCATAGGCAACCTGGAAACATCCATCGCCAGCGGCGGTACGGCGCTGGACAACAAGATCTTCACCTTCCGCGCCAAGCCGAACACGGTGGAGGTGCTCAAAGGCCGCTTCCATGCCATGTCCGTCGCCAACAACCACAGCGGCGACTTTGGCCGCGACGCCTTCATGGAAACGCTGGGCCACCTGCACGATGCCGGTATTGCCACCTTTGGAGGTGGCGCCAATCTGCGTGAAGCGCACGCACCGTACTGGATCGAAAAAAATGGCCTGCGCATCGCCTTGCTGGGCTACAACGAGTTCAAGCCCCGCTCTTTCGAAGCCGGCGCCACCTGGCCTGGCATCGCCTGGAGCGAAGACAGCATGGTCGTCGCCGACATCCGCGCTGCCAAGGCCGCAGGAGCCGACGTGGTCATCCCATTTATGCACTGGGGCTGGGAGCACGAACCCGGACCCAACCAGCGCCAACGTGCACTGGCCAAGCTGATGGTCCAGGCCGGTGCCGATGCCGTCGTGGGCAGCCACCCGCATGTGACGCAGGGCGCCGACGTGGTGCTAGGCAAGCCCGTGATCTGGAGCCTGGGCAATCTGGTGTTTGATGGCTTTACTTCGCCTGAGGCGCGGCTGGGCTGGTTGCTGCGCCTGACGGCGGACAAGCACGGCATCCGCAACTGGAGCACCGTCGCCGTGCGCATGGACGCCGACGGCACGCCCACGCCCGACCTGCATACCGCCAGCCCGTGCGGCCTGCGAGGCAGCAGTGCGGTCGCGAATTGCCCGCCTTGAGCACAGCGCCTGGGCTGCTGCACCGCCAATACCCACAGAATGCTGCAAATTTTTACGTATTAAATTTGGTCAAGAAATGTAAAGAGCGTATGTTTGTTTTATGCTTGCAAAAAGCACGTATTTGACCTGCGCTTTGCGCAACCGAACTACCCCGCAATGAGTCATTTGAAACGTTCTTCACCCAATATTCGCATTTTTGCCATTGCACCCTAAAAATGCACATTTTGGATACCTCCGGCTCCTCTGCAGAATTCACCATTGAACGGGCAAACAAGCACTCGTCGGACCCAGATTTTTTAAATACCTGGAACGATTTACTGAGTGGCAGCCAAAGCCCGGAAGCGATATTCCAGACGCCTGAATATTTCGAATTCATTTCTCTGCTGCCCAACAAGTACAACACCCAGGAGCTGGTGGTCATAAAAAGCCTGGTGCAGCAAAAGATAATCGGCATTGTGCCGCTGCGCACCGGTCGCCGCACATTTGAGTTGCAAGTAGGCAATAAAATCTTTGGCCGCCTTCGCATGAAAACCATTGCCCTGCTGGGCAGTATTCCATTGGCTGCATCCAACCCGGCCATCTGGAATGCATTGGTCGACTTTCTATTTGAAAGCTTCCCCAACAAAGACACAATTGCCATGCAATCTTTGCCGATAGAAAGCGATTTCTATCGGCACCTCACCTTGTCGCAAGACATCCAAAGCAAATACGGCATCTATATCAAGGATGGCTGGCGTAACTGCCACACCACACCATTGCCTTCCAGCCACGAAGCGTATTTAAACCAGTTCAAGGCCAAGAAGCGCTACAACCTGAACCGGCAAATTAAGTTACTAGAAGCGCATTCGGGCGCCGTCCACATTGAGCGGATAGATTCACCCAAAAAAGTGCCCGAACTAATGTCGGGCCTTAGGCAAATAGCCAAAATTGAGTTCATCGACAATATGATGAGCGAGCGGCATTACACTGAATTGGCCCGCAAAGGCATATTGCTGTGCTACACCTTAAGCTGTGGCGGCAAGGTGTGCGCGATTGTGATGGGAATCCGGTCTAGAACCACCTTCCATATCCACAATATCATTTACGATTTAAAACTGTCGCAGTTTTCACCAGGCGCCTCGATATTGCACCTGATTACCAAGGACTTGATCGATACGTTGCGTTTATCGCTGATCGATTATGGCTACGGCAGCCCTGAACATACACAGCAGTCCAGCAATATCCCCCGCCTGCGCGGCCATGTTTTCCTATATAAGAAAACCTTAAAAAACCGTTTGCTATTTGCCGTGCACGCGGCTTTTCATGCCCTCATCAGCTTCGGGAAGATGCTGAAGGAGCGCGGCAACGCCAAAGCGCTCGGTGAACTGCAGCGCGCTGCCCACAAATCCCAATAAGAACCGCCAACTCCCAGAGAACACGGACGCGCGGCGGCTTTCTGGTAGCCTCGCCCGCATGTTTGCGCCCTTCCCCCTCTCCGTTTTGACCGCGACCGAATGAGCCGTTTGCCACCTTGCATTGCCCTGGCAGGCCCCACAGCCTCGGGCAAGACCGCCGCCGCGCTGGCGATTGCGCAACGCATGCCGGTAGAGATCATCAGCGTGGATTCCGCGCTGGTCTACCAGGGCATGGACATCGGCACGGCCAAGCCCACAGCCGCTGAGCTGGCGCAGGTGCCGCACCATTTGATCAATATCCGCGACCCGCTGCAGGCTTATAGCGCGGCCGAGTTTGTGATGGATGCCGAGCGCCTGCTGGCCGACATTTCCACACGCGGCAAGCTGCCGCTGCTGGTGGGCGGCACCATGCTGTACTTCAAAGCGCTGTTTGATGGCATAGACCCCATGCCCACCGCCAACCCCGCCATCCGCGCCGAACTGGAGGCCGAAGCCGCCGCCCAGGGCTGGCCAGCACTTCACGCCCAGCTGGCCATGGTGGACCCGACCACCGCCGCCCGGCTGCAGCCGCTGGACGGCCAACGCATACAGCGCGCGCTGGAGGTATACCGCATCTCCGGCCAGCCTTTGTCCAGCTTCCATGCTACAAAAAACGCAGCTGCCAGCGCAGATAGAACCTGCGCTACAACCCTTATTTCTTTAGAACCTCTGGACCGCGCCTGGCTGCATGCGCGCATCGCGCTGCGCTTTGAGCAGATGCTGGCCGGCGGCTTCATGGACGAAGTGCAAACCCTGCGCGCGCGCGGTGACCTGCACCTGGACCTGCCCAGCATGCGCTGCGTGGGCTACCGCCAGGCCTGGGAGGCCTTGGACGGACTCTGGCCCATGGCCGAGCTGCGCGACAAAGGCGTGTTCGCCACGCGCCAGTTGGCCAAACGGCAGATCACCTGGCTGCGCTCCATGCCCCAACGCCGCATCGTGGCCTGCGAGGCGCCAGACGCTTTGCAGCAGGTACTTAACATCGTGGAGCAAGCTGTATGAGCCTGGTCATTGATGGCCTGAGCAAGCGCTATGGCGACAGCACGGTCTTCGCCAATGTGTCACTGCACGTGGCGCCGGGCGAGTTTGTCGCCATCGTCGGCGAATCGGGCGTGGGCAAATCCACGCTGCTGAACTGCATGGCCGGGCTGGACAGCTGGGACAGCGGCTCGGTGCATATCGCCGGCACCGACCTGGGCACGTTGGACAACGACCAGCGCGCCCTGTTGCGGCGCCGGCAGGTGGGCTTTGTGTTCCAGGCCTTCCACGTGCTGCCGCACCTGGACGTGGCGCAAAACGTGGCCCTGCCGCTGATGCTGCTGGGCCAAAACGATGCGGCGCGGGTGGAGAGCTTGCTGGAAGCCGTGGGCCTGGGCGGCCTGGGCGCGCGGCTGCCGCAGCAGCTCAGCGGGGGCCAGTTGCAGCGCGTGGCGATAGCACGCGCCCTGGTGCACCGCCCGGCCCTGCTGCTCGCCGACGAGCCCACCGGCAACCTGGACCCGACCACCGCCGCCAAGGTGATGGATGCGCTGCTGGCGCAGACCCGGGCCCAGGGTGCCTCCCTGGTGCTGGTCACCCACTCGACATCGGCGGCAGCCCGGGCCGACCGCGTGCTGCATCTGCGGGCCGACGGCATATCTGAATAGAAATACCTGATTAGCTACTTGCCTCAGACACACCACCACAACCGTTCGCTCTGAGGTCGAAGGGCTCAGTTTGCAAGCCCTTCGACAAGCTCAGGGCGAACGGGGTTTTCATGGGCGTGGTTGCGTTCTGAGGCATGTACCTAGTCAGGTAAAAATAGCCGCTAGCGTAAGCTTTACCTGCGCAAGCAGCTATTTATTCAATAGCAAGCAGCAGCTAGCTAGAACGTCGTTTCGGCGTTCAGGCTTTGGCGCGCGGGCAGGTAGATGGAGAAGATGGCGCCGCCATCGGGCATGTTGTCGGCCACGACACTGCCCTCGTGGGCTTCGATGATCTTCTTGCAGATGGTCAGGCCAAGCCCGGTGCCACCCGAGCCGTCCTTGCTGCTGCTGGACTGCACAAAGGCGTCGAAAATCTTTTCCAGCTCGGCCGGCGGCACGCCCGCACCGTGGTCGCGCACGCTGATGCAGATGCGGCGGTCTTCGGTGATGTGGCCATGCAGCACGATTTCGTTCCAGGCGGGCGAGAACTTGATGGCATTGGCCACGATGTTGCGCACCACCTGCTGGAAGCGCACTGGGTCCACCTTGGCAATCAACGGGCGCTCACCCAGGTTCACCACGGTCAACACATGCTTGGCCTCCAGCAAGGGGCTGAGTTCGTGCAGCACGCCATGTACCAGGCCGCGCAGATCGGCCCGCTCCAGGTTGATGCCGCCGACCGAACTTTCGATCTTGGACACGTCCAGCAGGTCATTCACCAGCGCCAGCATGCGTACGCCCGAGGCGTGGATGTCGCTGAACATGCCCTGCAGCTTGGGGCTCTCCCGCCCGCGCATCACCCCCAACTCTGAAAAGCCCAGGATGGACTGCAGCGGCGTGCGCAGCTCGTGGCTGATGTTGGCTATGAACTCAGACTTGGCGCGCGAAGTTTCTTCCGCCGCCTCGCGCGCCTCGCGGGTAGCCCGCTCGGCCTGGCGGAATTCGCTCACGTCCATCATGCTGCTGAGCAGGCTGGCTCCGCCATCACCCGAGCCGAGAACCAGCACTTTATTCACCACCACATCGCGGCGGCTGCCATCCTGGTGCAGCAGCTTCACCTCATAGCGCACGCTGCCGCCATCGCGCCACAGCTGGGTATCGCGTTCGCGCACCAGGGCTGCCTCACTGGGGGACATAAAAGCATCTGGGTACTGCCCCACCACCTTGTGCCGCCCATGGCCGGTGAACTCCTCCCAGGCGCGGTTAACGCTGGTGTACTGGCCCCGCTGGTTGAAGGTGGCAACCGGTGTGGGGCTGATCTCCAGCAGAGTACCCACGAACTCCAACTGATGCTTCAGCGCCTGCTCGGCAAAATAGCGCTCCGATACGTCCACGGCGCTGCCAGCAAAGCCGACAACTTCAGAGTTGTTGCGCAGCGGCACCACAGCAAAGTCCAGCCGCCGGGCCACGCCGTCCAGTGTGCGGATGCTGGCGGTGGCGGTGCGCACGCCGCTATCGCCCTGCAGCGCGAACAAGGCCCGCACAGCCACCCGGTCGCCAGGCTCAACCACCTCGGCCAGGGTCTTTGACAGCGTGGTTTGCACCACGTCGCCACGCAGGGCCAGCCAGCGCTCATTGGTGTAAGTGATGATGCCGCGGGTATCGGTGCGGAAGATCAGCTCCTGCACGCTCTTCACCACCACCTGCAGCTCGCGCTCGCGGTGCACTGCCTCGCGGCGCGCAAGGCCCAGTTGGGCATAGGCTTTCTCGCGGGCGCGCAGACTGCGCCGCGCCGCCCAGGTCATGTAGACCAGAAACAGACTGGTAAACGCCGCAACCACAGCAAACCAGCGCATGGCCTTGACCCATTCGGCCAAGACGCTGGCATACGGCTGCTCGACCAACACCACTAGCGGCCGGCTTTTGGACAGGCGAAACGACACCACTTGCCGCTGTGGCACGGCGCCCTGGCCCACGTAGTTGGCATGCTCGATCGCGGGCAGATAGTGGAGAAAAATCGGGTGCTGGGCCAGCGAGGTGGCCGGCGCCAGCGCGCCACTGCTGGCCAATACGCTGCCCTGGTAGCTCAGCAGATAGGCCGCGTTTTGCGGGTTATCCAGCGTCAACAACTGAAAGTTGGAGAACGCATCTGCGTTCATCAGCGCCACCAGGTACAGGGCCTGGTGTGAGCGGTTGTGCTGCTGCGCGCGCACCAGGGGAATGAAGCCTACCCCAGCCGTAGGCCCCGTGTCCGCCTCGGCCAGAGCAGCCAGGCTGCGGCCAGCGATAAAGTTACCCAGTTTTTCCTTGCCCGGCGTGGGCAGGGAGCCCAGCCGACCCAGCGCGATATGCAGGCCCACGTCGCCGCGCACGCTACTGGCCTGTATCACGCCGTTTGCATCCACCACAGCCAGTGAACGCACCAGCGGCAGGCCGGCCAGAGCTTGGGACAAAAGGGCATTGCTTCTGTCAGTGCTGCCCATGGCGTCGGTATTCGCCGCCTCCGCCGCCAAGTAGCCCAGAGCCACGGACACCGTCTCTACCGAGCGCGTGGCCTGGTCTTCTAGCACGCGGGCCTGCAGCTCGCCACGGTCCTGAAAGCCTCCCAACACCTCCTGGTATTCGTACCAGCCCAGCAAGCACAGCAGCAGCCAGGTCATCAGAGTCAGCGACACCCCGGCGGCCAACACCACATTGCTGGACAGGCCCCCGCCAGCGCTGCGTGGCGGTGGGGCTGGCGCGACGGCAGACGCTGAGAAAAAAGCCATTAGCCTGGCACCACGATGGGCGACAGGCCATGCCGTGCCGCCGCTGCGCCCAGCCGGCCATCGCGTTTGATGCTGGCGACGAAGGCATTCAGCTGCGCCAGCCAGGCGGGGTCGCCCGGCTTGACCGCATAGCCATAGGGCAGCACGTAAAAGGGTTTGGGCGGAGCAATCAGGCGGGCCCAGTCCGCGTTGTCCAGCAGGCGCCGGCTGTAGGCGTAGTCGGCCATAAACACGTCCACCCGGCCGGCCTCCAGCTCGCGCTCGCGCGTAGCCGGCGGGGCGATGGACACCACCTGCGCAGCTTTCAGGCTTTCAATCATTACCGGCTCCATGAAAGTACCCGCCTGCACGCCGACCAGTACACCTGGCTTGTCGATGTCGGCCCATTGGCGCACGGTACGGTTGCTCTGGGTGCTGACAGCGTAAATATCGCTTTGCAAATAGGGCTGGGTGAACCTAAGCTGCTGCAGGCGCTGGGGCAACATGCCCACAGCAAACATGGCCACATCGCAGCGGTCTTTGAGCAGGTCATCCACCAGAGTGGGAAAGGAAGAGTCCACATACTCGACGCGCAGCTTCAGGTCGCGCCCCAGCTCGGCGGACAAGTCAATATCGATACCCTGCAGCTGCTGGGTGTTCGGGTTGCGGTGGCTCACGCCATAGTATTCGGGCCAGATGCAGACCCGCACCTTGCCGCTGGACTTGACCCGTTCGGCCACCGTGCCGGCCCAGGGGCTGGCCATCCAACCCAGGCTCAGACCAGCAACCAGAGCCAATCGAAGAATCCGCTGATAACACATAGGGCGCATAGTGCGATCTCCAGAATTCAGCCGTTGTCGACCAGCTGGTTAAAAGTGGGGCGGGTGCGGTTGATATCGTCACGCAAGCTGATAAAAGTCTGCGCATTGGCCAGAAATATATCCACGATGTGCGGATCGAAAGCAAGGCCGCGCTGCTCCGCCAGCATCTGCAACGCCACGTCGTCGGCAAAGGCCAGACGGTAGCAGCGGTCCATGGTCAGCGCGTCAAAAAAATCCACCACCGCCACAATGCGCCCCGTCAATGGAATAGCCTCGCCTTGCAGCCCCGCAGGGTAGCCTGTGCCGTCCCAACGCTCATGGTGGGCCAAGGCCAATTCGGCGGCAAGCTGGAACAGCGGAATACGCGAACGCCCCAGAATCTCGGCCCCCATTTCCGAATGCTGGTTCATGGTGACACGCTCCTGCGACGAAAATGCCCCGGGCTTCTTCAGCACAGCGTCCGGTATGCCGATCTTGCCGATGTCGTGCATGGGCGCTGCTTTGCGCAACATGCGGGCCATGGCCGGACTCTGGCCCAGCACCAAGGCCAGTGCCTCTGAAAGATAGCCGATGCGGATGATGTGCACCCCGGTGTCGTCGTCCTTCAGATCGGCAGCCAGTGACAGCCGAAACAAGGCCTCGTGGTGGGCTCGTGCCACCTCTTCCAAAGCCTCATTTCGTTCCCGGTACATGCGACCAAAATCTTCGATCAGTTTTTGCATCTGCAGACTTGCGGAATCAGAAAAACTGTTTTTATCCAAGGTGTTCATGTTGTGCTCCTTCGCCGCGGCCAGCGGGCTTACGTTTCCCACTGCTGGTCTATCGTTTCCATCAATTTCAGCGGACTGAAGGGTTTGACCATATACGCGTCGGCGCCGGCCTGCAGGCCCGCCTCCAGATCTTCGCTGCGGCCACGGGCTGTCAGCAGCAGAATGCGTGGCGGCTGGGGCAGCGACTTCAGCGTACCGCACACTTCCAAGCCATTCACCGAGCCGGGCATCATCACGTCCAGTAACACCAGGTCAGGTTGCTCTTGCATGGCGACGGCCAGTGCGCCTTCACCGTCTTCGGCCTCGAACACCTGGTAGGCCTCGAATTCCAAGGTCATACGGATCAGCCGACGGATATCGGCATGGTCATCCACGATCAGTATTTTTTTCATTTTGGGACCCTTGAAACGATAGAAAGATTAAAAACGCAATGTCGCTATCATATATTCCGAAATTATCATTTTCAAGTGAATTAATTAACAAAAGTTGATGCATTCGTTAGAATCCGCAAATGGACACTGACATTCAGACGGCTACCACCCTCCCCCCCGGCGACAACCTCACAACCTTGGACGTAGCGCGCATGCTGGGGTTGGCGGTTCGCTCCGTGCAACTCATGGTGGACCGGGGCGAGCTACAAGCCTGGAAGACGCCCGGCGGCCACCGCCGTATCTCCCGCCAATCCGTAGAGCGCTGGCGTGCTGGCGGTCAAACCGTCCGCCCAGGTGACGGCTCGGCTAACCCGGCGCAGGACATGCCGCGCCATGGCGGCAGCCCGCCCACCAAGGTACTGTTGATTGAAGACTCCATGCACTTCCAGAACCTGGTCACGCTGCTGCTGCAGCGGCAGTTTCCGGCGCTGGAGTTGCGTACCGCATCCGACGGTATTGCCGGGCTGATCATGGCCGGGCAGTTCCAGCCCGATGTGCTGATGGTGGACCTGCTGCTACCAGGCATAGACGGAGCCACCCTGCTGACCGGCCTGCGCGCCAACCCACTGTTCCGAAATTTGCAGGTCATCGTCATCACTTCGCTGGACCCCAGCGAACTCACGCCCTACGCTTTTGCGCTGGACGGCGTGCCCGTGGTGCACAAACCCCGCCTGGTCGCCGAACTGCCACCGCTGCTCGCGCAGAGCCTGCAAAACCTGCAGCAGTTGGTGCTCTGACCACCGGCATGGACACGCCGCGCGTACTGCTGGTAGAAGACGACCCGTTGCTACGGCGCTTTGTGCGCATGGCCCTGGAGCAGTTGCCGCTCCAGCTGCTGGAATGCGATGGCGTACCTGCCGCGCTGGAGCTATTGGCCGGTACGCAAGTTCAGCTCATCATCACCGACTTGATGCTGTCGGGCGCCTCCGGCATAGACCTGCTGCAAAACCTGCAATCCAAACCAGCCCTGCAGGCCCAGGCCAAGACCATGGTTCTCAGCGCCGGCCTGACGCCGGAAGTCCGCGCCAAGCTGGCCCCTTTGAACGTGTGGCGCATGTTGTCCAAGCCCGTATCTTTGCAACTGCTAGAAGACAGCGTGATGGAGGCCCTGAACGATGTGCAGCCCAGTGCAAGTGAAGCAACAGCCCCGCTAGCGCCAGACGACCGGCACGCCGCCGACACCTATTTCGCGGGTGACCTGGAGCTGTTCCACAGCTACCGCGCCGCCTGCCTGCTGCAGTTTCCGCACGATATCCAAGCCGGCAATGCGGCCTGCACGCCACTCGACCTGCCCGCTCTGCGCCGCATCGCCCACAGCCTGAAAAGTGTGCTGCAAACTCTGGGCTATGCCGATCTGTCGGCCCAGGCCTGGGCGCTGGAGAACCTCTGCCACACCGGCCAGGCCGCCCCGGCGCTGCAGGGCTGGAGCGGACTGCGCGCGCAGCTGCAGGCTTTGGTCAGCCCGGCTTGACGAGCCCGGGCACTATCATGGCAGGCATGCCTGTTCGCCCCCCGCCATCTCTGTCCTCGCCGCTACGCGCACTGCTGAAAAGCTTTTCCTGGCAGGAGCTGAAGCACCACCCCTGGCGCAATGCCGCCGCCGTGGTCGCCGTCATGCTGGGCGTGGCGCTGGCGTTCTCGGTGCAGCTGATCAATGCCTCGGCATTGAGCGAATTCTCCAGCGCCGTGCGCTCAGTGGGCGGCCAACCCGACCTGGAGCTGCGTGCCAGCCAGAGCCATTTTGACGAGTCCATTTTTGCCCGCGTAGCCCAGCACCCGGACGTGGCCGTGGCCAGCCCGGTGCTGGAGCTGTCCAGCTTCGCAACCGACATCAGCGGCCAGCGCATCTCCATCAAACTGCTGGGCGTAGATGCCCTGGTGGTCAGCACGGTCGCGCCGGGCTTGATGCCCGTGCCCTCAGCCCAGGCGGAGCGCCTGGCCCTGTTCGCGCCTGACTCCATCTTCCTGAACCCCGCAGCCCGCCAGGCCCTGGGGGCGCGCAGCACGCTGCAGCTGGCGGGCGCTGCCACGCCTTTGACTGTGGCCGGCACAGTGAATGCCACCGGCCCGGCGCTGGTGGTGATGGATATTGGCGCGGCCCAGCAAACCTTCCAGCGCCAGGGCCAGCTGTCACGCATCGACCTGCGCCTGCGCCCCGGCACCGACCGGGCAGCCCTGCTGCGCACACTGGCACTGCCGCCGGGCATCACCGCCGCCGAGCCGGGCGATGCAGCCCAGCGGGTGGACAACCTGTCGCGCGCCTACCGCGTCAACCTGACGGTGCTGGCCCTGGTGGCGCTGTTCACCGGGGCGTTTCTGGTGTTTTCGGTGCTGTCTCTGAGCGTGGCAAAACGCGCGCAGCAGTTTGCGCTGCTGGGCGTGCTGGGCCTGACCGGGCGCGAACGGCTGCAGCTGGTACTCACGGAGTCGCTGGTGCTGGGCATCATCGGCAGCCTGGCCGGCCTGGCGCTGGGCACCGGCCTGGCCGCACTTGCGCTGCGCTGGCTGGGTGGCGACCTGGGCGGCGGCTACTTTTCTGGCGAGGCCCCGCCACTGCAATGGAGCACCTGGGCGGCACTCATCTATGGCAGCCTGGGCGTAGCCGCCGCTTTGGTGGGTGGCTGGTGGCCGGCCCGCGCGGCCCAACGCCTGCCGCCGGCGCAAACCCTCAAGGGCCTGGGTGCCGACCTGGGCCGCAGCGGCACCCACTGGGCCAGCCTGGCCCTACTGGGCCTGGGCCTGCTACTGGCCTGCCTGCCACCGATATTCGCCATACCACTGGGCGCCTACGTTTCTGTGGCCCTGTTGCTGGTGGGCGGCATCACCGCCCTGCCCTGGTTGATTGCCGCGCTGTATGACCGGCTAGCACCTTTGCTGGCGCATCGGCTGCTGCCTATGCTGGCCATAGAACGTGCGCGTCGGGTACGCCAGAGCGCGGCTGTTGCAGTCAGCGGCGTGGTGGCATCGCTAAGCCTGGCGGTGGCGCTGACGGTGATGGTCGCCAGCTTCCGCGACTCCATGGTGCAATGGCTGGACGTGGTGCTGCCGGCCGACCTGTACCTGCGCAGCGGCAGCGGTGGTGCGGGCAACGACGCATTGGCCCTGCCGCCCGCCTTTGTGCAGGCAGTGGCACAGGTGCCCGGCGTGCAGCGCGCCAGCAGCCTGCGCATACGCTCCCGGTTGCTGGCACCAGGCCAACCCACCGTGGCGCTACTGGCCCGCAGCATCGGCGACCCGGCACGCAGCCTGCCGCTGGTAGGCACGGCCCTGCCCGTGCCTGCGGGGCAGGTCGGCATCTATGTGAGCGAACCCATGGTGGATTTGTACGGCGCGCGGCCGGGTACGGTGTTCGCTCCGCTTTCCAAGACTTTTGAGGCTCTAGCGCAGAAATCATCTGCGCCAACAGCTACTTTTTTTGTAGCAGGCGTGTGGCGCGACTATGCGCGGC
>JAPLPK010000200.1 GCA_026400275.1 Burkholderiales bacterium
CCAGCAAGGGCGCGGTACTGGACGCGTATTGATAGTGTCCAGCTACAAAGGTGCAATCGCCGAACCGCCAGCCCTTGTCCATCCATCGAATAATTTCGATGCTGTCAGGCTGGCGGCGGCTTTGTGTGTGCTGTTTTCGCACCAACACGCTTTGTGGGGCTTGCCCGAGCCCGGTGTGCTGGGCGTTCACAGTTTGGGGGGCTTGGGCGTGCTGGTTTTCTTCTCCATCAGCGGCTTCCTGGTAACGCGGAGTTGGAATGCAGACCCCCATGCAGGTCGATTTGCGGCCAAACGCCTGCTGCGCATCTGGCCTGGCCTGGCCGTCGTGACCTTGCTCGCCGCATTGGTGCTGGGTCCGTTGGTCAGCACGTTGCCGCTGCGGGACTATATCGCTGATCCTGCATTTCTCAGGTATTTCAAAAGCCTGATTTTTAAGCTCCAAATGGATTTGCCGTTAAGTTTTAATGGCAACACGTTTCCCGATCCGGTGAACGGTTCGCTATGGACTTTGCCACTTGAGCTTCGGTGTTATTTGGTGTTAGGTCTGCTGGGCTGCGTTGGCCTAATGCATTACCGCTGGCGATGGGTATTGATGGCCATGATGCTCTTCTTTACCTTGACGTATATGGCGCTTCCCCAAGCTGGCAGCGCGTGGCATAACCCATGGCATCTGTCTGTTGAACGACGCTACCCACTCGAATTCGGCATGTTCTTCATGGCTGGAACATTGTGGGCTGTATTTGGCCTACATGAGAGACCTCGGCAAGCCAGATTATTGCTTGGGGCTTGCTGGGTTCTGGCTTTCGCTGCAGTAGCCGTAGACAGCAATCTCTTGGCATTGTGGCTAGTGGTACCCACGACAGCAGTGATGTTCTGCAGTGCCAGCACACCAATTCTTCGGCGTACTGGTCGATTTGGCGATCTGTCCTACGGGGTCTATATCTACGCATTTCCCGTGCAGCAAACACTCATCTGGCTGTACCGCGACAAGCTCTCATGGCACATGGTTTTGGGGCTCACGCTAGTTGTAACTCTGGCGTTAGCATTTGCATCATGGCACCTGGTGGAGAAGAGAGCATTGCAATGGAAACCTCGGCGAGCCCGCCTAACAGCTTAGCCATCCTGTTTCAAACTCAACGCGGGCTCTTGCGCTTGGTGTCCATGGCCTGTTTGTGTTTATCGATGCGGGCGTGCTTGCGGCCCTATTCGCGCTACACCCGTGGCGTACAGGCCAAGTTCGCCTTCAATGCATCCAGCGCCAGCAAGGGCGCGGTGCTGGACGCGTATTAATCGCTTGGCGCCATAAAAAAAGCCCAAGGCCGCAAGGTCTTCGGCTTTTTTACTTGCCGCGAGCAGATTCAGCGAGGCCGCTTGGGCGGCAGGCCCATGGCGTCACGCTGCTTGTCGATACGCGCCTGTTTGCGCTTGTCTTCACGCTGCATGACCTTGCGCTTGGTACGACCGCTGGAGTCTGACCATGTCCACCACAAAGCGGCCAGGGCAAACGGGGCCAACACAATCCACCAGCTCCAACCCGCCACCGGGGCCACCTCCAGGTACTTCATGGCCAAGGCCACTACCCCAATGAACAAGGACCACATCTTCGCCTCCTGGTACAGACCTGCGCCGCAATCCACGTCGCCTACAATTTTCACCAATCACTGTACTCCAAGCCCACTCTCGAAAATGCAACGCACTCTGCTAAGTTTGATGCTGGCCTGCAGCGTGGCCAGCCCCGCCCTGGCAGACTTGGCGCTGGCAACATCCCAGAACTGCCTGGGCTGCCACTCCGTCGATAGAAAAAAGGTAGGGCCAGCGTTCAAAGACATCGCCGCCAAATACCAGGCCGACAAGACCGCCGCCGACCGCCTAGCCAACACCATCCGCAAAGGCAGCGTTTGCAAATCCGGCGTCTGCAACTGGGGCCCCCTGCCCATGCCGGCGAATGAGCGCGTCAGTGAGGCCGATGCCAAAAAGCTGGCGGCCTGGGTGCTGACGCTGAAATAAGGCAAGAGACCAGCCATAAAAAAAGCCCGCAGCATGTGCGCGGGCTTTTAAGCATTTTAGGCCTCTGGCGCAGATATTACCTGCGCCAGCAGCTACACAAAATATAGCAAAACCAATTAATAGGTTTGCCCCAGCTGACCCAGGATCGCCGGGTTCTCCAGCGTCGATGTGTCTTGCGTGACGGTTTCGCCCTTGGCCAGGTTGCGCAGCAGACGGCGCATGATCTTGCCGCTGCGGGTCTTGGGCAGGTTGTCGCCAAAACGGATGTCCTTGGGCTTGGCGATGGGCCCAATTTCCTTGCCCACCCAGGCACGCAACTCGTTGGCAATCTTCTTGGCTTCGTCGCCCGTCGGGCAGCCGCGCTTGAGCACCACGAAGGCGCAGATGGCCTCGCCTGTCAGGTCATCCGGGCGGCCCACCACCGCGGCTTCGGCCACCAGAGCGGTATGCGACACCAGGGCCGACTCGATCTCCATGGTGCCCATGCGGTGGCCGGACACGTTCAGCACGTCATCGATACGGCCGGTGATGCGGAAGTAGCCTCGGTCTGCGCTGCGCACCGCGCCGTCGCCGGCCAGGTAGATCTTGCCGCCCATTTCCTCGGGGAAATAGCTCTTTTTGTAGCGCTCAGGGTCGTTCCAGATGGTGCGGATCATGCTGGGCCAGGGGCGCTTGACCACCAACAGGCCACCCGTGCCGTTGGGAATGTCATTGCCCACCTCGTCCACGATGGCGGCCATGATGCCGGGCAAAGGCAGGGTGCAGCTACCAGGCACCAAAGGCGTGGCGCCGGGCATGGGCGACATCATGTGGCCACCGGTTTCCGTCTGCCAGAAGGTATCCACGATCGGGCAACGCTCGTGGCCCACGTTCTTGTAGTACCACATCCAGGCCTCGGGGTTGATGGGCTCGCCCACCGAGCCGAGGATGCGCAGGCTGTCCAGGTTGAAGCGGTCCGGGTGCACGGCAGGATCAGATTCAGCCGCCTTGATCAGCGAGCGGATGGCCGTAGGCGCGGTGTAGAAGATGCTGCATTTGTGGCGCTCAATCATCTGCCAGAAGCGGCCTGCGTTCGGATAGGTGGGAATGCCTTCAAAGATGATCTGCGTAGCACCTGCCGCCAGGGGGCCGTAGGCCACATAGGTGTGGCCGGTGATCCAGCCGATATCGGCGGTGCACCAGAACACGTCATCAGAACGCAGGTCGAAGGTCCAGTCCATGGTCAGCTTGGCCCACAGCAGATAGCCGCCGGTGCTGTGCTGCACACCCTTAGGTTTGCCGGTGGAGCCAGAGGTGTAGAGGATGAACAGAGGGTGCTCTGCACCCACCGCCACGGGTGGGCAATCGCTGCTCTGGCCGGCAATCGCCTGGGCAAAGGTCTTGTCGCGCCCAGCCACCATATTGCAGGCCGTGGGGGTGCGCTCGTACACCAGGATAGATTTCACCGACTCGCAACCACCCTGTGCCAGGCCTTCGTCCACGATGGCCTTGAGCGGTAGCTCCTTGCCGCCACGCATCTGGTAGTTGGCCGTAATGACCGCCACGGCGCCCGCGTCGATAATGCGTTCATTCAAGGCCTTGGCCGAAAAGCCGCCAAACACCACGCTGTGGGTCGCGCCAATACGGGCGCAGGCTTGCATGGCGATCACGCCCTCCAGCGTCATGGGCATGTAGATCAGCACCCGGTCGCCTTTTTGAACGCCTTCGGCCTTCAGGGCATTCGCAAACTGGCTGACGCGCTCCAGCAGCTCCTTGTAGCTGGTGTGCGTCACCTTGCCGTCATCCGCCTCAAAAATCACCGCTGTCTTGTTTTCGGTGGGCGTACCCATGTGTTTGTCCAGGCAATTGGCAGAGGCGTTCAATTCGCCATCGGCAAACCACTGGTAGAACGGCGCATTGGACTCGTCCAGCGTCTGGCTGAATGGCTTGGTCCAGCGCAGGTTTTCACGCGCCAAACGGCTCCAAAAACCTTCGAAATCCTGCTCGGCTTCGGCGCATAAAGCGTTGTAGCCGGCCATGCCGGAAATACGGGCCGACTGCACCATGGCGTCGCTGGGGGGGAATACACGGTTCTCGATCAACACGGACTCGATCGCAGAGCTGGAACTGGTCATGGGTTTGTCTCCTCAGGGTGTAGTTGGTATGTACTGGGCAGTAATGTGAATCTCAGCTCTTACACGCCGCTGACATGCAAAGCAGGCAATGATTACGAGTATCCCCAATCCTACAATCCAGCCGTAAAGTTACCAACCCGCTACGCACATATGTCCGAACGCACTCCATCCCCAAAAGCTCCGCTAGGCCCACTGCCCAACTTTATTTTTGCCAGCCGCTGGTTGCAACTGCCGCTTTACTTGGGCCTGATTGCCGCGCAAGCGGTGTATGTGGTGCATTTTTTGATGGAGCTATTGCACCTGGTACAAGCCACTTTGGGCGACCAGGACGCGCTGCAGATCCTGATTACCAGCGTGGGCTACAAGAACACTACCATTCCGACTGCGTTGAATGAAACCATCATCATGCTGGTCGTGCTGGCGCTCATCGATGTCGTGATGATCTCCAACCTGCTGATCATGGTCATTGTGGGTGGCTATGAAACCTTTGTGAGCCGCATGAACCTGGACGGTCACCCCGACCAGCCTGAATGGCTTAGCCACGTAAACGCATCTGTGCTGAAGGTCAAACTGGCAACCGCGATCATCGGCATTTCATCGATACATCTGCTGCGCACTTTTATCAACGCAGCAAATTACGAGGTAAAAGTGCTGATGTGGCAGACCATCATTCACGCCGTATTTCTACTCAGTGCGCTGGCCATCGCCTATACCGACAAGCTGCTGACAACCACCCACAACGCGCGGCATTAGGCCGCAATTAGCGGATCTGGACTATTTTCCCGTTGCGTATCTGGGTCAGAAAAACACGGTCGCTGGCCTGGTGGTTGTCCGCTGAAAAGTTGATCGCCATGCCGTCCAAGTCCAAGGCACGCATGGACTCAAGGCTGTTGCGCAAGGCCTCCCGTGAAAGCTGGGGGCCGGCCTTTTCTAAAGCCAGCACCAAGAGTCTGGCGGAGATACACGCCTCAAAACTGGTGAAATTCAGAGGTGCATTCAGTTGTTGCTTCAGGGCCTTGCGGCAACTGCCCACAATTTTCCAATCGCTGTTATCCCCGGGGTAAGGCACAACCTGCGAAATCAAGACCCCTTGGCCGGCATTGCCCAGATTTTCCAGCAGCCTTTCGGTGCCGACAAAAGACAAAGTAGCAAATTGCGCCTTCACCCCCAATCCTCGCGCCTGCTTGATGAACTCCACGACGGGCGCATTGGTGCCCGCCAGCACGATCGCGTCCGGCTGCTGCTCCACCATTGTGGACAGAGCCATACGAATGGCGGTGGTATTGCGTTGAAAGCTGCCAGTGCTGTGGACCAACATACCGTGCCTCAACAACGAACGGTCTACACCGGACAGCACAGACAAGCCAAAACCATCATTCTGGTAAACAACCGCAATCTTTTTGGCCCCGTTGGTCATCAGCCTGTCGACCAATGCATCAACTTCATCCCAATATGAAGCGCGTAGGTTGAACACCTGGCGCACGATGGGTTTTCGTAAGCTTTGCGAGCCCGATATGACGCCGATCAATGGCACATCCTGCTCGCCTAGCAGGGGCAAAATCGCGTTGACTGTGGCAGTCCCCACGTAGCCAAACAAGGCCAAGACCTTCTCATCGTCGATCATTTGGATGGTGTGCTCAAGCGTTTGCTCGGGCTCATAAGCATCGTCAGCAACACGCAGAACGATCTTGCGGCCAAAAATGCCGCCATTGGCGTTCACCTCATTGAAAACAGCGCTTGCCCCCTGCAACATGCCTTCTCCCATGAAACCGACGGGCCCGCTACGCGCATTCACCATGCCGATACGAATTTCATCCGCGCGGTCCGAAGATTCAGCATGGGTCGGACAGACGAAGCCGAACCCCAGTCCCAGCCCGACTGCAAGCCACTGCTTAATAAAACACGAAACCCTTCTAAATTTAGCCATGGTTACATCTTTCATCCAAGCATGCACGCACCAACTCTTTAAAATAATAACATCCAGGGCATTAACTGCCAGCAACAAGCCCAGTTAATATCAAAAATATAATCAAATTTGATGATGAAATTAATTTGGTATCAAAGTATGCTAAAAAAATTTAAAAAAAGTAAGCATCAGACACCACTCAAGCGCAGCTTAAGCATAATTCTCGTGTGGCTGAGCATATCAACATTGAGCCATGCCAACGATAACACCCTGAGCCGAATTGCAGGCACCGGACGTATTGTTCTTGGCGTCAGTGATTCAGCTATTCCTCTCAGTTATCTCGATACATCGGGCACACATATTGGCTACCACCTCGACATCTGCTTACGATTGGTCGCGGCAATACAAAAACGCTACGATCTGCCGCAAATTAAGGTAGTCACAGTACCCACCAACCTGGCGACGCGCTTTGCATTGTTGGACAACCGCACGATAGACATCGAATGCGGTAGCAACACCGTCAACACATCCTCGCTCCAGCAAGCTCTGCTTGCGCATGCCACCATGGTGTTGGAGATTCGCGTAATGACCCAAGCCGACAACAAGGATCTGAGTATTTCCAATCTTGGAGGCAAAACAATAGGCTTGGAGGCTGGCAGTTCGGCAGCTGCATCGCTACGCGCCTTGGCCCGCAATGGTGCGCAGAAGGTCAAGGAAACCTATGCACGCCAAGCAAAAGATACCTTTGCGCTACTGACATCAGGACGCGTAGATGCTGTTGCCTCCCCCACTCCATCTCTGCTTGCGCAACGCGCACTTTCCGTAGATCCGTCTCACTACGTCTTGGTGGATGGCGTGCTGCGTACAGATCCAATTGCCTTGATGTTTCGACTCCAAGACGAAGAACTGCAAGCGCTGGCAAATGAAGTAATAGACAGCATGATGAAAACGGGCGAAATGGCTCGACTGTATGACAAATGGTTCATGCAACCCATTCCAAGCCTTCCTCAAGCACTAGGAATACCGATTCCACAGAAGTTACGTGAACTATTTGATGCCCCCGGTAGTGAAATGAAAGACATCTAATATAAATAGAAATTTCTGCCCCGTTAGAAATTCTCAAATCACCCTACAAACCCGAAGAAAATTGCCATAGCCACATTGGATAAAGTTACATACAGCTGATATATTCATTTGCACATAGATTTAAAAAGTGTGCAGCGATGAATACTTCAACATATAGCGGTATATATGGAAAGCGCATTACGCCACTTGCGAAGCAATTAGCGCTCATAAGCCTTTTCGCCGCGCTACCGCCAAGCGTCGCCCGTGCCGCCAGCGCTACCGCCAATTTCAACGTCACGGCCACCGTTGCCACCTCATGCGCAGTCACTGCAACCGAAATGGCATTTGGCACCTACGACGGTGGCTCCGCTACCGATGCCACCACAACGTCCACCATCAACGTCAACTGCTCATTGCTGACGCCGTACACCATCAGCCTGAACAACGGTAGTTTTGCCGCAGGCTCGACAAGGCGCATGGGCAACGGCACCTCTCGACTCACATACGAGATCTACCGCGATCCAGCAATGACAGGCATCTTTGGTACTGTGGCCGCGACACTGGGCGTATCCGGCGTAGGCACGGGTGTTGCCATCCCAAACATCATTTACGGGAAAATTCCCAAAAATCAGAATGTCGCGCCTGGTAGCTACTTGGACCAAATCACGGTAACGGTAGATTACTGAGATGTTGCTTGGCGTACATCGACTGCTGCACAGCGCCGCAGGGCTCGCGCTAGTCCTCCTTAACGCTAGCGCCATCGCGGGAGGGCTTACCATTTTGCCCACCCGGATTGACTTTGGGGGGAACCGCGGCGTGCAGTCCGTTCTACTCACCAATACCAGCGCGCAAACAATCACGGTGGAAACGCAGGTCCAGGTATGGCCCGAAGGTGCTCAAGGCCAGTTGGATAACGACGTGGTGGTCACCCCCGCAGTAGTCACCCTGCCGCCGAACCAACGCATGCGCTTGCGAATTGGCCTATTGAGGCCAAGCAAAGGTGAAACGGAACGCGCCTATCGCTTGTACTTCACGGAATTGACATCTCCCGCGCCGCTGCAGCAGGGCATGGGCATAGGCGTGCGTTTACGTATAGGTATACCCGTATTTGTCGCGCCTGAAGAATCCACACCACAAGCACTGAAATGGTTCGTTCATAAAGAGGCTGATAGCTGGCAGTTGATTGCCCAAAATGACGGCAACATCCATGTCCGAGCTGCGAAGTTGGCGCTTGTTGGTACATCTGGACCCATTCGTTTAGAACTACCCAGCAACTACATACTGGCGCGTTCGGCATTGACCATACCGCTGGGCGACAAGCTTCCTCCTGACTCCCGTGTACGTTGGCTGGAGGGTGACGATGAGCGCGAGAGCGCACTCGCTCTGCAATAAATCCGCTTACCGGCTGGCACTGCTAGCCCTGTGGCTACTACCGTTAAAAGCCTTGGCGCAGTACACGGAGCCGGCACCTGCATCGGTTGAACCCATCGTAGTAAGCGTCGTATTAAACGGTACGTTATTGACAGAATCCCAGCTTTTATACCGGGAGCTAGGCCCCGCAAACACACGCATTTGGATACCTGAAAGCGAAGCTAGCAGCTGGCGCATGGGTCTTGCAGGGCGTTATACGCGGACGTTCGAAACAATCACCCACGTCGGCTTTTGTGGCTCGCAAGACCGCTGCTTTTATGACGAAGCCAGCACCGTGCTCACGATCACACTAGAGAACAGCAAGTTGCTACCACTGCGCATAATGCCGGCGCTTGCAGAAACGGGTGAAGCAACCGAGGTCACATCCACAGGCGGATACCTCAATTACGACGTGGATACATGGCTCACCAGTTACCCTGGTGCGTCGGCTCTGCTGGAGGGCCGCATATATTCACCCCATGGACACGGAAGCATACGTACCGCCGGGGTTGTCATAGGAGGTTATGGCTCCCGCACGCTGACACAAGCCGTATGGCAAGTGGATCGTCCGCGCTCAGGCTACTCCATACAAGCAGGCAGCATCTCCGTGCCCGACACGTCATTAGGTGCCGGATTACCCCTGACAGGACTGCGCATTGGCAGCAATGCAAGCCTAAGCCCAAGTACTAGCCAAGTGTTGCGCCCGCGCATAGACGGATTAGTTGATCGCTCTCAGCGTACCGATGTGTTCATAGATGGCATGTTTCGCCAAACCACCCAAGTGCCTTATGGCCCTTACAGCATAGAACTCCAGCCGCAGTTCCCCGGCCTCGGTCACATGGACATCATCAGCACCGATGTAAGCGGCGTACAAACGCATAGCAGTGTGCCGTACTACTACGCGCCAGAAATGCTTACACCGGGCGCTAGCGAATGGTCGGCAGATGTGGGCGTCCTCGCCAGTGATGGTCGCAGCGTTGGATCCAGTCCGCCTTTAGTGGCCAGCGCAACATTGCGGCGCGGCATCAACCGGGAACTCACGCTACAGACCCAGGTACTAGCCGCAGACGGTGCAGCCCGTTTAACGCTCGCCGCAGAGACAGCATCGCCGCAAAGAGGCGCCTCCTCTGCAGGCCTTATCTGGCAACGTTCAGAGGCACAGCCGCAAGGCAAATGGTGGCTGGACGTAAACCATGATTACGCCACACAGGAGTTTTCTGCGAATATCAGAGCGGAACAGTCGCTGAGTGGCTGCTATTCAACTGACTTCACCGAGGTGTTAACAGATCGCCTCTGGCGCGCCTGCAGGACGATCAGCTCAGGCATAAGCTTCAACCTGAACAACCGCTGGTCTATTTCGGCAAGCATCGACGACCGGCGCGAGAGCAGAGAACGCAAGACCAACGTATCGTCACTCAGCGCCCGCATGCAAACCGGCCCGCGTAGCCAATGGGGCCTGTCCCTGCAACGCATTGCCATTAACGACCAGGTCACTACAGGCATCTACCTCGTCTGGTCTCAGCCGCTGGGCAACAACTATGACGGGCAGCTCAGTCTGCAACAACGCTCCCGCGAAAAAGCATCCTTGGGTTGGAGCGTCCAGTCAACACCGCCGCCCGATGCGCAAATGGACAACCAATGGCTCCAAGCCTTCGGCACTGTGGGTGAACAAACCAATATAGGTGCCCGCTGGAACAAGCGTGGCGCAGAGGCAGACTGGCGAGTGGCGGCCCAGGTTGATAGCAGAGGTCTTACCTCGACCTTGGGCGTATCCGGTGCTGTTGGGGTCGCAGAAGGTCGCTACTTTATGTCGCGGCGCATCAACGACGCCTTTATCGTGGTGGACGTGGGCCTACCCAACCTACCGGTTCTGCTAGACAACCGCGAAGTTGCCCGCACCAACGACAAGGGCTGGGCCATTGTGACCGAGGGGCGCTCTTACCAACCCAATAATGTCGGAGTGGACACCTCGGCATTGCCTATCGAATACGCCATGCCGCGTGACCAGCAAAACATTGTGCCCACCAGCGCGGCCGGAGTGTTGGCACAGTTCGACCTCAGCGATGGCGGCATCTCAGTACCCGTGCGCGATGCGATGGGCAATTTGCTGCCAGCAGGCGCCAAAGTCAGCATTTCAACGCAACGGCTACACACCGCAGTGACGTCACGCAGCGAAGTATTTTTCGAGCGTTCGGACCGACCGGCAGAAGTCACCATCGAATGGGGTGGCAACCGCTGCAGCTTTAATTACAAGCCACAAGACGATATTGCCGGAGGCTATTTATGCGCAACATTGCCCTAATCTGCATCCTGATTTTGACGCCGCTCACCAGTTCGGCTGTTGTCTGCACGCTGCTGTTGTCAGGCATGGCGTTCGGCATCTACAACTCGATATTGCCCTCATCTACAGACACCACAAGCACAATCACTGTCTCATGCATTCCTGGTGGCTCCTCGCTCACAACCAACTACACCCTGACGATAGCGGGCACCGGTATCAACAATGACACGACCCGCTCTATCGTCTATTTAGGCAACAGGCTGTACTACCAAGTCTACAAAGACCCCAGCTTCAGCACGGTGTGGGGCAACACAGCCGGTACAGGTCTCAGCAGCAGCGTCACATCGTCAGGGGCGCTGGTGGCGGGGGTCAAGGTACATAACGTCTATTCGCGCATCCAATCGCTTCAAAACGTGAGCGCCGGACTGCTCTACTCGGGCAGCCTGAACGTCACTTTGAGCTACTGAGCAAGCTGGCTCGCCAGAAGATTGCGCCGTCTTTCCGGCGATTGCCGGCGATCCAGCAGCCATTGCGCGAACGCCTCTGCGGTCATGGGACGGGCAAAGTAATACCCCTGCAGCTCGTCGCAAGCCAGGGCCTTCAACTGACCGGCTACCTGCTCCCCCTCCACACCTTCCGCCACCACCCTCAGCCCCAGGGTATGGCCCAAGGCAATGATGGCGCGGACAATCGCCAAGTCCGTAGGGTCAGTCAACATGTCGCGCACAAAAGATTGGTCTATTTTCAACTTGTCGATTGCAAAACGCTTGAGGTATGCCAGGCTGGAATAGCCTGTCCCAAAGTCGTCAATGGACAGCTGTATGCCCAAGGCCTTGAGCGCCGCTAGCTGCTCCTCGGCCAGGTTGGTGTTGTCCATCAGCACGGACTCGGTAATTTCTATCTCCAACGCTGCAGGCATGACACCATGCTGCAGCAGACAACTGCGCACCTGCTCAGCAAGGTCGCCATCAGCCAACTGCAGTGCAGACAGATTGACCGACACATTCAGCGTACCCAACCCCTGCCCATGCCAACGCGCCAACTGCGAACAAGCCTCTTGCAGCACCCAGGCGCCAATCGGCCGGATCAAGCCCGTCTCTTCAGCCAATGCAATAAAACTGGCAGGAGGCACCGATCCAAGCTCCGGGTTATCCCAGCGCAGCAAAGCCTCCACTCCCACAATATCGAGCGTATTGGCATTTACCTTAGGCTGGTAGTGCAGGCTGAACTCCCCCAACTCCAGCGCCTGGCGCAAGTGCTGCTCCAATACCAACCGGTGCTGGGCCAGCTGTTCTATCTCGGGCTCATAAAAGCACAGCATGTCGCACCCCGTATTCTTGGCCACATACATGGCTGCATCGGCTCGTCGCATCAGCTCATCCAGATCCGTGCCGTCCTCAGGGTACAGCGCCACACCCACGCTGCAGGACACGTGCAAGGCATTGCCCTCGATGTGGTGCGTCTGCCGAATCAGCGGTATCAGGCGCTGTTCGACCATTTGTTGCACCTCGCTGCGTTCAACAATGCCGCGCAACACGATCACATATTCATCGCCACCCAGCCGGCTGACCGTGTCGCCAGCCCGCACCACCTGCGTTAGCCTATTGGCCACGGACCGCAGCACGCCGTCGCCGATATGGTGACCCAAGGTGTCGTTGATGATCTTGAAGCGGTCCAGATCAATGAACAGCACCGCAACACGATCGCCGTCGCGCTGCGCTGCTTGCAAGGCTTCTTGCAGCCGCAGTACGCACAGCGCACGATTGGGCAGCTCCGTCAATACGTCGTGCTGTGCCAGATACTGCTCCCGTGCTTCTGTGCGCTTGCGGTCGGTAATGTCTACGGATATGCCGATGTACTGCGATACCGCCCCCAAACGCGAGCCGTCCCGCACGGCCGAGACCATCAACCAGGCCGGATAAGTTTCGCCCGAACGCTTAAGAAAGTTCACCTCACCCTGCCAGGCATCGCGCTCCTGCAAAAAGCCATCCAGGTGTTGCCCCAAGGTTGTGGCCTGCGGCCCTTCGATCAAAAACTCCAGGTGCTCACCAATCACCTCGTAAAAATCGTAAGAGGTGCTGCGGCAAAACGCCCGGTTCACACTGAGTATTTTTTGCTTAGAGTCCATGATGATGATGCCCTCCGAAGAGGCCTCGAACACCTTGGCCCACAACTCCAGGCGTTTCTCCATCACCTTCAGCACATTGATGGGCGTGAACGCCGTCAACACCGCATCCCGCCCCTGAAACTGCAGGCGGCGCGCTGACAAAACGGCCCAGGACGGCTCGGCAGCCCCCCGCCAACGCACCTCGAATTCGTCCACCTTGCCCTGGTCAGACAGGTGCTGAAAAAACCGCGCACGCACGCCATGCTCCAGCCCCGTCACCCAAGGGTCACGGGTGGTGCCGCCCAGCCACAGCTGGGCCGGCGCATTGGCGTGCAATACCTCGTGGTCGGGCACGGAAGTCACGACAAGGGCAATCGGGATAGCCTCCACCAAAGCCTGCTGCGCCTGGGCTGCACGGGTGCTAGCCGCCGTCTCCTGCTGCACCATGCGCTGTTCGTCCAACTGCGCCAGCATGCCATTGAAAGCATCAACCAGTTGACCGATTTCATCGCGGCTATGCCATTGCGCACGCCGCGTATGGTCACCGGTCTGGCGCACAGCGTCCGCTACCAAAGCCAGCTGCTTTAGCGGCCGCGATATCTGTCGAGCCACTGCGTACACCAGGCTAAGAATGCAGGACAGCAGCAGCAGTGCCGTGCCCAGGTGCAGCCACATGCGGCCAAACAGCATATCCACGCGGTCATGCAGCAAACGGTCCAGATCGGTTGCCGTGCTCGCCCAGGCCGTGGCCATGGCATCCAGCGTCTCGGAGTAATGGACGCCCAGCTGCGCCAATATCCGGGGGTCCGGGTTGCCATCGGCCAGCTCTTGTACGGCAGACAAGAATGCGCTCAGCCTTTGTTCGAGCAGCTTGCGTCCGTTTTCCAGAGCGGCGCGCTGTAGCGGCGTACCTGCAGAAAATGCCTGGTTGTAGTCGGAGCGGATCCCCAGGGTCACGGCATCCAGCCTGCCAGCCAGTATCAATAGTTCGGTGCGCCGGTCCGTCACACCCGACGGGATCTTGTCCGCCGCAGGCGCCTTGGGCAGTATGCGCACCGTGTCGTTGAGAACCTCCAACAACTCCGGAAAACGCAGCACCACCAGGGACATGGCGTAGTAGCTATCCAGGTCCGGGTCCAGGATCAGATTCGACTGGTTGCCCACCGTGGTGAGCAACTCGCGGCCTTGCCGCACCATGCCTTTCAAAGCATTTTGACGCTCCGACTCGTTCACCCGGGCGGCAATACGCCATGCGGAAATGAACTCCTGGCTGGCCTGGGTCGTTTTCAACTCTCCGTCCAGGCTTTCACGCAATTGCTGAAATCGTTGCAACGCTACTTCATTCTGCCCACTCTGCGATGGCAGAAACGGCAGCATCAATACATCTCGCACCGCCACACTGTATGCCGTGCCCCGGATCTCCTTGCGGGTGAAATCAATGGACAGGTATTTTTCGTGGATCAGAATGCTGGACACATAGATGACCGCAGTCAGGTCCAGCAGGTAAATCAGCGTGAGTTTGCGCCCCACGCTCAGGCGCCCTAGCCAACGAGTAAACCTGTTGGTCAACGCCATGGCGTTAGGCGGGCTCCGAAATCAAGACGCGGAAAGGACTGCCCCGATGGGCAGTCCTTTCCAGAAGTGCTAAGTAAGATGCCAGTTCTCCGCCGCTCAGTTGGTGGTGGGAACCAGAAACTCGCGGCTGATGTGCGCGCCCAACTCATTCACCCGGTCCAGGAACTGGGTCAGGAAGGCATGCAGACCGGTCGCCAGGATTTCATCGATGCGGGCAAACTGCAAATCGGCACGCAGCTTGCCGGCGCGGCGCAGTGTCTCGCTGGCCGGGTCGCTGGACACCAGCAGCAGGTTGTTCAGCACCTCATTCAGGCTGCCGTGCAATGAACGCGGCATGTCGGCACGCAGGATCAGCAGCTCGGCCACGCGCTCGGGCTTGATCACATCGCGGTACACCTTGCGGTACACCTCAAAACCCGAGACGCTGCGCAAAATGGCGCTCCAGTGGTAGAAGTCGTACTCCTGGTCCTTCTCATTGGCGGTGCCAAAAAAGTCGCTTTGCACCGCATGGAACTTCACGTCCACCAGGCGCGCAGTGTTGTCGGCGCGCTCCAGGAAGGTACCCAGGCGCAGGAAGTGAAAAGCCTCGTCCTGCAGCATCGTGCCCAGGGTTACGCCGCGCGACAGATGCGAGCGGAACTTGACCCATTCGAAAAACTGCGCCGGGTCATTTTCAAACTCGCCGGACTTCAGCATGCGGTTGACTTCCAGCCAGGTGGTGTTCAGCGTCTCCCAGACCTCGGTGGTCAGGGTGCCGCGCACCGCGCGGGCATTCTCACGGGCCGCACGCAGGCAGGAGATGATGGAGGACGGATTCTCTTCGTCCTTCACCATGAACTCCATTACCGACTGGGAGGTGATGGCGCCGTGCTTTTCGGTGTAGGGGTGCAGCAGCTCGCTGATGGACAACAGACCTTGCAGGCCCACCTGGGCGACTGCGTTGGACTGGGGCAAGAGCGCTGTTTGGTAGTTGATATCCAACATGCGCGCTGTGTTCTCCGCGCGCTCGGTGTAACGGGACATCCAGAATAAATGGTCAGCAGTGCGTGACAGCATGAGGTCGTTCCTTGTTCTGTGTGTCTACGTGTCTACGATTGGGATTGGCTGTGCACGGCAGGCACGGTCGCGGGTACGGAGTCATCCTCCAAAATCCAGGTATCTTTGGTACCGCCGCCCTGGGACGAATTCACCACCAGCGAGCCATCCTTCAGGGCCACGCGGGTCAAACCGCCGGGCACCATCTGCACTTCCTTGGCAGACAGTACAAACGGCCGCAAATCGATGTGGCGCGGCGCAATGCCGGACTCCACAAAGGTCGGGCAGCTGGACAGGCTGAGCGTGGGCTGGGCGATATAGCCGCTGGGGTTGGCCAGCAGCGCGGCGCGGAACTCCTCGATCTCGGCCTTGGTCGATGCCGGCCCCACCAGCATGCCGTAGCCGCCAGCGCCATGCACTTCCTTGACCACCAGCTCATCGAGGTGGTCCAGCACATAGGCCAGGTCATCGGGCTTGCGGCACATCCAGGTCGGCACATTTTTCAAGATGGCTTCTTCGCCCAGGTAGAAGCGGATCATCGCAGGCACATAGGGGTAGACCGATTTGTCGTCCGCCACCCCCGTGCCCACGGCATTGCAGATGGCCACATTGCCCTTGCGGTAGGCGCGCATCAGGCCAGCGCAGCCCAAGGTGGAGCTGGAGCGGAAAACGGTGGGGTCGAGAAAATCGTCATCGACCCGGCGATAGATCACATCCACACGCTGCAAGCCCTGGGTGGTGCGCATGTACAGCACATCGTCACGCACCAGCAGATCCTGGCCTTCGACCAGCTCCACGCCCATCTGCTGGGCCAAAAATGCATGCTCAAAATAGGCGCTGTTGTACATGCCCGGGGTCAGCACCACCACGGTCGGGTTGTTGGCCGCGTGGCTGGGCGCGCTGGCGCGCAAGGTATCCAGCAGCAAATCGGGGTAATGCG
>JAPLPK010000238.1 GCA_026400275.1 Burkholderiales bacterium
TGTTGCGGATCATTCGGCATTCACTGCGATACCAGCCGCGACTAATGGAAATCCAGTCTGGACTACCGTAGAAGTGCAGGTAGTCAAATACTAAGGCCTCGACTGCAGGGTTGGCGTGGTGGCGGTCCACACTGGCCCGAATGGCTGTCAATTCATTTTCATGCACCACCTCATCTCCTTCGAGGTAAAAAGCCCAATCGCCGGTGCATGCGTATTGCGCAATCATCTTTTGCTGCGCATAGACGAATCCGCGGTCGGCCATGCGCTCGTTCCAGATTGTCTCGATGATGCGTATTTTGGGGTCGTCAATAGCTTGCACGCGTAACAAGGTATCGTCGTCGCTGCGTCCAACCGCCACTACAAACTCATCCACCAAGGGCAATAATGAGCGAATGGATGCTTCAAACGGGAAGCCAAGCTCTACCCCGTTGCGAATAAAGGTAAAGCCGCTGATGGAGGCGCGGGTCATAGAGGATTCTCGATTTCGTTGTTTGAAGAGGCGGTGCTGGTAATACTGTGCAATCGCGCATAAGAGCTCTGATTTGCAAGCAGTTCCTGGTGGGTACCGCTCTCAACAATACTGCCTTGGTCCATTACCACGATGCGGTCCGCATGCTCAATTGTGGACATCCTGTGTGCAATAACAAGCGTAGTGCGGCCTACCATCAGCCGGGCAAGGGCGCCCTTAACTGCTTGCTCAGATTCTGTATCTAGTGCTGATGTGGCCTCATCCAGAATGAGTATCGGGGCGTCTTTGTATATTGCCCTTGCGATAGCAAGCCGCTGTCTTTGACCGCCGGATAACTGCGTTGCATTGTGACCGACTAATGTATCGATTCCTTGTGGCAATGCATTGATGTGCGAATCCAGATTGGCCGCAACCAAGGCTTCCCGCACCCGTTGGTGGTCGATTTCGGCGCCCAACGCCACATTGGCCGCAATGGTGTCGTTAAACATGACCACATCTTGGCTCACGATAGAGAACTGCCGCCGCAACGCGTCCAATCTCCATTGTTCCAAGGGAATACCATCTAAAGTGATCTGGCCGGATGTCCAATCAATGAATCTCGGCAGCAGGTTGGCAAGCGTTGTCTTACCGGAGCCCGAGCGACCGACCAGCGCAACTGTTGTGCCAGACTCGATGGTCAAATCGATGCTGTCGAGAGCGGGATGCTGGCTGTCGGGATAGCGAACCGTGACGGATTTCAGCTGTATGCGGCCCTGGACTTTGTCTATGCTTTGTGAGCCACCGACCTCATTGAATGTGTTTTCAATCAGGTCCAAGCCACGCTCTATAGCGGAAACACCTCGTGTGAGAGGTCCTGCGACTTCCGATAAATGTTTGATGGGTGCGATCAGCATCAACATGGCGGTGACGAAAGCGGCAAAGCCCCCTACGGTCGCCCCGCTACTGGCGTTTTGCCACAGGGCAATACAGATCACCGCCGAGAGCGCCACGGCTGCAAGCATTTGGGTGAGTGGCGTCATGGCGGAGCCCGCAACCACTGACTTCATTGCCAAGCGACGCAGTTCATCATTGAATTTTTCAAAACGAGATGCTTGCGCCTCCTGCGCGTTATGTAGCCGAACCATGCGTTGGGCCAGCACATTTTCTTCCACTACGTAGGCCAATTCATCGGTTGCCTTCTGGCTGGCCTTGGAGATTTTGTCCAGTCTTCGAGACAAGACTTTCATGACCCAAGCCAGCGAGGGAAACATCACTAAAACGATGAGCGTCAGTTTCCAGTTGAGATATAGGAGGTAACCTAGCAATGCGACTAAGGTCAACGCATCGCGTGAAAGCGATAGCAACGTCGCAACTATGGTTGCGGCGCCGTTTTGTACTTCATAAACTACAGTGTTAGTGAGCGCACTCGCAGATTGGTTGCGAAACAGACTTTGGTGAGCGTGCAAGAGTTTATCGAACAGTAGGCCGCGAAGTTGGCGCATACCATGGTTGGTGACATGGGCCAAGGCATACGATGCGATGAAAGAGGTTGCTCCGCGAATTCCAAACAATGACAGCAGTGCAACTGGCACCATCCACAACTGTACATTCCCTTGCTGAAAACCTTTGTCCAAAAGCAGTCGCATCAGTGCCGGTATCGCAGGCTCGGTTGCCGCACCGATAAGCGTTGCCAAGACGGCGGCAACTACAGCGGAAGAATGCCCGCTGAAGTAGGGGGTAATCCGCTTCAGCCTTTGCAATAGTGATATTTGTGCAGACATGTTGGCTTTGGGGTCTTTGGGGTCACTGATGCAACTGTGGATTAAGAGTTTGTTCAAACGGTCGGCGAGGACTACTTGCACGAAGACGGGAGTGTTTCAAGGTGCCCATGCGATATTTTCTCGCACTCTCTGCTGGACCATATAGGCTGGTATATCGTTGACCCTTGACGTTGTTGACTGTATCGCTGCCCCTATCCATTCCGAGGGCAGTCGCCATTGCGGATGGACGGTACTTTGAAACAAGGAAACTACAGGGGTGTTGGCCGCTACCGCCAAATGCATCAGGCCGCCATCTGCAGCGATGGCGAATTTGCTTTGAGATAGCAAAAAATGGCATTGGCGCAAGTTGGTTTGCCCGACCATGTTCAACATGTTGCTTGATTTCGGGCCGGATGCACAAATGGCTTCGGCGGCGGGCCTTCCGTTTGGGCTTCCCAGCAGCAGAAAATTTTTCCAGCCATCTTGTACTAGCAAGTTGACCACTTCAACCCACTGCTCGTATGTACGATACGCATCTACACCACCTAGTGCCAATGCCACTGTGCAGGGTTTTAGCAGGCTGGTGGCGTGTTCATTTGTCTCGTAGCGTATTTTCTGTTTTGCATGAAACGAAAAGGACGTTTCGTCGGTTTGAAGTCCGAAAAGGTCAACCAGTCTTTGGGTTGCAAAGCGTGCCCTATGAAATTCCGGACCAGTAAAACGTTCGTGCAACGATGTCCAACGGGATTGCGGGAGTAGTTTTGCCTTAGGTCCCAATGAACGGTTTTTGTAGCTAGGGACAATCACAAAGTCGTATGAGTTTTCGAGGGCCGCATGTTCGTTTGGTAAAACTTTGGAGAACCATGCATCGCCCTCGAATAGTTGTGCAAGTGGAGGCTCTATGAGCAAGTCTATTTCTACACCTAATTCACGAAAGATGCTTCTTGGTGCTAGGTCCATCAAGGCATCACCGATTTGTGGCACGCCAAAGTACATCCACAGCCCACGCTTGCTCTGGCGTGGAATTTTGTCAATTCGAAATTGATCTTGCTGGCTCCACCTGTACACCAATTCACGCCGGAAAGCGCGCCAGCCTAGCTTGTTTATGCCAATTTCTTCCAGGTATGCCTTGGTATTTCCGGCGACGGGGATGGAAACTGGCTGTTGAACGGAGCTAAGCCCCAACGCGCGTATGGGTGAAGGGAGGAAAATCATTGTTTCGAATGCATTCGCGACGCGCAGGCTATGGCTGCCAGCATGACAAATGTCCAACCCTCCCAGTCGTTGTGTACCGATGCGTCGGTAATCGCGTTAAGGCACAGTAACAACACGCCAGCAGTTACGGAGCGTGATAGCCATGGATCCGAAATGCGTCTGCTTGTCTGGATGACCGTGACTAGGAGGCCCACTAAGAGTAGCAGGCCCGCAAGACCAAATTCCACGAGTTGAAGTAGATATTCGTTGTGAGGGTGGCGATGCCCGAGACTTGCTGCTGGGTCGTTGCTTTCTTCCAGCTTGTGTCTAAACGCACCCGCGCCATGGCCCAGTAAGGGCGCTTCCTTCCACATTTGCAAGCTAAGAGCCCAGTAGTGTAAGCGTTGCCCGGCAGACGTTTGGACGTCTCCTGTTTCAAAAAAAGTTGAGCTTTCGCTGTAGATCGTGTTGAGGCGGGTGGGAACTTGTGGGATCAGTAGATATGCTGAGGTGGCCATCGTCACTAGTGCCAGCATTCCTAGCGCGCGCTCGCGCGCTGAGGCAACATGCAAGGACAGAATGCACCCCATTGCCAGCAGTAAGCTGAACAATGCCATACGGCCGTAGATGAATAGGGAGATGTCCGCTATGCAAAGGACGCACAGCAGTGCCAGTTGCCATCGCCAACGTGGCCAGTGTAAGGCTGCATTGGCGGAGGCGACCAAAAGCACAGAAACATGGAACCCATGCACAATCTGATTGCGCCAGTACACCAAGTTTGGGGTACCCAAGCGATAAGGCTCGTAGGCTTGGTTGCGAAATTGTGTAAAGTTCCAACCAGCAGCTTGAAGTAGGCCGCTGCCATCCATCAGAGTTGGCACCATTAAGACAAACACTCCGGCGCAATATGCTGCCAAAAACCTGCGTTGGTCATTCGATTCTTCGAATACTATGGCAAATATAGGTATGAGTAGCAGCTTGCGATAGTGTCCCAGGTCGTACATGGCCATTTCATGTGGTTGTCTGGCTAAACAAGCACTTGCGAAAATCAGTAAAAACAAGATGAGTGCAAGCTGGGCGATGGGCTCTCGCAGGCATTGCCGGGCGCGTTGTAGCAAGTTGCCACTGAAAGGGAGTGCGATAAGTACGCCAGTCAAGCCCACTCGAAAAAAAGCGTTAGACCAAGGTATACCAAAGGCACAGGCCAATCCCGCGCATCGGCTTAAGTTGCCGGCATGTTTCGTGAACGTAGGGGGCATGTATATTTTTATCTTGGACAGTGTTGCCTAGCTAGAGGCGGGCGAGCAATTATCCGTCCAATAAAATCAGGTTATGTCTTTGTCTGTCATCATCATCGCCCACAATGAATCATTCAATATTGTCGAGTGTCTCGCCAGCGTTGCTTTTGCGGACGAGTGCATAGTATTGGACGGAGGAAGTTCCGACGATACAGTCGAGCTAGCGCGCGCTGCTGGTGCGCGTGTTGTGGTGGCGTCGGACTGGCCAGGCTTCGGGGTGCAAAAAAATAGGGTGCTGGCACTTGCCACTTGTGACTGGGTGCTATCTCTGGATGCGGACGAGCGCGTTTCTTCTGTGCTTGCTCAGCAGATTCAGGCTGTCATAAGAAATGGGCCACTTTATGCTTATGAGGTGCCTCGTTTAACTCAGTTTTGCGGGCAGTGGATACGGCATTGCGGATGGACGCCTGACAGGGTGCTACGTTTGTTTTATCGTGGTTCAGCCCGGTTTAGTAACGATTTGGTGCACGAGCGCGTAGTGCTCAACCCAGGTGTCGCAGTGAAGCGTTTGACGGAACCTTTGTTGCATGACAGCTATCCTACCCCTTCGCACTACTGGCGCAAGCTGGAGTCTTACAGCCAGGCCTGGGCTAGACAGCGCCACGAGCAGGGGCAAACCACGACGATGTTACGGGCTGGCTTGTCAGGGCTTGTTGCATTTGTGCGCAGCTACTTTTTTAGAAGGGGTTTTCTAGACGGTGCAATGGGCTTTGCGGTGTGTACTATGCAGGCCCAAGCGGCGTTTGGAAAATACTTTGCTCTCTATTGTTTGAATCAAAAACACAATGAATCTAAGCCGAACTGAATCTATCAGCCGACGTTATTTGCTAGCTGTTTCGTTGTCTTTGGCGATGGTGCCTGTGTTCGCCCAGTTCCGTGTGGAAGTATCTGGCGTTGGCTTGACCCAATTACCTATCGCCATTGCCAGCTTCAAGGGCGACGACCAGTCTCCGCAAAAGATTGCAGCCATTGTGCAGGCGGATCTGGAGCGCAGCGGCCAATTTCGGGCGGTGGATGCGAGCGGAGCCAAACTGGATGAAACCACTCCGCCCGATGTGTCGGTATGGCGCCAGAAGGCTGCAGATTCCCTGGTGGCTGGCAGTGTCACCCGCTTGGCCGATGGCCGCTACGACGTGCGTTTCCGTCTTTGGGATGTGGTGAAGGCCAAGGACTTGATCGCCCAAAGCATCACTGTGCCGCAAGCAGACCTGCGCTTGTCAGCGCACCGAATTGCCGATCTGATCTATGAAAAGTTGACTGGCGATCGCGGTGTTTTTTCGACCCGTATTGCCTATGTGACCCGTGCCGGCTCGCGCCATACTTTGTGGGTAGCCGATGCCGACGGTGAAAACAGCCAGTCTGCGTTGGCCAGTCCGGAGTCGATTATTTCTCCGGCTTGGTCGCCAAATGGTTTGCAACTGGCCTATGTGTCTTTTGAGGCTCGCAAGCCGGTGATTTACGTGCATGATGTTGCCACCGGTAAGCGCCGCTTGATTGCCAATTTCAAGGGTTCGAACAGTGCGCCGGCCTGGTCTCCAGACGGCCGCTCTCTGGCTGTGACGCTTAGCAAGGATGGCGGCTCGCAGATTTATTCGATTGATGCGAATGGTGGCGAACCCCGGCGGCTGACCCAATCCAGTGGCATCGATACCGAGCCTCGGTACTCAGCCGACGGCAAGTCCATTTATTTTGTCAGCGACCGGGGCGGTGCGCCGCAGATCTACCGCATGCCCAGCAGTGGGGGCAATGCCGAGCGCGTAACCTTCTCCGGTAGCTACAACATTTCGCCCAGCATCAGCCCGGATGGACGCTGGCTGGCGTACATCTCCCGCATCAATGGCGCGTTCAAGCTGCAGGTGATGGAGCTCAGCAGCTCTACTGTCACAAGCATTACCGACACCAGCGCAGACGAAAGCCCCAGTTTTGCCCCCAATAGCCGGCTGATCGTGTATGCGACCCAGCAACAGGGACGCGAGGCCTTAATGACGTCTACCTTGGACGGAAAAATCAAGGCGCGTCTCACAGGCCAGGCGGGTGATATCCGTGAACCGGACTGGGGTCCGTTCATGAAGCCCTGAGCGCAGTATTTACTTCATATTTAACGAGGAAATAGAAATGAAAAATTTGGTGTGGGCTCTTTCTTTGACGGCTGTGCTCGCCGGTTGTGCTTCGGGCGTCAAGCTGAACGACGTGCCTGTGGTGGACAAGAGTGGAGCCGGTGTCACGCAGGCCGGCAATACGGGCGCACAGGGAAAACCCGCCACGCTGTGGTGGAAGGCCATACCGACGAGCGCGGCGGCCGCGAATACAACCTGGCGCTGGGTCAGAAGCGCGCCGAATCCGTGCGCCGTGCGCTGGGGTTGCTGGGCGTGGCCGATACGCAGCTGGAAGCCGTGAGCTTCGGCAAGGAAAAGCCTGCGGTTATGGGCAGTGATGAAGCCGCCATGGCCAAGAACCGCCGCGCAGAGATCAGCTACCGATGACTCGCACTGCCAGACTTTCGACGGCCCCCGTGCGGCGTCTGGCCGTAGTGGCATGGGCTTGCTGCATGCTGTTTGCAGGTAGCACTCACGCCGGGGTGTTTGACGATGACGAGGCCCGCAAAGCGATTCTGGATTTGCGTCAGCGTGTGGAAGCGAACCGCCTTGGGGTCGAATCCACCAATAGGAAGTTGGCTGAAGATTTGCAGCGAGCCAACGAAGACAATGCGCAGCTGCGCCGCAGCCTGCTGGATTTGCAGAGCCAGATTGACTCGGTACGCGCCGATCTGGCTAAACAGCGTGGGCAGGATGAACAGCTGGCACGTGACGTGGCCGATGTGCAGCGCCGCATGAAGGACCAAACGCAGTCGGTGGATGAGCGCTTGCGCAAGTTCGAACCGACTAAGGTCACCGTGGACGGCAAGGAGTTCAACGCCGATCCTGCGGAAAGCCGCGACTTCGATGCCGCACTGGCCATATTCCGCAAAGGCGATTTCCCCGCCGCGCAAACCGCCTTCGTGGGCTTCAACAAGCGCTATCCGCAAAGTGGCTACGGTACCTCGGTGCTGTTCTGGCTGGGCAATGCCCAGTATGCGAACCGCGACTATAAGGAGGCTGTTGCCAACTTCCGCGCCTTGCTGGCGGCGGCACCCGACCATCCGCGCGCGCCCGAGGCTGCGTTGTCAATTGCGAACTGCCAGATGGAGCTGAAAGACGCGCGTTCGGCCCGCAAGACCCTAGAAGACTTGGTCAAGGTGTATCCCCAATCTGAAGCTGCTTCGGCGGCCAAGGACAGGCTAGCCAAGCTCAAGTAAATGGATGCTGTAGATCTGGCTCGGCGCTTTGGTGGCCTGGAGCGCTTGTATGGCGTGCCGGGTGCGGCACGCATTCGTGCCGCCCACGTGATGGTGGTCGGCATTGGCGGAGTTGGCTCTTGGACAGTGGAGGCGCTTGCGCGCAGCGGGGTAGGGCGTCTGACCCTTGTGGATCTGGACCATGTGTCTGAATCGAATATCAACCGGCAAATCCATGCCTTGGAGTCCACCGTAGGTCAGGCCAAGGTGTTGGCTATGCGCGACCGTATCGCCCAGATCAATCCTGACTGCACCGTACATTGCATCGAGGACTTTGTCGAACCTGAAACCTGGCTGCAATTGCTGCCCCAGGGTGTGGATGCGGTGGTGGACGCGTGTGACCAGGTCAAGGCCAAGACCCGCATGGCTGCTTGGGCACGCCAGACGCGCGCCTGCTTCATTAGCGTTGGCGCGGCAGGTGGTAAGCGCCATGCGCACAAGGTCGATATCGACGACTTGGCCTTCACCACCCATGACCCGCTGTTGGCACAACTGCGTTACCGGTTGCGCAAAGAGCACGCGGCTCCACGCGAGGGAAAGAAGATTGGGGTCACTTGTGTGTTCAGTCGTGAAGCGGTGATGCCGCCAGATGCATCCTGTGCCGTCGATGGTGACGGCAGCTTGAATTGCCACGGCTACGGGTCAGTGGTGAGCGTGACCGCAACCTTTGGCCAATGTGCTGCCGGTTGGGTTTTGGATCAATTGGCATCGACTATTGAAAAAACCGTAAAAACCACGCTATAATTTGAGGCTTCGCTACAAGGTGTAAATACCTTTAGCTGGGACGTTAGCTCAGTTGGTAGAGCAGCGGACTTTTAATCCGTTTGTCGTGGGTTCGACCCCCGCACGTCCCACCAGATTATTGAATTGAATCAAGCACTTAGAGTGGTAACGCTCTAAGTGCTTTTTTCTTGCCTAGGCCTCGTTGCCAGATTATTGCCAGAATTCTGCTGGATGCTCTTGGATTTGTCAGTCGTACGTTTCTGGCAAAAGCACCTACTGTGCTGGATCGTTGTAGACCAATCTGGACCCTGAATTCAGGTAATTGCTAAATTTGTCTACTCAGGCATTCCGGCAAGTCAGACGCGGCCTGCTGGCAAGATATCGGATTCAACACTTTGACGAATGTGATGTTCGTTACTTGAAGCCGACCGCGTCCATGATCTTCTGAGCCACAGCTGCGCGTTCAGCTTCGCTCAGCTTGTTGACCTCCAACCGATTTTTCGGCACAGCACGATCTGCAGGCGTCTTGACCGCAGCCAATTCAACTGGGTCTACCGCACCGTGGCGAATCAGGTACTCCTGAATCTGCTCTTTCATCACCCGTGTGTGCGATTCGCTGTAGCACATCGGGAAGTGGTTGTACTTGTTCTTTGCGTAGCTGCACTTGCCATCCACGCTGGGTCGGCCAACACCATTAGTTGGAAAATCCCATGCGTGCGTGCCGCCTTCAAACACAGTCCACCGTTCGGTGGTTTTGAGCGCCTTGTCGGTATCGCACTGACTGACAGGCGTTGCTTGGTCGGCTGTACCAGTGAACACAATTACTGGCTGCGCATACGGACCAAGAGGTGGAGCGAACTCGCCATCTGTACTCTTGTTGGGTGCTCTTTGATACCAGTGCTCTTTGGCGAAGCAGTTTGGGTAAAGCGAAATTCCACCCGCGTAAAGCGATTTGACCTCTGGTGCCAGGTTGTGGCCGCTGAACATGCGAAGCACCGTCCATCCGCCTTGGCTGTCGCCGTACAGATAAGTCTTTAATGGATCAGCACCTTGCGACTTGGTAAAGCGCGCAGCCGCCAATCCGTCCAGGATGCGCATATTTGCACCAAACTCGTTCCAAGACAGCCAATTTTCGGTGCGGCCACGGGACCAGTACGAATCCAGGACCAAGACGTTCGCATCGTAGGTCTTGTGCAGATACCACGCAGTTTCAATATCCCCATTGGCTACGCCGTGTCCCCCGTGAACAATGATGAACGTAGGCCGGTCCATCATTCGCTCTTTGCTGGGCGTCCAACTGGCAAGCAAGTGTCCTTTGCCGTTGTATGACTCAATGAGGGGCTCAAACTGGCTTAGACCAACGCGACTGAGCATGTCGCCTGTGTTTCGAGAATCGCCATCCAGCGGCACGCGGTCGCTGATGATGGGCGGCTGGAATCGCTGTACGTTGATTGTGTCCTCACCGGCACACGACAGGGTGCTACACATTGCGGTAATGATGCCGATAAAAAGTTGGCGCATTCCAATCTCCGGATGAAAAAAATGACGATAACGGGCCGTGCTTTCAAGAGGCACGCCGATGGGACGTAAGCTAGCCATGGCTGCCAGGCTGTGGCTTAGCGGCGCATCAGTGCGGCCAGCATCTTGAGTGCAAGCCATCCGCCGAGCGGCAGCGTCACGATCAAGAGGAACCAAACGCTGGATGAACCTAGTAGCAAGCCGAGAAAGCCGTTGAAGATGAATCCAGCGAAGGCACCGACCAACCAAACCACCACTTTCACCACTTTGCTGAGAAAACTGGTTTTGCGTTCCGGGACCGTTTCCAACTTTAGGTTCGCAGCCGACGATGGCAGGGGCATTGGCTTGTTGCCCGCTGCTTTTTCGATAAGGGGCGGCGGCTTCGGGCGATCTTTCTCCGCCTGTTCAGCTTTCAACCGCTGGCTTGTCCGAATCACAGCGAAGTCGTAAAGCACGGCACGCTGGACCATGGCAAGTTCGTTTAACTGTTGCCCAATCTGTGTCTCGCGCTCTCTGGCTTCATGACGTTCATCGAAACTGCCGCCATCGGTCACCTTTTGCAGCAGTGCAACGCGTTCCGCGTCCAGCGTCTGACGCTTGGCTGTAAGTTCGTCGAGCACACGGTCGCCGTCGGCCACCATCGCTTTGATGCGCTCCAGCAGCTTCTGCACGCGTGCTTGTGCATCATCATCTTTGGCTGCGTCGGGCAGCAATTCCGCCAAATCATCGAAATCGCTGCCGTCCATTTCCATGCAGACCCTGGTCGTATCGTCCATGACCAAGTAAATCTCCTGAGATTCGTCGCGGTCCACGCCACCCCATCGCAAGTCAGCCGAAGCTGCGTGCCGACCATGAAGCAAGCCCGTGAGTGCCACGCGTCCCAGGGTTTTGCCGATAGACACTTTGTTCGTCGGTTCGCCGACACCGACCGCCACCACGTCCGTGCGCAGGTTGTACGTCTTGGCATAACCATCGCACTTCACTTCAATACAGGCCTGTCTGGCTTGGTAGCTGATCTTCCATTTCTTGAGGGGAAACACCACCGCGTTACCAGTCTCATCGAAAGCCACGATATTCAATATTCTCAAAGCACTCGCCATTTTTCTTCCTTTATTAATTTGGGTGGCTTATCTACGAAGAGTAAATTCTTCAAGATGTAACAAGTCTCTCACAATGCAGCATTTACTCCGTCGATATTTATGCGTCATTGAGGCATTTTTGCCTCGATGGCATTGACAGAAAAACTACCTAAAAAACGCAAGACTGCTTCCGAACGTCATCCTCTGTCCGTCGCTTTTGGTAGTTACCTCAAAGAGCTTCGGAAAGCGCAGGACAAATCGCAGGCTGAGCTGGCATACGATGCAGGGTTAGACCGCACCTACATTAGTCTCATGGAGAGGGGTATGTCGGCACCGTCGCTATTGGTCTTGGACACCTTGGCGAAGTCGTTCAAACTGTCCATGACGCAGTTGGTGGCCGGTCTGGACGACCATCTGCCAAAGCCGCTTCGTCGCAAGACAGAGCCGGTCAAGCGCCGCAGCAATGAAGCCACGCTGGCGCTATCCGCTGACCGGCCGCAGGGCAACCGCCGTTCGCCGTTGCGCTGAACACCGTTGATCCGTTGGAACCAGATAGCGCGGGTGTGGGGGCCACATGCTCATGCGATTCCGGCAACGTGTCTAGCCAGTTGAAGTCAATGACTGGAGTAAATCGGTGACGGTGCCGTTATTCCCTTCGGCAACGTACAGCGGCCAGCAATCGAACCTCTTCGTCGTGCCACTCTGCGGCGGCATACATCCATACGGCGGATTTGCTCTTGTCAGTGTCATTCGGCTTGGTCAGCTTCGTTTTGGCAGACCGAAGACCTGCGTTGGTGAGCGGCAAGCGAAGACGCGCATTGAAGGCTGCAAACGCTGGCTCACTGGCACTGGGATCAAGCAACAGCAGGGTGTCGGGATGGTGTACTTTGTCGATCACTAAGCCCTCAACGCCGACTGCCAGCGACCAGTGCTTGGTGCGTTGATGTTTCACCGACGCAAATGCCAAGGCCACCATGTCTCCACGCATCAGCCAATCCACGGCATAGCCATCGGCGTTGTCTTCCGCACCGTATTTCGGCGTAAGCTGGATCGGTAGCGCCAGACTCTGAACCAGTTCCACCCATTCCGGTGCATGCACACCAGAAAAATATGTGTGCGAGAACGTCTTCCACACCAGGGCCGCGGTTCCAAATTTACGGCGGGCCATGTCATGCAATGCCGAAGGTTTGACCAGATCAAAAACTATCAACAATATGGCCACGACATGGACCCCGCAAGCGCTGTCCAAACTCGACTGCTGCATGAATGGACTCACCGGCTCGTTGCGCTTGGATTGCACAGTTAGTGAGTGGCCCGTCAGTAGACCGGCATATACACGCTGGAACCGATAGACTACTTTTTCACGGCCGGGGGTTGAGTGCGTGGGCATTAATAATCTCCAGGACGTAAAACTGTCGTCACGCTACGATCCGCTTCCGTTATTACCCATACGGAGGGCAGCGCTCCGC
>JAPLPK010000062.1 GCA_026400275.1 Burkholderiales bacterium
CGCCCCAGGCCTTCATGCTGGCCCAGTCGGGTGCTTCAAAGGACTGGTGGTCAAAGCACGATACGGGCGCAAAAAACAGCGCCAGCGCATGGTGCAGATAGTCGCTTCGCAAAAAGCAGGCACGCAGTTGGCCTTTGGCGTCGCGCACCGCGTCGGACAGCACAAACCCCAGCTGCTCGGTATAGAAGGCCAGCATTTGCGGCAGCTGCTGTGTACGCAAGGCGAAGTGCTGCAGCGTGGCCGCCGGCAGTTCGGCATGGCTGCCGGCCAGGGAGAAACGATCCGGCGCAGTGAAAACGATCAGGTTGCCATCAGGGTCGCGCACGGCCACGGCCCCAGCGGGGCAGATGGCGGGCACGGCCTGGGTTTCCAGTGCCTGGACGCGTTGGCACAGATGCTGCCAGGCAGCCGGCGTGTGCAGCGCGAACTGCGCATAACCCAGCTGGTTGGCGGGGCCGGTGGTGATCTGCACCTGGCGGCCCGGGCCACGGCAGGCATAACCGCCCTCCACCGCCTCCAGCGACATGCCATACGCAGCGCTGTAGAAGCTGGCCATGGCCAGCGGGTTGGGTGAATACAAGCTGATGGTGTGCAGGGCGGCCTGCAGGTCTGTCGTGTTGTGCATAGCGGCAATCAAGGTGATGGAGCAGTGCAGCGACTGTCGCCTCCATTCCCAAGACCGTCAACGCAAAGTCTCAATAGGTGAGACTGGAAAGCGCATTTCCCGCGCCGGGCCTGGCCTTGCTATATGCAGCCATGGGCCGACTACAGGGCGCCAGGGAAATCCCTGAGACGGCGCTGACACGCTCAGTCAATCCCGGCGCGCTGATGCCAGATGCATGCAGCCGTATTTCCTATTCTTACCTGACCCCTATTTACGGAGACAGTGCTATGCACGCAATGACAAAAATCGACAGCAAGGCCACCATGTTTGCGCTGGCCCTCTGCATGGTGACCGCCATGGGAACCATACAAATGCAGCCCGTACTCGGCGGCGCCCTGGTGGACCGCATGGGCATCAGCCTGCAGCAAATGGGCATGCTGTTTGGCATTGAATTGGTGTCCATGGCGCTGGCCTGCACCATCACGGCCTTTGGCGCGCATCGGCAGAACCGGCAGCACCTGATGCGCATCGCCCTGGTGGTTCTGTTGGCCTCCAACGCCTGGAGCATGGTGGCCGATAGCTTCGCCCTGTTTTGTGCGGCCCGTTTGCTGTCGGGTGCTGCGGGCGGCGTGGCCCAGGCCGTGGTGTACGCCAGCACCACCTTGCGTACCTACAAAGACAAGACCTTTGCCACGCTCAACATCTGCGTCCTGCTGTGGGGCGCGATTTCGCTGGGCATACTGCCGCCGGTCATTGCGGCGCACGGTATTCCCGCCGTGTTTGCAGGCTTCGTTGTAATGTGTGTGGCGAGCCTGCTGGTGTGTGGACGGATTCCTGCACATGGGCTGGCAGCAGATCACAAAGGCACAGGCTCGATTGCATCCAATCCCCTGCAGCTGAACCATGTTCTGTTGCTGTTGCTGGTGGTGCTGCTCTTCGCCGGACATGGCGCCCTATGGATCTACCAGGAGCGCATCGGCAAAGCCATCGGCATTGCGCCCGAGCACATCGGCATGATCCTCGGACTCAGCGTACTGTCGGGTGCGGCAGGCGCAGCGGTAGCGGGCATGCTGGGGCAACGCATTAGCCACCGTAGCGCCCAGCTACTAGGGTTTACGGGCTCATTGGTTGCGACGCTGCTCATGGTCTACGGCAACAACGTAGCGGTGTATGCGCTTACCGCCTGCGTCACCATGCTGGTGTGGTTCTTCGGGCTGACCTATCTGCTGACTCTCTCCGCCGAGATGGACACCACAGGCCGCTTGCCAGGCCTGGCCAATGCGTCCGTCTTCATGGGCCAGGCGCTGGGCCCCGCCATCGGCGCCTTCGCCGTAGGGGCCGGCAGCTTCAGAAACGTGGGCTGGGCAGCAGCCCTGGTCTACGCCATTGCGCTGGCCGTGTCTGTGGTGGTGACCTCGCGCCATGCGCACGGAGGCCATCGCCGCAGTGCTTCACCGCTCAGCCCCACATGAAGCTGCAAGCACCCACTCCCCCTAACCACCCAACCATCCCTAGCCATGCCTAACGATTCAAGCCCCAGCCGCCAGTTCCCCCCCCTGCCGCAATTCAGCGGAATGAATGCGCCCTCGCGCATCGAATGCCACATCAAAGACCTGGAAGTGGTGGGTGAGCTGCCCCAGGCACTGCAAGGCACCTGGTATCGGTGCGGCCCCGACCCCCAATACCCGCCGATGCTGGGCGACGATATCTACATCAACGGCGACGGTGCCGTGAGCGCATTCAGCTTTGCCGACGGCCGTGTGGATTTCACGATGCGCTACGTGCGCACCCAGCGTTTTGAAGCCGAGCGTGCGGCCCACCGATCCCTGTTCGGCCTGTACCGCAACCCGTACACCGACCATGCCTCAGTGCGCGGGCTGGACCGTGGTACGGCCAACACCACGGCCTTCGTGCATGCAGGGCGCTTGTTCGCACTCAAGGAAGATAGCCTGCCCTACGAGCTGGACCCGGTAACACTGGAGACCAAGGGCCGGCACGACTTCGACGGCAAGCTGCGTTCGCGCACCGTCACCGCCCACCCCAAGCGGGACCCGGAAACCGGCGAATGGCTGTTCTTTGGCTGCGAAGCGGCCGGCGATGCCAGCAAGGACGTGGCCTTCTGCGTGGCCGACAAGCACGGCACGCTGGTACGCGAAGAATGGTTCGAAGCGCCTTACGCCGCCATGCAGCACGATTTCGCGGTGACGCGCGACTACGTCATCTTCTCCGTCTTCCCTACGGTCTGCGATCTGGACCACATGAAGGCCGGCAGCACGCACTGGATGTGGGACGGCACACTGGACACCTGGATAGGCGTGATGCGCCGAGACGGCTCGGTCAAAGACATGCGCTGGTTCCGCCGGCCGGCCTGCTATTCCTACCATGTGGGCAACGCCTTCAATACCGGCAGCCAGATCACCATCGACCTGTGCGTATCGGCACGCAATGTCTTCCCCTATGTGCCGGCGCGGGACGGCAGCGCGCACGACCCGGAGGCCAATGCGCCCTACCTCACGCGCTGGAGCTTTGACGCCGACAGCCCCGAATCCTCGTTCACCTCCCGCGTCTTGAGCCCGATACCAGGGGAGCTGCCGCGCATCGACGACCGCGTGTCCATGCACCCGCACCGCTTCATCTACTACGGCGGCATCGACCCCCGCAAAAGCCAGCTCATGGCTGGGCCCATAGGCCCGGGCTCGAACCACCTGGTGCGCGTTGACACCCACACGGGTGGCGTCACCGCACTGTTCTTGTCGGACACCACCACCTTCCAGGAGCCGCAGCTGGTGCCGGTTCCCGGCGCGGAAGGCCTGCTGCTGGCCGTGGTGGACCACCACGACACAGGGCTGGCCTCTGTCGTGGTGTTGAACGCCGCCGACATCACAGCCGGCCCCATCGCGCAGATCAAGCTACCCATCCGGCTGCGCGATGCCTTTCACGGCGACTGGGCGCCATTGACCCCCAAAACCATTTAGGAGATCCCCATGAACACTGTGCAACTTCTCATCCAAGGCGAATCTGCCGATGCCCGCTCGGGGGCCACATTCCAGCGCCGCAACCCGGTCACCCAAGAGGTCGTCACCACCGCTGCGGCGGCCAGCCCAGCAGATGCCGTGGCGGCCGTAGTCTCGGCACAGCTGGCATTCCCAGCATGGTCGCAAACCGGCCCAGCCCAAAGGCGCTTGATGCTGACAAAAGCGGCAGACGAATTGGAGCGCAACCAGGCTAGCCTGATCGCAACCATGGTGAGCGAGACCGGCGCCAGCGAACTCTGGGCCGGCTTCAACGCTGCCACAGCCGTGGGCATACTGCGCGAGGCGGCCGCACTCACCACCCAGATCAACGGCGAAGTCATCCCCTCCGACGTACCCGGCAACCTGGCGCTGGCGGTGCGCCAACCGGCGGGCGTGTCCCTGGGCATCGCCCCCTGGAATGCGCCGCTGATTCTGGGTGTGCGCGCCATTGCCGTGCCCCTGGCTTGCGGAAACACCGTGGTTTTCAAGGCATCGGAATCCTGCCCAGCGACCCACCGGGCCATCGCCGATGCGTTCACCCGCGCCGGCGTGCCTGCGGGCGTGGTGAACTTCATTAGCAACGCACCTGCCGACGCGGGCGCCGTGGTGGCCGCCATGGTTGCACACCCCGCCGTGCGCCGCGTCAACTTCACCGGCTCCACCAAGGTGGGCAAGATCATCGCCGCCCAATGCGCCGAACACCTCAAGCCCGTGGTGCTGGAGCTGGGTGGCAAAGCACCGCTGGTGGTGCTTGACGATGCAGACCTGGACCAGGCCGTGGACGGCACCATCTTTGGCGCATTCCTGAACTCGGGGCAGATCTGCATGTCCACCGAACGCATCATCGTGGACGAGAGCGTTGCGGACGAATTTGTGGCACGGCTCGCCCGCAAGGCGCGCACGCTGCTACCTGGCGCAGCAGGCTCGGGCGCAGCCCTGGGCTCCGTCATCGACCAGACCACGGTAGACCGTTGCAATATGCTGTTGGACGACGCGCTGCAGGCCGGTGGCCAACTGCTGTGCGGTGGCCGCGCAGACAGCACGCTCATGCTGCCGACGCTGATCGACCACGTCACACCCGCCATGAAGATCTACAGCGAAGAATCCTTCGGCCCGGTCAAAGGCATCGTGCGGGTCCGTGGGGTGGAAGAAGCCGTGCGCTGCGCCAATGACAACGCCTACGGCTTGTCGGCCGCCGTCTATGGCCGAGATATTGCCCGCGCACTGCAGGTGGCGCAGCGCATTGAGTCCGGCATCTGCCACGTCAACGGCCCCACGGTGCACGACGAGCCACAGATGCCGTTTGGCGGAGTGAAGGCCAGTGGTGTCGGCCGGTTTGGCGGGCGCGCCGGTATCGACGCATTTACCGACTTGCGCTGGCTCAGCGTGCAAACCACGCCCCGGCACTATCCGATCTGAGCTTGGAACGTGGTCTTAGGCCGCCGCGCGGTAGGCCCTGGGGGAGACCCCCAGGCTGCTGCGGAACACCCGGCTGAAATGCGAGGAGCTGGAGAAGCCCCACTGCATGGCAATGTCCGTCAAGGAACGGGATGCATGGCGCGGGTTCTTCAGGTCGCTGGCGCACTGGGCCACCCGCTGCTGCCAGATGTATTCAGAGGCAGAGCCCAGGGCATCGTCGGCGAAGGCGCGGTGCACCGTGCGCACAGAGCAGCCGCAGCCCTGCGCCACCATCTCCACGCACAGCCCGGGCTCGGCCAGGTGCTTGTCAATGAAGGCCTTGAACTTGTTGCGTTGCGTGTCGCGCACCGTGTCCTTGCCTGGGGCTGCGAACCGTTCCTGCACCGCATGCCAGGCCAGCGCGGTGATCGCATCGGCCAGGGTTTTGGCAGTGCTGGCCGGTAGCCGGTCAAACTGCCCATAGGCCTCGCGGACCATGGTTTGCACCAGGCGCGACGAGCCGCTGCGCCCGTCACAGCGCGACGCGCGGGTGCGCGCGATCAGGTCTACCAGCGCGGGGTCGGAGGGGCGGGGCGGCGTCAGAATGATCTGGTCGCATCCGTACGGGTGGTCCACCACAAAGGGCTGGGCGGCGTCCAGGATGCACCAGTCGCCTGGCTCCAGCATCGCACTGCGGCCGTCCTGCTCCAGCAGGGCACAGCCTTTTTGCTGCATCAGCAGCATCAGCGGGCTGGGGATGTCGTCCTGCCGGGCGGCCATCGCCCGGCTGAACCGGTGTGGCGTAGCCACCAGGCGGCAAAAGCCCGCGCCGCCCAGCATGCCGTACTCCAGGCTGCCGGAAAACGTTTGGCCCACCAAAGGCTCCCAGTGACTGGCATCGCGCAGGCGAAACGACTCTGGCGTGCGCCCCACATGGGTGCTGATCAAGGCGTGCCAGGCCGGCAGCCGCTGGGACGGGCTGACGGCATCTACCGAAACGTGGGTGCGACTGGGCATGTGTGTCTCCTTCTTCTGCTCCAGCATATTCGGCAGACCTCTGCCTCCTGTCAAACCACAGTCTCAGCGTATGAGACAGGCCACCAAAATCCTGGCCGCCAGCGGACTGCACATTTTTAGCCCGCCCGGGTTAACCACGACGACACAGCGGCAGACCTGGGCAAGTGTGTCACCCTCAAGCAAGCTGCATCCGCCCTCCATTTTTATCCTTCAGGCATCGGAGCACCCCGCTGCGAAACACAGAGTTCTGGAGGAGACCATTGATGAAAAAGAAACATGCCCACGCCACCTGGTTGATAGCTGCCGCAAGCGCACTGGCGGCGACTAGTGCAAGCGCACAGGTGCCAACCGTGAGCCAGACCGCCGGCCTGAACCTGGGCGGCACCAGCTTCTATGACGGCTTCTCGGGCGCGCCGGGATGGACCTGGCTGAGCTGGGTACGCAACGCATCGGCGAACGCCATCAAGGACAACAGCGGCAACAACGTGCCCGCGTTCAACAGCCCCAAGATCAGCAGCACCTCGTGGGCCAACCAGCTCAGCTACTCATCGCCCACCAGCATCGCGGGCTGGCACCCAGGTGTTACCGCCATCTTGCCGCTGGTTTCCCTCAACAGCAGCTTTGGCCCGGGAGCGTCGATGACGGACGGTGGCACCAACCTGGGTGACATCACCGTCGGCGCATTTATGCAGAGTGAGCCGTTAATGACCGAACAAGGCCAGCCCCTCTTCGTTCAGCGCCTGTCCCTCGATGCCATCCTGCCCACTGGCAAGTACGACCAGCACACCGACATCAACCAGAGCGCGGGTTTCGCCTCGCTGAATCCGTACTGGGCGGCCACGCTGTTCCCGGCCGACCGCTGGGAGATCAGCTGGCGGCTGCACTACCTGTACAACTTCAAGAACGACAAGCCGGCCTCCAGCAACCCGCAACAAAGCTACAACGGCGCCCCGCTCACCAGCACGCAGGCCGGCCAGGCCAGTTGGGTGAATTTCACCGCCTCCTATGCGGTGACACCCGCACTCAGCCTGGGCATCAACGGCTACCTGTTCCAGCAGCTAAGCGATAGCAAGGCCAACGGCAGCACGCTTGCCGACGCGAAAGAACGCGTGCTCGGCATCGGCCCCGGGCTAATGTGGCGCATCAGCCGCGACACCTCGCTGTGGGTCAACACCTACCACGAGACCCTGGTGCGCAACCGCAGCAGCGCCCCGCTCACCGCCCAGGTACGGCTGGCGATGCACTTCTAGAGATTCAAAGAAAAGAGGCCTGCAGCGCAGGTAATACCTGCGCAAGCAGCTCCTTATTTAGGAGCAAGCCGGGAGCTGCCAGTTACCCCCGCAGCGCGGCGTTCTCCGCCTCCAGCTGCGCGATGCGCTGCTCGGCCACCTGCAGCGCCTGGGTCAAGCGCTGGACTTCGGCCGCCAGGCCATCGGCCACCTCGGTAACCCGCTCGCGCGTGCCGTCGCGGGTCTGGGCCAGCTGGGCGCTGACCACATCCAGCCAAGCCATGATCTCCACCCGCGTCGTGTCCTTGTGCACGGGGTTTTGTAGCGTGGCCTTTTTGACGTCGGCGCGTCGGCACAGCTCCGACTGAGTCACGCGGCCAAAGTTGAAGGGGTAGATGCCCTGGTGCGCCGCGATTTCGGCCTCGATGTCGCGCATGGCCTTGTGCAGGCGGGCCAGCGCGGCTTCGGTGCGGGCATTGGGTTTGTCGGCGGAAGGAGTCGATTCGATGGTCATGGCAAAAGTTTAAGCGCCCTGGCCAGCCTACAGCGCATCAGAC
>JAPLPK010000097.1 GCA_026400275.1 Burkholderiales bacterium
ATGTCGTCCTTGTTACGGAAATGGTAGTACAGATTCCCCGGCGAGATATTCATTTCTTCGGCGATCACGGTGGTCGTGATATTCGGCTCGCCAAATTCATTAAATAAGCGCAGCGACAGTTCGAGTATGCGTTCGCGGGTACGGCGGGGTGCTTTTTGTAGCATAGCAAGGAAACCTCTGTTTATTCTCCTGCAAGCATAACACCGATACCCCGAACTTAGAAATATCTGTCGGGGCTTTTAGCTGCACATACCGGCTTGATGCGGAAAGTTAGGGGCAACTCGACTTGCGTCTGGCCGCCCGGGCGGGTCCCTGCGCGGCCCCGTTCTGGCTGGCCGTCAGCGCCGCCAGCTGGGCGCTCAGCGCATCGACCTGTGCCTGCAGGCGCGCCACGTCCTGCGCCGTGGGCACCCCGATGGCACTGAGCGCACGCAGCACGCGCTGTTCGAAGATCTGCATGGAGAATTGTTTGCCGCCCTCTTCCTGCGCCTTGGCAAAGGCATGCAGGCCAGCCTGCCAGATTTCCTGTGACGACATGCGGACCGCCTCGGTCATGCGCTGCTCGTCATCGTCAGGCTTTAACTTTTTCGTCATGGTGTGTCCCCGTTAGTTTTGCCTTGTTATTTTTTTATTGTAATCAGCAAAACTAGAGCGGGGAATCTAATGCGCGGTCAGCACCACCCCGCCATGCATCTGGGTTTGCAGGCGGAAGCCCTCGCGGATATGTTCGCGCAAGGCGCTGCCCTGCCAGGGTTTGGTGTAGAAGCGGTCTATCGCGCCGTGGTTGATGGCGTCCATGATGGGCGACAGATCGGTGTAGGCCGACAGCATGATGCGGAAGGTATCCGGTGCCAGATTTTTCACCCGCTCCATGAATTCGGTACCACTCATCAGCGGCATGCACTGGTCGCACATGATGACCTGCACGCGGTTATGCGCCAGCAGATCAAAGCCTTCCTCGGCGGTTTGCGCGGTGAGGATGCGGTAACCGTCCTGCCCCAGAAAATCGGCCAGCACTTCCAGCATGAAGGCATCGTCGTCGACGATCAGCAAGGTAGGCTGGCCTTGCTGACCGCCCAGATCCGGCGCCTGCAGCGTCTTGCCATTGCGCAGCATCTGTTCAAACTCGTCCTCGGGCAACGGCCGGCTGAACAGATAGCCCTGGTAGGCATGGCAGCCCTGGGCGGCCAGCACCTCACGTTGGGCCTCGGTTTCCACGCCCTCGGCAATCACCGCCAAACCCAGGCTGTTGCCCAGCACGATGACCATATTGGCGATGGCCGCGTCGTTCGGGTCGGTCAGGATGTCGCGCACAAAGCTCTGGTCGATCTTCAGCTGGTCCAGCGGCAGGCGCTTCAGGTGCGACAGCGAGGAATAGCCGGTACCGAAGTCGTCCAGCGAGAAGCCCACACCCTCCGCCTGCAAGGCTTCCATCTTGGCGATCACGTCTTCTACATTCGACACTAGCAGGCCTTCGGTCAGCTCCAGCTTCAGCAGCTTCGGCGGCGCACCCGTACGCCGCAACACATCCAGCACCTGGTCCACAAAGTTGCTCTGGTAGAACTGGCGCGGGCTGACGTTGACGGCCACCGTCAGGTGCGCCAGATCGGGCTGCTGCGCCCACAGCGCCAACTGGGCGCAGGCCGTCTCCAGCACCCACAGGCCCAGCGGCAGGATCAGGCCGGTGTCCTCGGCCAGCGGGATGAATTCGGCCGGCGACACCATGCCGCGCTGCGGGTTGTTCCAGCGCACCAGGGCCTCCACACCGATGAGTTCACCCCGGCCAACCACCTGGGCCTGGTAGTACAGCAGAAACTCCTGACGCACCAGGGCTTCGCGCATGCCGGCCTCCAGCTCGGCGCGGGCCGAGACCACGGACTGCATTTGCGGGTCGAAGAAGCGCAGCGTGTTGCGCCCCGCTGCCTTGGCCTGGTACATGGCCATATCGGCCCGCTTCAGCGGCTCCTCTATGCCCTCGTGTGGCTCGCCGAACAGAGTGATGCCGATGCTGGGCGTGCTGTGGTGGGCTTGCTCGCCCAGCATATAGCCCTGGTTCAGGGCGGCCAGCATTTTCTCGCCAACCGTCTCGGCCATGGTGGCCGCTTCCAACGGGTCACCGCCCAGGTCTTCCAGCATGACCACGAACTCGTCGCCCCCCAGTCGGGCTACGGTGTCGCCCTTGCGTATGCAGGTGCTCAGGCGCGCAGCCACGGCTTGCAACAACAGGTCGCCCTTGTGGTGGCCAAAGGTGTCGTTCAGTATCTTGAAGTTGTCCAGATCGACAAACAGCAGTGCACCCAGACGCTGGTGGCGCGACCATTGGGCCATGGCGTGGGCCAGGCGGTCCATCAGCAAGCGCCGGTTGGGCAGCTGGGTGAGCGGGTCGTAGAAGGCCAGGTTCTGGATTTGCTCCTCTGCCAGCTTGCGCTCGGTGATGTCGGTCATGGTGTCCACGTAGTGGGTGATCTGCCCGGCAGCATTCCTCACCGCCGTCACCGACACCCACTGCGGGAACACTTCACCGTTCTTGCGGCGGTCCCATATTTCTCCCTGCCAGGTTCCTTTGCTGGCAACCACTTCGGTGATGTTGTCGAAGTATTCCTGGCTGTGGTGGTCCGAGCGCAGCAGCTCCAGAGGCGTATGGCCCACTACGTCCTCAGCGGTGTAGCCGGTTATATCGGTAAAAGCCCGGTTCACCCGCAAAATATTCCAGTCGCCATCGGCGACCAGCATGCCCTGCTGCGACTCGAAGGCCGTGGCGGCGATGCGCTGCTCCTCGTCTGCCAGCTTGCGCTGGGTCAGGTCGTGCAGCACCGTGTGGATGGCGTCCACGCCGTCAAACACGATGGAGGTTGCCTGCGCCTCCACCTCCACCTCGCGGCCATCCAGCCGGAAAAAGCGCATGCACGCCGGCCCCACGTTGCCACCGGTTTCCAGCACATGGCGCAAACGCTGGTGGGCCAGCTCCTTGGAGTCCGGGTGCACCCTGTCGTCCATGCGCGTGCCCAGCAAGGCATCGGCCGACGCCGCCCCCAGCAAGTCCAGCGCGGCGGGGTTGGCGTAAATGATGACTCCGCCAGCCTGCACCACCACCGCCTCAGGCGAGCGTTCCACGATGGTGCGGTAACGGGCCTCGCTGTCGCGCAAAGCTTGCTCACGCTGGCCCAAGGTCTGCAGCAGGCGGTTGAAGCCGCCGATCAGAGCGCCCACTTCGTCCTGGTTGGGTACCACCAGCGGGCGCAGCACCGACCCTTTATCCGACACATCGGCCAGGGTGCGTACCGCCACCAGCATGGGGGCGAACTGGCGGCGCAGCATCCACCAGGTCAGCCCACTGGCCAACAAGCTCAACAGCACCGCCGCCAGCAACATGCGTCTTTGCATGGCATAGATCGGCGCAAAGGCCTCGTCTGCGGGCAGAACGGACGACAGGGTCCAACCCGCAGCCCCAATCTTCATGCTGGTAGACATCACCTCCTGCCCCTTGCGATCCAAAGACAGGCCATAACTGCCATCGGCCTCGAAGAGCCGGTCTATCGACGCATCCACCCCGGCAGCCGGCAATACTTGCGCCACCAGAGCTTTGTCGGTGGCTGCCACCACCTGCCGGTATTTGGTCGTAATCAGGATATAGCTGCCGGTACGCGGGTGGCGCTGGCCCGTCACCTGGTCCAGAAAGTTGGGTTCAACCAGGTTGGTCCATCCAGCAATGGCGCCCACCACCCCACCTTTGGGGCCTCGGACCGGTATCACCATCGACATGATCCAGGCCTGCAGCTTGGAATCCCAGAAAGGGCGGCCCACGGTGGCCGCACCTTCACGCATGGCGGTGGCCACCTCATCGTCGTCCAGCCCGTTGCTGCCCATGCGGTCGGCCAGGCGTTTATCCGTATCCACCACGGTGCCGTCGTGGCGGTAAGTGATAAAGCCGGCATTGAACAAGTTGCGGGTGATGGGCCGCTGGCCGACCCAGGACTGCAGCAGCGGCTTGGATCCCAGCGCTTCGGGCGGCACTTCGACCGAAAGATTCACCAGCGCTTGGAAGCGCTGCTTCACGCTGTTGCTGAGATCGGACGCCAGCGCCTGGGTGGTGGTGACCTGGTGTTCGCCCAGCAGCAGCTGCATTTCATCTCGCAGCACGCGGCTGGCGTAGAACGCCAACGACCATATGCCCAGCAAAAAAATGGCCAAGGTGCTCAGGGTCACTCTGGTTTTGAGCGAGCGCCATTGAAAGGCCTTCAAATACATCCGAAATATCTCCAGTCGCTCGCTGATTCTGCCAGTTCCAGGCTACTGGAACTGCGGATTTGATGCCCGCCACCATACCATTCCTATCGCCTGACGCGCTTACAAATTTTTACGCATGGACTGTACTGGAGAACTAACAGGCCACCTTGCGCAAAAAATCGGCCAACGTGCGCCCAGACTCGGAACGGAATGAAGCGTCCAGCACCTCCAGGCTGCGGATACGGTCCACGCGGAAGCTGCGGAAGTCGTCGCGGGCCTCGCACCAGGCCACCAGGGTCCACACCCGGCCCCAGTAAAAGCAGCCCAGGGGGTGCACGGTGCGCTGGCTCTGGGCGTCTTTCACATCGCTGTAGTCCATCTTCAGCTTACGGCGCTGGCCTATGGATTCGCGCAGCAGCTGCAGGTGGGCGCGCACCGGTGCGGTCAGCCCGTTGTAGCTGGCGGGCGGCGCATACACCGCCAGGCTCTCGGCGGCGACCCGCGCGGCCGGCGGCAGGATGGACAGCATCTTGCCCAACGCATCCTCAGCGGCCAGGGCCAAGGGAGCGTCCAGCCAAGGCTGGGACAAGCGCACCGCAGCCACCAGGGCCTTGGCCTCGTCCTGGCTGAACATCAGCGGCGGCAGCTCGAAGCCCGCGCCAAAGCGGTAACCCATGCCCGCCTCGCCCTCGATGGGCACGCCCTGGCGCTGCAGATCGGCCACGTCGCGGTACACCGTGCGCTCGGACACCTCCAGCCGCTCGGCCAGAAAGGTGGCGGTGGACAAGCGCCGCCCACGGATCAGCTGGACGAGCTGGAACAGGCGGTCGGCACGGCGCATGGCATATTAGAAGTTTTAAGCTTTTTAGGCTGCTAGCGCAGGAGATACCTGCGCTAGCAGCTATGAAAAATGCAGCAAATCAGTCTACCCCGCTGCCGGCTACCGTCACACCGATGTAGACGGCGATGCGGCCCTCGCCGGTGTATTCCTCAAAGTCCACGGCGTAGCGGCGCGGATGGGCGGGCGCATTCTCAAAATACTGCCATACCGCCGCCCACAGGGCCAGCACGGTCTGCGGCATGGCGCCCTGCCCTTCGAACACCATGTAGGCGCCGGCCGGAATCTCCAGGCTGTGCAGGCCCTCGGGCACCTCTTGTGCCTGCACGGCGGCAGTCAGGTCGTAGGCGCCATTCACGTCCGAGGCATAGCCGCTGTAGGCACCGTACAGCGCCGCCTGCGGGGTGTAGCCGGGCACGGACTGCGCCACCTGCTCGGCAAAGAAGCGGCCCCACAGGGCCGGAATCTTGCCGGTAAGGGGGTTCATCTCTTCCAGGTTGCTGGTGCGCGTGGTGATGCCAGCCAGTAGCCGGGCTGTGTCTAGGCGCACCAGGCGCGGCGGCGGGATCAAGGTCATGGTCAGATGTCCGGGAATGAAAGCTGCAAACCTCTGTGCGAGGCGCTATCTAATATATAGCTATCTGCGCAGATTCTGCCTGCGCCAGAAGGCTGAATCGTTTGAAATTGCAAGGCCGCCAGGTCGGCCTGCATGGCCTGGGCAATCAGGCGCATGTCGGCCTCGCTGATGTCGAACAGGCCGAAGCGGAACTTGTAGCCCCAGCGGGCGGGCGACTCGACAAATTCGAACTGCGGCACCAGCGGCAGGATGGACGCCTCTTGCGCCGGTACATAGGCCACGTCCCTGCGGAACGGCACAAAGCCACCGCCCATGTCAAAGGCATAAGGCCCACCCGGCTGCACGATGCCAATCGACACAAAGCGCTGCAGCCGGTCCTTGCCGCCCATGGTGACGGTGGGCGCGTAATAGGCCACGCGGTCGCCGGCCTGCACGCGTTTGAGCGGCAAGGCTTTGCCGTGGCAGACCTGCATATATCCCACGCCGCCGACCTCAACGCTGCAGCCGCGCCGCGCATGGACCGCGCTGGCCACGGCAATCCAGTTCTTGCGTGCCATGGCCGCGTCCTCAGGCCAGGGAGTGCAGGCCGACGCGGTTGCCGTCGGGGTCGCGCAGGTGGGCGATGAAGCCCATACCGGGCGGCAAGGCGGTCTTGGGTTTAAGCAGTTGGGCGTCCAGGCTTTGTGCCCGCGCCAGGGCCGCGTCTATGCTGGGCGAGCAGTCCAGGTACACCAGCGTGCCCTGGGTCGAAGGCTCGGGCGTATCGGCGCCGCTTTGCAGACAGCCTTTCACGCCCTCATCCGGCGCAGCGAAGATGGCCAGCGTGTAGTCCTGCCCGCCCATGGGGAAGACCTCGCGGTGCAGGCTCTTGCCCAGCACGGTTTCATAAAAGCGCTGGGCCTGGTCGATGTTCTTGACCGGGATTTCAAACCAGCTGATGGCGTTGGGAGTAGACATGGGATGCATCCTTTCGGGGTTCAGTTAAAGAGAACCATATGGTGCAGACCTGCTGCTGACAGCGTGGTGTCAGCAGGCTGCGCACCGGCACGCTGCCCTTTCTGCACCAATGTGTCGCATCAGCGTGGCACAAGTTTTGCATGATTTGGTGCGGGCGTAACGGCGCGCCCATTCCTGCTCCCCCGGGCAGGCTGTGCGTACAACGAAGTGTGCACAGGGTATTGCCCTCCGCAAGACCAGGCACGGCGCAGGCCGTGTGGTTTCTGTTGGCGGGTTTCATTTCCATAACCGTATCTTTGCAGCACTGTCAGCGCACGTTTGCGTGCGCGACGACCACCCCTGCTACCACGCAGCGGGCATGCAAAACTTAGAGGACCTTGACCATGGCGACACAGCCAAGCTATTTCCGCAGTTTCCTGAAAGCCGGCCACGCACCTACCCTGGGGGCAGCGTTCTTCTACTTCGCGTTCTCCTGCGCGATCTGGGTGCTGAACGGCACCATGGCGCCCTTCATCACCGAGGCCTACAAGCTGTCGCCCGCCGAAAAAGGCGTGATGCTGTCCATCCCCATCTTTGCCGGTGCGCTGATGCGCTTCCCACTGGGCATACTGGCCCAGTACATAGGCCGCAAGAACGCCACGCTGGTGGAGATGGGCGGCATCGCCATCGCCATGCTGTTCGGCTACTTCTACGTGCAGTCTTTCAACGAGCTGCTGGCCATGGGCGTGCTGCTGGGCATTGCCGGAGCCAGCTTCGGCGTGGCGCTGTCGCTGGGTTCGGGTTCATTCCCACCGCGCTACAAGGGCCTGGCCATGGGCATCGTGGGCGCAGGCAATGTGGGCACAGCGGTATCTGCCCTACTGGCACCGCCGCTGGCCCAGGCCTTTGGCTGGCAAACCGTGTACGGCTTTGCCGCCATTGGCATCCTGCTGCCCATGGCGGTGATGGTGCTGTTCGCCAAGGAGCCGCCAGACCTGGACAAGCATGCCAGCTTCAAGGAGCACATCGCCTGCCTGTTCGAGAAAGACGGCTGGGCCTTCAGCCTGATCTACGCCGTGACCTTCGGCGGCTTCATCGGCCTGACCACCTTTTTGCCCAGCTACTTCTACGACCAGTTCGGTGTGAGCAAGGTGCAAGCCGGCCAACTGACCATGCTGGCCGCCTTCATGGGCGCGGCGCTGCGGGTATTTGGCGGCTGGATCTCGGACCACTGGGGCGGCGTAAACACTCTGACCGGCGTGCTGTTGGTGGTCAGCGCCACACTGGTGCTGTGCGGTCTGGCAGAAAACTCCCTGCCTATCACCGTGCTGCTGTTCCTGGTGTGCTTTGCGGCCCTGGGCGCGGGCAACGGCGCGCTGTTCCAGCTGGTACCGCTGCGTTGGCCCCTGTCCACGGCAGTCGCCGGCTCCATGATCGGTGAGATCGGCGCCCTGGGCGGCGGCCTGATCCCCAACGCCATGGGCCTGAGCAAGCAGCATGCAGGCAGCTATATCTGGGGCTTTGTAGGCTTCGCAGCCTGCGCCGCCGCCATGCTGGTGCTGCTGCGCGTGATGCAAATCCGCTGGACCCGTACCTGGGCGGAGAAAGGTGGGCGCGCACGTAGTGCGTGACGAGCGAAGCGAGAAAGGATGCACAGCATCCTTTGCCACCTTTCCGCCGCAGGCAAAAGGGAGGCCGCGCACGAAGTGCGTGAGAGTTTCGTCAGAAATTTCTGGCTGCCTAGCAGGCAGACCTCACTTTCGCAGCAGGCAGAAAGGTGGGCGCGCACGCAGTGCGTAACGAGCGAAGCGAGAAAGGATGCACAGCATCCTTTGCCACATTTCCGCAGTAGGCAAAAAGGTGGGCGCGCACGCAGCGCGAGAATACTTTTTGCTATGTAATTTATAGCTGCCAGCGCAGATATTACCTGCGCTGGCGGCTTATTTTTTTATAAATCCATGCGCCTACTTCGGCAAAAATAGCAACCAGTACACCAGCAACAGGTTGAACAGCGCAGACACCAGCAGGCCCAGCTTCCACATGGCAGTGGGGTCGCGCCGCAGCCGTGGCGACGGTGCTGGCGCCGTCAGCGGCCGCGAGGCGCCGCGCTCCAGGGCTAGCAAGAACTCCTCGCCGGTCTCAAAGCGCTGGCGCTGGTCGCGGGCCACGGCTTTGAGCACCACGTGGTCCAGCCAGATGGGGACCTCGGGGTTGTGGCGGCTGGGGGCCGTGGGCTCACGGTAGTAGCGCCCTACCTGGTAGGGCAGCACATCGCCATAGGGCAGCTTGTGCGTCAGCAGCTGGTACAGGGTCACGCCCAGTGCGAACAAATCGCTCTGCGGGTTGGGCAGCTCTTCCGGTGCATCGCTGCCCAGCAGGCTGAAGCCCCATTGCTCGGGGTTGATGTAGCTGGGCGTGCCCGCATGCAGCTTGCGCATGGCCTCGGGCTCGCGGCCGCTCAGCGCCACGCCCAGGTCCAGCAGGCGCAACACGCCGTCCTCGCCCTGGTGTAAGTTAGCGGGCTTGATGTCGCGGTGGATGACGTTTTGCCGGTGCAGCCAGCCCAGCGCCTGGGCCACCTGGCGCGCCGCGCTGACGGCCTGGTGCACGCTGAACTTGTGCTGCCGGTCCAGCATCTGCTGCAGGGTTTCGCCGCTGTGCCAGTCGTACAGCAGGTAGAAGGCGCTGGCCGGCTGGCCGCTTGCGCTATTGGTCGGGAACGTGGCATGCAGCGCCACCAGGTGATCCGCTGCGCGGCCCGACAGCATGCGCTTGGCCAACCAGGCTTCGTGGGCCAGCATGGCGCGCTCTTGAGGGTCATGGGCCCGGCTGGGGTGCAGGGTTTTCAAGGCGTACAAGGCCTGGGTTTTCGGCTCGCGCACCTGTACCACCACGTTGATGCCGTTATCTGCCACCATGGCGGTGACAACCAAGCCATCCAGCATGTCTCCTACGCGGAACGGCCCGGGAATGGGCAGCGCACGCGCAGCGCGGTTTTCGTCTTCCAGCGTAGCGTCCAGCAGGCCCAGCACGCGCACGACCATGGCGGTCAGGTTGTCGCGGCTGCCGCGTTGCAAGGCGGCTTGGACCAGGTTCTCGGCGGCATGCTTGGCGCTGTCGGCCTGGGCCAATGCCTGCAGCTGCGGGTCGGCCAACACGCCGTGCACGCCATCGGTCAACAGCACGAACACATCGCCCACCTGCAGGTCGCCCTGCAGGTAGTCCACCAGCAAGCGCTCGTCTATGCCTACCGCGCGCAGCAGCTGGTGCCGGAGATCGGGATGGTCGGCCACATGGTCGTGGCTGAGCTGGGTGAACACGCCATCGCGCAGCAGATAGGCGCGCGAGTCGCCCACATGCGCCACGGTGTAAGACTGCCCGCGCAGCACCACAGCAGTCAGCGTGGTCAGGCCCATGGCCGGCTTGCGGCGGCGGTTGATTCCGGCCAGCCAGGCGTTCTGCGCACCAATAATGCGGTCCAGCGCCACCGTGGTATCCCAGGTTTCGGGCGTGGCGTAGTAGTCGCGCACCAAGCTGGTCACCGTGGTCTGCGCCGCCTCCTTGCCCATGCCGCCGGCGCTCACGCCATCGGCCAGCGCCACGATGGAGCCCATGCCCAGCTGGTGTGCCTCCGGCAGCATGGCCGCGCAGAAATCCTCATTCACCGGCTTGGTGCCGGCCAGAGACGTAAAACCTATGTCGATATCAAATGCCATGCACCAAGCTAGCAAGTACCGCGCCCAATTTGGTGCACAACCAACTAGGGCTTACCCCATCAACATCTGCATGCTGTGCTCGTACAGGTCACTCAGGCCTTCAAACACATCCAGCAGGCCCTCGCTGGCCAGGGCCACAGCCTCCAGGCCGCGTGGCATATCGGCTGCGCCGGCCTGCAGCTGCCGCCATTGCTCGCCCGCCGTCACCAGCTTGGCGCGGATTTCTGGGCTGCTGAGTGGAATATCGTTCAGATAGTTCAGGGCCCGCTCGAAGGTGTCACAGGCTTCCGCCATACCGGCCTGGGCGCGTTGCTGGGTGGCGCGGTCACCCAGCATGGCCAGCAAGGCCAGCTTGGCGAAGCGCTGGGACAGCATGCGCTGGCGCCCGGCCACGTTCAATACATGCAGCGGGGCCACAGCGCCCGCGCTTTCCAGCACACCGGTAAGCCGCTCGGCATGCAGCAACAGCTGCTCCGCCTGGCCATCTACCTGCAGCATCTGGCTGGCGCGCTGCTCGGCGTGCAGACCGGATTTGAGCTGGCGCCAGCTCTGCCCCACCTGCGCCAGCAGGTCGCCAAAGGTGGGCTGCGAAAGACTTTTACCCAGAAAGGCCATATTGCCGTCGATGCGCTGGGCCGACTGCAGCTGTGCCTCGGCGAATTGCGCCGGCTGTACGCCGGCCAGCTGCAACAAGTACAGCTTGACCAGGCGCTGCGACAGCATGCGCAACTGGCCGGCGCGGTTCACGCCCTCGGCAAAGCGCGCCGAATGCACGATGTGCTGCGACACCTGGCCCAGGCGCTGGTTGGTGTGCATGGAGGCGGTACGCAGCATCTGGAAGGCGTCGTCATCAGACACCTGGCGCGCATGCATCAGCACCCCCTTGGCCCGCTCCACGATCTTGCGTTCGTCCAGGCGGTTGCGCAGGTCCTGCAACTCGTCGCGCAACGCCTGGTCGCGCTTGAATACCGCCTGGGCCAACTGCACCAGCGGACGCAAGCGGTGCTGGCCGTAGCCATTCACCACATAGGCCTGCACGCCGCAGGCCAGGGCCAGGTCCAGGCGGTCGGCGTCGTTGTCGTTGGTGAACAGCACCACCGGACAAGGTGCAGTCTCCAGCAGGGCCTGCAAGGCCTTGAACAGGCTGTCATCGGGCAGCGGGTCGTACATCACAAACACATCTGGTGCATGCAGCACCGCCTCTTGCACCAATTTGCTGCGCTCCACCGGCGGCGCCAGCAGGCGGATGCCCACCGCCTCCAGGTCGGCCAGCAGGGTGTGCGCTCCCTGGGGCGCGTTGAGATGTACCAATGCAGATGTCATAAAAATCAATCGCTTTTTCAGAGGCTGCGCCCCTCCGGGACGCCACAAGCCCATAGGGTAAACCCATATTCCACCGGATGGCACAGCTTTTGCATTAGAAATTGCGGGCGTAACGACGCGCCCTTTCCCGTCCATCCGGCGGGTTTTACGTACAACGCCGTGCGTAATGGTGTAAGTCCCAGGCATGAATCCTGGCAGTGACTGCGTTCGCGCGCTCACCCAAGTTCTGTTTGAAGACCTCGGCACCACACCTGACCCCCTTGCTTCACCGCCCCTGTTTGCTGCGCGCCATGAACTTTGTGCGCTCTACCGTGGGCCCACATTTTTTCGCAACCTTTGGAGTCGCTCGAATGAAAAAATCTAAATTGGTGATGGTCGGCAACGGCATGGCCGGTGTACGCACCATTGAAGAACTGCTCAAGGTCGCCCCCGATCTGTACGACATCACCGTCTTCGGCGCGGAGCCCCACCCCAACTACAACCGCATCCTGCTGTCGCCGGTGCTGGCCGGCGAGCAGACGTTGGACGAGATCGTGCTCAACTCCTGGGAGTGGTATGCCGAGAACAACATCACCCTGCATGCCGGCAAGAAGGTCACCGAAGTCGACCGCGTGAAGCGCATCGTGCGCGCCGTGGATGCCGACGGCAATGTCACCGAGGCCGAATACGACCGCCTGCTGATGTGCACCGGCTCCAACCCCTTCATCCTGCCTATCCCCGGCAAGGACCTGAAGGGCGTGATCGCCTACCGCGATATTGCCGACACCAACGAAATGATAGCCACCGCCACCAAGTACAAGAACGCGGTGGTCATCGGCGGCGGCCTGCTGGGCCTGGAAGCGGCCAACGGCCTGATGCTGCGCGGCATGACGGTCACGGTGGTGCACGTCAACGACTGGCTGATGGAGCGCCAGCTCGACAGCGTCGCGGGCAAGCTGCTGCAAAAGTCGCTGGAAGACCGTGGCCTGCAGTTCCGCATCGGCGCGCAGACGCAAGAGCTGGTGGGTGGCCCCGACGGGCGCGTCACCGCCATCAAATTCAAGGATGGCACCCAGGTCGCCGCCGACCTGGTGGTGATGGCCGTAGGCATCCGCCCCAACACCGACCTGGCCACCAAGATGCGCCTGCACGTGGACCGCGGCATCGTGGTCACCGACACCATGCAGACCGTGACCGATGGCCGCATCTACTCGGTGGGCGAATGCGCAGCCCACCGTGGCATTGCCTACGGCCTGGTGGCCCCGCTGTTTGAGCAGGCCAAGGTGGCGGCCAACCATCTGGCCGAGTTCGGCATTGGCCGCTACATGGGCTCGCTGACCTCCACCAAGCTGAAGGTCACCGGCATCGACCTGTTCAGCGCGGGCAACTTCACCGGCGGCGAAGGCACCGAAGAAATCATCATGAGCGACCCGTTTGGCGGCGTCTACAAAAAGCTGGTGCTGCAAGACGACAAGTTGGTCGGCGCCTGCCTGTATGGCGACACGGCCGACGGCAGCTTCTACTTCAAGCTGCTACGCGACGGCCGCAGCGTGGCCGACATCCGCGACAAGCTGATGTTCGGCGAAAGCCACCTGGGCGACACCGGCCACGAGGGCCACAACAAGGCCGCGACCATGCCCGACAGCGCCGAAGTCTGCGGCTGCAACGGCGTGAACAAGGGCACGATCTGCAAGGCCATCCGCGAAAAAGGCCTGTTCACCCTGGAAGAGGTGAAGAAGCACACCAAGGCCAGCGCGTCTTGCGGCTCCTGCACCGGCCTGGTCGAGCAAATTTTGATGTTCACCGCCGGTGGCGACTACTCGGCCACGCCCAAGACCAAGGCCATGTGC
>JAPLPK010000074.1 GCA_026400275.1 Burkholderiales bacterium
ACCATTGCTACAAACATGGCAGGACGTGGAACTAATATACTTTTAGGCGGGAATCCAGAGGTAATGACTCGGCAAGTAATCACTGATGAAACAAGTGAGGAGTTCACTAAGGGTTTGGCTCGATTCAAAGAAATTTGTGAGGGAGAGAAGGCAGAGGTTATTGCTGCTGGTGGATTATATATCATTGGGACAGAACGCCATGAATCGCGCCGAATCGACAACCAGTTGCGCGGCCGTTCGGGCCGCCAGGGTGACCCAGGTTCCTCACGTTTCTACCTGAGCCTGGACGATCCGCTGATGCGCATTTTTGCCGGCGACCGCGTCAAGTCCATCATGGACCGGCTCAAGATGCCCGACGGTGAAGCCATTGAAGCCGGCATTGTGACGCGCAGCATTGAGAGCGCCCAGCGTAAGGTGGAAGCGCGCAACTTCGATGTGCGCAAGCAGTTGTTGGAGTACGACGACGTTTCCAATGACCAACGTAAGGTCATCTACCAGCAGCGCAACGAGATTTTGGACGCTGCGGATTTGACGGCGCAGATCGAATCTTTGCGCGAGGGCAGCGTGATGGATCTGGTGCGCCAATTCGTTCCGGCCGAGTCGGTGGAAGAGCAATGGGATATTCCAGGCCTGGAAAAAGCCTTGCTGGATGAATGGCAGCTGGACTTGCCTTTGGCCGCGTATGTGCAGGCAGCCAGCGCCATCACGGACGAAGATATAGTGCAGAAGGTGCTGGACGTGGCGAACGCATCCTTCCAGGCCAAGGTGGAGCAGGTCGGTGGAGACAACTTCACCCAGTTCGAGCGCATGGTGCTGCTGCAAAGCATAGATACCCATTGGCGCGAGCACTTGAGTTCGCTGGATTACCTGCGCCAAGGCATCCATTTGCGCGGCTACGCACAAAAGCAACCTAAGCAGGAATACAAGCGCGAAGCCTTTGAGCTGTTTGGCCAATTGTTGGATACCGTGAAGAACGATGTGACCAAGGTTCTGATGACGGTCAAGGTCCAGTCCAGCGAGCAACTTGGCGAAGCCGCCGAGGCCATGGAAAACCGGGCCGAAAGTATTGCTAATGTGACCTATACCGCTCCGACCGAGACCGGCGAGGTGGAAACCCGGGTGGATGCCAATACCCAAGCTGCTGCCGATGTGCCGCGCGTGGGGCGCAACGACCCTTGCCCTTGCGGTAGCGGTAAGCGCTACAAGCTCTGCCACGGTAAGTTGGTATAACTGCCAACCAGCTGGATGACGGGCTGCGGCCCGTTTTTTTATGACCTGTCCCTGCGTGCAACGCTATTTTGAAAGACTGTTATGCCCGTGAATCTGTCTGCACCCAATCCCGCTGATCTACACCCCGTGCCGGGCGTGTCTTTGGGCATTGCCGAGGCCGGTGTGCGCAAGGCTAATCGCAAAGACTTGCTGGTAGTGCAGTTGGACGAAGGCGCTTCAGTGTCTGGCGTGTTCACGCAAAACCGCTTCTGTGCAGCGCCCGTGCAGATTTGCCGCGAGCACCTGGCGGCTGGCCTGGGCATCCGTGCGATTCTGGTGAATACCGGCAATGCCAATGCCGGCACAGGCGACGATGGCCTGATGCGTGCCAAGTCCACCTGTATCGCGCTGGCTCAGTATCTTGACTTGGCGCCCGAGCAGATCCTGCCTTTTTCCACCGGCGTGATCATGGAGTCGCTGCCGCATGACCGCATCAATGCCGGCTTACCTGCCGCTTTAGCCGACGCCCGTGCGGACAACTGGGGCCGTGCTGCAGAGGCCATCATGACCACCGACACCCTGCCTAAGGCCTTTAGCGCTCAGGCGCAACTGGGCGGCGCCACCGTGACGGTGACGGGTATCAGCAAGGGCGCGGGAATGATCCGTCCAAACATGGCCACCATGCTGGGCTTTATGGCCACGGACGCGAATGTTCATCCGTCATTGCTGGGGCAGCTGGCCAAGGACTTGGCGGATGCCTCGTTCAACCGGATCACCATCGATGGTGACACCTCTACAAACGACTCTTTTGTCGTTATCGCCACCCACAAGGCTGCGCATGCGCAAATTACCACGCTGGACAGTGGGGACGGCCAGGTCTTGAAAGCCGCGATGCTGTCGGTGGCTCAGAAGCTGGCCCAGGCTATCGTCCGCGATGGCGAGGGTGCGACCAAGTTCATCACGGTACGTGTTGAGGGCGGCAAGACACCCGAAGAATGTCGCCTTGCGGCCTATGCCATTGCCCATTCGCCCCTGGTCAAGACTGCATTTTTTGCCAGCGATCCCAACCTGGGCCGTATCTTGGCAGCGGTGGGTTATGCAGGTATCACTGATCTGGACCAGACCGGTATCGACCTGTTTCTGGATGATGTACACGTGGTGGTCAACGGTGGGCGCAACCCCTCGTACCGCGAAGAAGACGGCCAGCGCGTGATGAAGCAGAGCGAAATTACCGTCCGCGTGGCACTGGGCCGCGGTAATGCGGCTGACACCGTGTGGACCTGCGATTTCAGCCACGAATATGTGTCCATTAACGCGGACTACCGGTCATGAACGAGAAATTCGAGCGCCTGATCGAGCGGGCTGAGCAGCTGCTGCAGCGCGTGGAGTCCATCCTGCCCCAGCCGGTGCAGGCACCGGATTGGAATGCAGCAATTGCCTTCCGCTACCGCCGCCGGGGCTCGGGCCATGGCGTGCTGGAGCCGGTGCGCCACATTGGCAGCATGGCGCTGGCCGACCTGAAAGAAATCGACCTACAGAAGGAAAAAATCCAGCGCAACACCTTGCAGTTTGTAGATGGCAAGCCCGCCAATAATGTGCTGCTGACGGGTGCGCGCGGGACGGGCAAGTCTTCTTTGATTAAGGCCTGCCTGAATACTTACGCGCCACGCGGTCTGCGCCTGATCGAGGTGGACAAGGCCGACTTGGTGGATTTGCCAGACATCGTTGATGTTGTGGTCGACAGGCCCGAGAAATTCATCGTGTTCTGCGACGACCTGAGCTTTGAAGAAGGTGAAGCCGGCTACAAGGCCTTGAAGTCGATTCTGGATGGCTCGGTGGCTGCGGCCAGCCCCAACGTGTTGATCTATGCCACCAGCAACCGTCGCCATTTGCTGCCTGAGTACATGAAGGAAAACCTTAGCTACACGCACACCGATGATGGTGAGGTGCATCCGGGTGAAGTGGTGGAGGAAAAGATTTCCCTGTCCGAGCGTTTTGGACTGTGGGTCAGCTTCTATCCGTTCTCGCAGGACGAATATCTGGCCATTGTGGCCCAGTGGCTGCAGTCTTTCGGCGTGGATGCCGAGGCGATTGCCGCTGCACGCCCAGCCTCCCTGGTGTGGGCGTTGGAACGTGGCTCCCGCAGCGGGCGTGTGGCCTACCAGTTCGCGCGTGACTACGCGGGCCAGCACATGCGTGTGGCATGAGCGGGCAGCCCCTGGTAGCCGACGCGGACCGGCCGCGTGAAGGTGGCCCGGAGCGCGCCATCGTCGAGGTTGCGGTGGGCGTGCTGGTGCAGTCGGACGGCCACTTTCTGGTGACATCCCGGCCTGAAGGCAAGGTGTATGCAGGCTACTGGGAATTTCCAGGTGGCAAGCTGGAGCAGGGCGAAACGGTGGAGCAGGCCCTGCGCCGGGAGTTGCAGGAAGAACTGGGTATCACCATAGGCGCCGCACAAGCCTGGAAGGTGGAACTGGTGGATTACCCGCACGCCTTGGTGCGTCTGCACTTTTGCAAGGTTTTTGACTGGGTGGGTACGCTAGAAATGCGCGAAGGCCAAACCCATGCCTGGCAGTTACTGCCTCTACAGGTGACACCGGTGCTACCCGGTACCGTGCCGGTACTGGCTTGGTTGGCCCAGGAGCGGGATTTCCAGGGTGCTACACATTCTGTAGCTTAACGCGCAGGTTGTATCTGCGCTGCAGCCGTATTTCTTATAAATTTATTGCAAGCGAGCGTCACCAAAGACGAGGTCGTCAGGCGGTGCTTCAGCAGGCAAGCTGAAGCTGGCACTGGCCCAGGCGCCAAAGTCCACGTTTTTACAGCGTTCGCAGCAAAACGGACGGTAGGCATTGCTGGCGGCGTACAGGCTTTTACCTTTGCAGGTAGGGCAAACAACCCATTTTTTCGGCACTGGGGTGGCGGTATCGGACATGCTCAGGCGCAGAGGGTGAGTTCGAACGAGGCGTCGTCGCTGCAGGAGTGCAGATGGTCGTCTGCCTCGTGGCGCATCATGCGTACCGAAACCATCAGCCGGTTGCCACTGATCTCGGGAATCAAGCCCAGCGCGGGGTCTATGCGCAGACGCAGCAGCTGGTAGGTGCGGCCCTGGGGCAGGTTTTGTTGGAACTGTCCGCCAATGGCGATGACTTTTTGCGGCGCGCCGGAGTCGCGCAGCATTTTCAGCAAGTGGTGGATGGACTCGGCCAGTGGCGCCAGGGTGTGCGCCCATTTCTCAATCGCTTGGCGGCGCACATCGGCGGGCTGGTGCTGCCATGCGTAATACGCTGGCAGATCGAAGCCGCAGGTACCGCCCGGGATGCTGACTCGGCTGCGCAAGCCCATCAGCCAGTCGTTTTCCGTCAGGCTGTGGCCGGCTTTGCCGGGTTGCTCGTGCAGTGCGGTGTAGCAGGTGTCGAGCTGGCCTATGACCTCGTCCAATACGTCTTCTGCGATGGATGGGTTGCCACGGTAGCCGTTGAGTATGTTTTTTTGTTTTTCCAGATCCCGCATCACGTCTGACTTGAGGTCGGCGCGTGCAGCCACGTCCATGATCTCAAAAATCGTGGTCAGTGCGTAATGGTGGTCCAGCGCGTGGGCGCGGGGCACCAGTTCACCCAGCCGCCGGAAGAGATGTTCCAGCCGCAGATAGGTGCGTATACGTTCGTTAAAGGGATATTCGTAAAGAATCACGCAGATTTTCCTGTGGCGGCATCATAGCCCGAAGTAGGGGGCGATTTGCTCGACCTGCTGGCGTAATTGGGCCAGCGATAGGCCTTCGTTGTAGATCACGGTATCGGCCAGGGCCAGGCGCTGCTCTCGGCTGGCCTGGGCCTGGATGATCTGTCGCACGGTTATTTCGGACAACTGGCTGCGGGTGACCGTACGGGTGATTTGGGTGCTGACCAGGCAGTCGATGACGAGGATACGGTCCAGCTTGCCACGCCAGTGGCCAGACTCTGTCAGCAAGGGAATATCGAACACCACGCAGGCCATACCAGCAGCCTGTGCTGCCTGGAATTGACTCTCAATTTCCTTGGCTACGAGGGGGTGGACGATGGCTTCCAGTGCGTGTTTTGCGCTGGCATCGGAGAAGGCCAGGGCGCGCATCTTGTCTCGGTCCAGTGCGCCGGCGGGGGTTAGAAATTCCGCGCCAAAACGCCTGCTTATAGCTGGGATGGCTGCGCCTTCGGCTGCGGTGCTGGCGCGTGCGATGGCATCGGCATCGATCAGGGCGGCTCTCCGTGCCTGCAGCATCTGCGCCACCGTGCTTTTACCGCTGCCTATGCCTCCTGTGAGGCCTAGTCGAAGGCCACCTTGCACAGTTCTACAAGCCGACAAAATGCAAAATGGCTTCGGGCCCGAAGACCATCGCGGTCAATCCGGCTCCGGCAAGAAACGGCCCGAACGGTATATAGCCACCTTCGCGCAGACCGGTACTGAATTTCATGGCAATGCCAATTACTGCACCGATGACCGAGGCCATCAGAACCATGGGCACCAGCGCCTCCCAACCAAACCAGGCGCCCAGCGCCGCAAATAGCTTGAAGTCCCCATAGCCCATGCCTTCCTTGCCAGTCAGCAGCTTGAAGATCCAGTAGATGCTCCAGAGCGACAGATAGCCGGCTACGGCACCCCATAGTGAAGCGAACATGGGCACGGACGTCCAATGCAGGGAAGATGCAATCAAGCCGGCCCAGACCAAGGGCAGGGTGATGCTGTCGGGCAGGAGCGTGGTGTCCCAGTCGATCAATGCCAGTGTCAATAAAGCTGCGGCAAAGCCGCTCCAGGCCAGTCCGGTGAAGGATGGGCCCCAATGCCAGAAGCAAAAAAAGAAAAGGCAGCCGGTAGCCAGTTCTACCAAGGGATAGCGGGGGCTGATTTGCGCTTGGCAGGCGGAGCATCGACCGCGCAGGCACACATAGCTGACTACAGGCACATTCTCAAACCACCGTATCTGGTGCTCGCAGTGTGGGCAACGCGAGCGGGGAACCAGCAAGTTCAGCGGCTGTACCGCAGGCGGTTCCTGGCCCTGCATGTCGGCGTATTCTTGCGCCCAGCTTTGCTCCATCATCTTGGGCAGGCGGTGTACCACCACATTGAGAAAACTACCCAGTAACAAGCCCAGAATGCCGCCAGCCAGGGCGACCATTGTTTGAAATTCCAGCATCAAACAACTTGGCCCAACTTGAAGATGGGCAGGTACATGGACACCACAATGCCGCCAATCAAGGTACCCAGGAACACGATGATGATGGGCTCCATCAGGCTGGAAAGGCCGGCGACCATGTCATCCACCTCAGCTTCATAAAAATCCGCAGCCTTGCCCAGCATATGGTCAATAGAGCCGGACTCCTCGCCAATCGAGCACATTTGCAACACCATGGACGGGAAGATGTGCGCATTTGTCATGGCCACCGTCAAGCTTGTGCCGGTAGAGACTTCCTGCTGGATTTTACCGGTGGCGATTTCAAACACCGAGTTGCCGGATGCTCCGCCGACCGAGTCCAGAGCCTCCACCAGGGGCACGCCTGCAGCGAACATGGTGGAAAGGGTGCGTGTCCAGCGCGCAATACAGGACTTCTCAATCAGGGGGCCGAACACGGGGACTCGCAGCAATAACCGGTCCATGAAGTGCTGCATTTTTTCGTTGCGCCGCCAAGCCTGCATAAAGAAATAGCCGCCGCCGCCGATGCTGCCAAATATCAGCCACCAGTACTTGACGAAAAATTCACTCAAGGCAATCACGAACAATGTAGGTGCTGGCAGGTTGGCGCCAAAGCTGCTGAACACCTCCTTGAAGGCTGGGATCACGAAAATCATGATCACGGCCACCACTACAAATGCGACCACTACGACCGAGGCTGGGTACATCAGCGCTGACTTGATTTTGGACTTGATGGCTTCGGTTTTTTCCATGTAGACCGCCAGCCGGTCCAGCAAGGATTCCAAAATACCGGCGGCTTCACCTGCTTCTACCAAGTTGCAGTAAAGGCTGTCGAAGTACATGGGGAACTTGCGGAACGCGGCACTCAGAGAGCTGCCGGTTTCCACATCCATGCGCACGTCGTTCAGCAGCTTGGTGACGCTGGCGTTCGCATTGCCTCGGCCCACGATATCGAAAGCTTGCAGCAGCGGCACGCCGGCCTTCATCATGGTCGCCAACTGGCGCGTGAAGATCGCAATGTCCTTGGGCTTGATGGATTTGCCCGAGCGCATCTTGCGCTTCTTGATCTTGGTCGGGAAGACACCTTGGCGGCGCAAGGATGCCTGGACCTGGTTCTCACCCGCAGCGCGTGTTTCGCCACGGACTTGCTTTCCGTTGCGGTCTTTGCCTTCCCATTCGAAGACAAACTCCTTTACGTCTCTGGGCGATGCAGTTGCCATGGAATGTTTTTGGCCTCTAGGTGGGTCTTATGGGTCTACTCGTTGCTCACAGCGAGCACTTCTTCCAACGAAGTCAGTCCGAGCTTAACTTTGTACAGTCCTGCCTGGCGCAGCGAACGAACGCCTTCTGATTTGGCTTGTTCGGCAATATCCATTGCGCTGCCGTCACGAAGAATGATGCGCTGAATTTCGTCCGAAATCGGCATGACCTGGTAGATGCCAACGCGCCCTTTATAGCCGTTATTGCATGCATTGCAGCCCACAGGTCCGTAGGGTTTCCAGGATCCGTCGAGTTCGTGCTCCTCAAAGCCCGACTCCAACATCGTCTTGCGTGGGATGTCGATCACAGCCTTGCAGGTTACGCACAGGCGGCGGGCGAGGCGCTGCGCAGTGATCAGAATCACGCTGGACGCAATGTTGAACGGCGCAATGCCCATGTTGCGCATGCGCGTCAAGGTGGTAGGGGCGTCGTTGGTGTGTAGCGTAGACAACACCAAGTGGCCGGTTTGCGCGGCCTTGATGGAGATGTCAGCCGTTTCCAAGTCCCGGATTTCGCCGACCATGATGATGTCCGGATCCTGCCGCAGAAAAGATTTCAGCGCCACAGCGAAGGTCAGGCCTGCCTTATCGTTGACGTTGACCTGATTCACACCCGGAAGGTTGATTTCTGAGGGGTCCTCAGCCGTAGCGATATTCACGCCGGGTTTGTTGAGCAGGTTCAAGAATGTGTAGAGCGACACGGTTTTGCCCGAGCCAGTTGGGCCGGTGACCAGTACCATGCCATAGGGGCGGCCGATCGCGGTTAGCACACGCTCTTTTTCTTCTGGTTCATAGCCCAAGGCATCAATGCCCAATTTGGCGCTACTCGGATCCAGAATCCGGATTACGATCTTTTCCCCGAACAACGTAGGCAGCGTGCTGACACGGAAGTCGATCACGCGGTCGGGGCCGACCTTGAGCTTCATCTTGCCGTCTTGCGGCACTCGTTTTTCCGAAATATCCAGCCGAGAGATCACCTTGATGCGCGAGGCCAGCTTGTCCTTGATCGCGACTGGCGGTGAGGCGATTTCACGTAGTTCGCCGTCGATGCGGAAGCGAACTCGGTAATTGTGTTCATACGGTTCGAAGTGCAGGTCGGATGCGCGCATGCCGAATGCATCCAGCAGCATCTTGTGCAGAAACTTCACCACCGGTGCGTCTTCCACATCCGACGTGTTGATTTCGGCTGCTTCAACTGCCGGCCCCATGGCCGTATCGTCAAAGTCGAAATCGTTGCCGATGATGGAGTCCATCGCCTCGCTGGCCGTCATGGAGTTGGCTTCCACCAGGCGTGAAAGCTTGTCGTACTCGGCAATGATCCAGTCCACCCCAAGCTGGGTGGAGAATTTGATCTTTTCGGCGGCTTCCTGGTCGGACGGGTCTGCCGTTGCCACGATCAGGCGGTTGTTGCGCTTGCTTAGCACTACCACGCGGTAGGCCTGGCAGATCTTGGCGTCTAGCAGGTCCTTGGGCAATCTGTCGCGGTCCACGGCATCCATGTCCAGCAAGGGCGCAGCAAATGCTGTGGACATGGTGTGGGCTAGGTCCGAGGGCGATACGGCGCCTGCGGCCATCAACTCGGCGATAAAGCTATTGCGGTTGGCTTGGGCCTTGCGGAATATGTCTTCTGCAGCCTTTTGGCCCAGCTTTCCGGCGGAGATCAAAACCCTCCCCAAGCCAGGGAGTGCTACGGTAGATGCTTCTTTGTTGAACGGTTCGACAGCGGCCATAAGACCAAAATGTAGCAGGTAGCGGAGGGTGGACGCATCATCGGTGAATTGCCGACCGATGTAAACGCCGAGCGTGGCCTGTTCAGTTGCCGCCTGACACTGTGGCTGAGGGCAAAAACTGCTGCAATTCTTCCGGCAGTGCCGCTATCAGAGCCAGTGTTTCTGGCCTGGCGGGATGCATTAGCTGCAGGCGCCATGCATGCAGAAACATGCGCTTTAGGCCCGTCTTGGCCAAATCCTTATTGGCCTCGAAGTCACCGTATTTGTCATCCCCCGCAATCGGGAAGCCCTCACTGGCAAGGTGCACACGGATCTGGTGGGTGCGCCCTGTTTTGATGGTGACCTCCAGCAGGCTGAATCCGTCGAAGTGCTGGGCGACCTTGACCAGCGTCAGTGAGCGCATGCCGTCCGGGTCATCTTTGGCCACCACCTTGACCCGCCGTTCGCCGTTGGGCAGTAGATACTTGTGTAAAGATTTGTCCAGCACCTTTTTGTTGCTCGGCCAATGCCCGATGACCAGGGCTAAATAAGTTTTTCCGGTTTCTCGTTCCCGGAACTGGTCCTGCACGTTTTTCAGGGCGCTGCGTTTTTTGGCCAGCAGCAAAATACCGGACGTTTCCCTGTCTAGCCTGTGCACCAACTCCAGAAAGGTAGCTTGGGGTCGGGCTTTGCGCAGTTGTTCAATGACGCCGAAACTGACGCCACTGCCGCCATGCACGGCCACGCCAGCAGGTTTATTTATAGCAAGCAGATGTTCGTCTTCCCACAGGATGGGGAATTCGCGTGCCGGGGCATGGGTTTCCATGGCCAGGGCTTTTTCTGCGGCACGTTCAGATAAGCGGGTTGGCGGCAACCGTATAACGTCGCCGTCGGAGATGCGTGTATCTGCTGTTGCCCGGCCCTTGTTGACCCGCACTTCGCCGCTGCGGATGATGCGATAGATATGGGTTTTGGGTACGCCCTTGAGGTGGCGCATCAGGAAGTTGTCGAGTCGTTGGCCCGCGTCTTCTGCGTCCACTGTAATGAATTTGACTTCGGGCATGGGGGGGGCTGTGTTAGCACCTATAATATTTTTCACCAGCGTTGTGTCGTAAGTGCTTGATTCACCACAGTTTAGAGCACAACACCGACAGCGCTGCGAGGTCGATGCCACCCGAGGCGATCTGCCGCCAGCCCGTGCGAGTCTTGCGCCGGTGGCGGTAAACGGTTTTGGGAGGGGCTGACGCAATGGAAATACGGATACGGAATACCCCAACTTGTCGACCTGTGCACAGCTTTATGCTGAGTGCGCAGGTTGCTCAACGGATCGAAACGAGAATTCTTGTGTTGATGGTGATGGTTCAAACCCTCTGGCGGTGGCTCATAGCCCCGGCCGTTGGCATGGAATCGCCTGTAGCGCACGCACAATATGCGCAACCAGCTATAAATTTAATAGCTTCTCAGCCCATCTTCCACCTCGCTTTCGTCCACCAACCCCCTCTGTCACCCTGTAAGCCAACGCTTACCTAGTGCAGTCATGTCGGTAGTTCCGCTAGTTTCCATGCGTCTGTTCAGGCATCAAAGGCTCGGTTTGAGCCGTATTGAATTGAACAATATTTCTGGACCTCTTATGGTCCAGTCAAAGGAAACGCACCATGAAACGGATGCTGATTAATGCAACGCAGTCGGAAGAACGTCGGCTAGCGATTGTGGACGGGCAGAAACTGCTCGACTATGAAATTGAAATCGAAGGGCGCGAGCAGCGCAAGGGCAATATCTACAAGGCTGTCGTCACCCGCGTCGAGCCTTCACTGGAAGCCTGCTTTGTCGACTATGGTGAAGACCGCCACGGTTTTCTGCCTTTCAAAGAAATCTCCAAGCAATATTTCACACAAGGCGTGCCGGTCAACCAGGCGCGCATCAGTGATGTGATCCGCGAAGGCCAGGAACTGCTGGTCCAGGTCGAAAAAGAAGAGCGCGGCAACAAGGGCGCGGCCCTGACCACTTTTGTCTCGCTGGCTGGTCGTTATGTGGTGCTGATGCCCAACAACCCGCGTGGCGGTGGCGTCAGCCGCCGTATCGAGGGCGAAGACCGCGCCGAGCTCAAAGAAAACATGGACCAGTTGGAATACCCCAACGGCATGTCCATCATCGCCCGCACTGCCGGTATCGGCCGCAGCGCCCCTGAGCTGCAATGGGACTTGAACTACCTGCTCAAGCTGTGGACCGCGATCGACGGCGCAGGCAAGGGCGGCAAGGGCGCTTTCCTGATTTACCAGGAATCCAGCCTGGTGATCCGCGCCATCCGCGATTACTTCAACCACGATATCGGCGACATCCTGATCGACACCGACGACGTGTACGAGCAGGCCCAGCAGTTCATGGCCCACGTCATGCCAGAGCACGCAGCGCGTGTGAAGCGCTACCGTGACGACGCGCCGCTGTTCAGCCGCTTCCAGATCGAACACCAGATCGAATCGGCCTACGCCCGCACCGTGCAGTTGCCTAGCGGCGGCGCCATCGTGATTGACCACACCGAGGCTTTGGTGTCGGTGGACGTGAACTCGGCCCGCTCCATACGTGGCGGCGATATCGAAGAGACCGCCACCCGTACCAACCTGGAAGCTGCCGAAGAAGTGGCGCGCCAGATGCGTTTGCGTGACTTGGGTGGCCTGATCGTGATCGACTTTATCGACATGGAAGAAAGCCGCAACCGCCGCGACGTGGAAAACCGCCTGCGCGATGCGTTGCGCCAAGACCGCGCCCGTGTGCAGTTCGGCACCATCAGCAAATTCGGCCTGATGGAAATGAGCCGCCAGCGCCTGCGCCCGGCGCTGAGCGAAGGTGCTTCGATTCCTTGCCCGCGCTGCGGTGGCTCTGGCCACATCCGCGATACCGAAAGCTCGGCATTGCAGATCTTGCGCATCATCCAGGAAGAGTCGCTGAAGGACAACACCGCTTCGGTGATGTGCCAGGTGCCGGTCGATGTGGCCTCGTTCCTGCTGAACGAAAAGCGCACCGAAATCGCCAAGATTGAGCTCAAGCAGCGCATCAACGTGCTGATGGTGCCCAACAAGACGCTGGAAACGCCGAACTACCGGCTCGAGCGCCTGAAGCACGACGATCCACGCTTGGACCACATCGAAGCCAGCTACAAAATGGCCGACGAAATCGACGACGCCACCTCGGTGACGCGCCGTTCGCAGGAGCCCACCAACAAGCAAACGCCGGTGATAAAGGGCGTGCTGCCAGATGCGCCCGCACCAGTGGCCGTGCCCAAGGCGGTTGCGCCCCAGCCTGCCCCCGTGGTTCCAGTGGCTGCACCTGTGGCAGCGCCTGTGGAGAAAGGTTTCTTTGGCTGGCTGAAGGGCTTGTTTGGTGCTGCTCCCGCACCGGTGGCGGCGCCTGTCGTCGTCGCTCCAGCCCCCGCACCTGCTGCGGCAAAGACCGAAGAGCGCCGTGAAGGCCGTGGCCCACGCGGCGAAGGCGCAAACCGTGGTGGCCGTGGTGGCCGCCGTGATGAGTCCCCCGAAGGCCGCAGCGAAGGTCAAGGTCGCAATGGCCGTGGCCCGCGGAACAGTGAAGGTCGCGAAGGTCGTGAAGGCCAGGAGGCTCGCCCCGAGCGTGCCCCACGTAATGGTGCTGAGCGTTCTGAACGCAGCGATGCTGCCCCGCGCACCGAAGGTGCTTCGGACGGCGCAGCCCGTGGTGGTCGCGGCGGCCGTGGCCGTGGTGAGCGCCAAGGTCCGCGTGAGCGTGTTGAGGCGGATGTGCAGGCGCTCCAGGTGCCGGCAGCTGAAGGTGTGAGCCTGGACACTGCCGCAATTGCCGAGCAGTCCGGCCAGGAGCCCCGTGCTCCCCGCCAGGCGGGCGAGCGTGGTGAGCGTGGCCCACGTGGCCGTGGCGGTCGCGGTAACCGGGACGAGGCCGGTCGTGAGCGCCAGGAGCCGCGTGCCGAAGCGGGTGAAGCACCTGTAGCAGACGCTACAGCCGATGCGGGCCGTCCTGGCCGTGTGCCGCGTGAGTCGTCGCGTATGGACCGTGAGCCGGTCGAGCGCCCAGAGCGTCCGTCCTACTTCGCCGCTGCCAAGTCAGCCGCAGAAGAAGGCGATGCAAGCGCTGCACCCGCATCCGCGCAGGCTGAAGAGGTCCGTCCAGAAGGCGAGGAGCCACAGCGCCGTGAGAAGCGTTCTCGCGACCGTTATGGCCGTGACCGCAAGGACCGCACGCCGCGTGATCCATCGGCAGAGCCCACCGCTTTTGTCCCTAACCCGGTAGAGCCGCAGGCCCAATCTCTGGTCGAGCGTGCACTGGCCCCGGCTGCCAGTCTGGTGGCTGCACCGGTCGTAGCGGAAGCTGCTTCCGTGGAAGTGGTGGCTGTGGCTCCGGTAGTGCCTGTGGTTGTCGAGTCGCCAGCTGCAGTGGTTGCACCAGTGGCTGCCGCTACTGTTTCGGTGAGCAAAAAGGCCCTGCCAGCCATGCCAGCGTTCTCATTGCCGACCGCTGATTTGGTGGCATTGGCGCAGAACTCCGGCCTGGAATGGGTTGGCAGCAACCCGGACCGTGTGGCTGCTGTGCAGGCTGCGATTGCAGCAGAGCCCCTGCAGGCGCATGTACCGCGTGAACGCCCTCCAGTGGTCGAGGTCTCGAATGAGCCTTTGGTGCTGGTGGAGACCAAGCGCGATCTACGCAATATGGATCTGCCCTTCTAAAGGCAGGCTCTGTGCCCAAAAAATGGACCTCCGGGTCCATTTTTTTTACCCCTTGAGCGGCGCGTGGCTCCCGTGGCTGTAGGAGGGTTGACGCGAGCGGCTGCGCTGACTTCAGGCGGGCCGGCGGGCTAGTGATTGGCTTGAGATGCGTGAAAGGATGGAGGGGGGGTAGCGCCTGCCCCTCACCAGGGTTGCCCGTTACACCGTAGCTGCCTGCCGGTAGGCGTCTTGGGCAGCAGCACTGTCGCCGCGTTGTTCGGCCAGGGCGGCCATGGCACGCCAGGCACTGCGGCGCAGGTTGGCATCGTCCAGCTTGTGGATGGACTGGTTTAGCAATTGCTGGGCCTTGCCCCAAAGCTGGTGGCGCAGGCAGGCCATGCCCGCCAGGTACTGCAGATTCGGGTCTCGGGGGTTGTGCTGCTGCGCGGCTTCCACGCGGTGCAGCCAGCCCAGGTCCAGTGCGCTGTCTGCTTGCGAAAATCCGCTTTCGACGGCGCGTATCAGTTTGATGGCGTGGCTGTGTGCCTGTTCGGGTTGGGCGATGAACTGTTCCCAGATGGGCAGCAGCCACTGCCTGGCCAGACCTACATCGCCTTGCAGCTGTACCAGGCGGTGTGCGGCATGCACAGCTACGTCGGGCATTAGTTGTTCTGTGGCTTCCAGCTGGGCCCAGGCGCGCTGCAGTTGGGCAGGGTCGTGGGCGGCATTTACCAGTTCCAGTGCCAGGCCACGCAGAATGCTTTGCGCTGCAGATGCCGAGAAGGCACGGTGCTTGGCCAGCAGGCGGGCGGTTTCCAGTGCCGGCAGGGTCTGGCGGGCCAGGCGAGCGGCCTTGAGCCGGATGCGCAGGGCCAGCGTACGGCGCGAGGCTCCCAGGGACAGGGCGTCCAGCCATTGCAGCGCAGCATCGGCGTCACGGTCTTCCAGCGCCCAGCGGGCAGCGCGCAGTTGCACGCCTTCGCGGGTTTCCTGGGCGTCGCGGTGGGCCGTGTTCTCCAGTGCCAGTTGCAGATGCTTGTCGCGGGTGGCGGCGTCTTGCAGTGCCTGGGCGCTTTCGGCGGTGACCAGGTGGGACAGCGCGCGCAGCTTGTCGGCATGGGCCAGGGCATGCCCACTGTCCAGCAGGGCTTTTTCCTGGCGTAGCGCGGCTTCGGCGGCCTTGCGCGCGCGCAGAAAGCGGCCGGCCAGCATGTGCGAGAAGGCGTCCAGCAGGGCGGTGTGGGTGGCGCGTTCGCGTTGTTGCAGGCGCCAGCGCTGGGCCTGTTGGGGCATGGCGAACAGAGCGGACAGCGCCTTCAGGGCCAGGTGCAGTACGGTGAAGCTGGCTGCGATCAACAGCAGCAGCAGGTTCAGCGAGATGTCTACCCGGTACGGCGGCCAGTACACGGTCACCGTGCCCTGGTTATTGCCCGCCAGTAGGGCGATAGCCACAGCTACCGCAAACAGGGTCAGCAGCCAGATGATTGCGCGCATGCTCAGTTTCCTGCCGCTGCGGTGGCCAGGGCCGCCAGAGTTTCATTGACCTGGGGCAGCTCGGCGGTTTTCATCTGGCCCTGAACCTGTTGCAACAGGCCCGCCATGGATTGGGTCTTACGCGAAGCCGGGTCGAAATACTTGTTCAGCGCCATATTCGCGGCGGCCAGATCGGCACGGGCCGATTCCATCTGTCTGGCTAACAAGCCCAGGCGGGCATTCAGCAGCTTGAGTTTGAGGTTCTCGCGCAAAAAGAACGTTTGCTCCGGCGACAGCAGGGCGGCTTCAGGTTGCTCGATGCGGCTGACCCGCACCAGCTTGCGGGCTTCCTGGTAGACCACGTTCAGCCAGCGTTGCCACCACTGCGCAGCAGCGGGGTTTGCGGCTTGTGCGGTATTGCTGACCGGGCTGCCGCTAGCGACGGCGTTGACGGCTGGCAGCTCATCGACCTGGCGCACCAGCTCATCTAGCTTGACCAGTAGGCCGGGTGTGTCGGTGGTGTTGGCGGATTTGATGCGTTCCGTGTCATGGGCGATGGCGCGTTGCAAGGGCGCCAGGCGCGGATGAGCGGCGCGCGAGACGCGGTCGTCGGCGGTTTTCAGGGCGGCCAGCAGGGGCTCGGTGCTGCCGGTCAGCTGGGCTTGCTGCTGCGCCAGGCGCACGGCGGATTCAATGTCCACCACCAAGTTTTCGTCACGTGAACGCGACAGGCTTTGCATCAGGTCTTCCAACTGGCTGCGCTGCAGGCTGGTTTCGCTGACGCGGGCATCGGTGACTGCCTGGCGCGCGGCGGTTTCGCGGGCCAGGTCCTGGGCCTGTTTGGCGATGGTGCGGGCCTCTAGCGACTGGGTGCCGGCGTCGGCGCTCTGGCGGGCCAGGTGTTCCTGGATGTTGACCAGCTTCTGCCATAACAGGCCGCTGCTTAGCAAAGCCCCGAGGGCTACGCCACCCACGATCAGCACCAGGGCGCGCGAGCCTTTGGCGGGGGCCGGCGCGGTCGGAGCGGCGGTTACAGGGATGGGTTCTGAGGGCAGCTCGGCATTCATGCCTGCGATTCTATCGAGGCCACTATGGCATTCAATGTCGGACTGGTTTCCCCCACCACCGCAAAGCCCGCCAGGCGCGCCGCCTGGGCGATACGGGGGTGGGTGGCCAGTGCGCGCGCCGTGCCGAGGCATGCGGGCGGCAGCAGGGCTTGCAGATGGGCTACTGCTTCAGAGCTGCTGAACAGCCATACCGATCCATCGCCGCAGGCCTCCTGAGCCAGCGCGATTTGTGCCGCACTAAAGGTTGGTGCCCGTCGCTCATAGGCCACCACGGTATCCACCTGCGCGCCGGCTGCTGCCAATTGCTCGCTGAGCCAGCTGCGGCCTGCACTCTCTCCGGTGTGGTCGCTACCGCGCACGACCAGCACCCGGCTGCCCGCATGCACGCTGGGTGCGACGACCTGCCACAGGGCTTCGGAGTCGAACTGGCCGGCCGACGCGTCTGGCGCATCAATTTGGTGGCCCGTCAGGCCCGCCTGGCGCAAGGCGCTGACGGTTCCTGGGCCTGTGGCCCATGCTCTTGTTTTGATAGCTGATTGCGCAGGTTCTATATGCGCTGGAGCCTGGTTGGATGCATAAAAGTGGCGCACTGCATTGGCGCTCACAAACATGGCGGCCTGGTAGCTGGCCAGCTCTTTCCATGCCCTGTGTACCGGCTGCAGCTGGGTGGCGGCGGCGATCTCAATCAGAGGCAGGGCGTCGGCCTGCAGGCCGTGGGTTTGCAGATCGCGCACCCAGCGCTGCGCGTCCTGCGCGGGCCGGGTGACGATGATGCGGGGTAGCGGTGCCGTGGGCTGCTTCAATGTGCGCCACCGGCGCGTAGTTGGGCCGCAACCTGTTCGCCCAGGGCCGTGGCGCTGGCCAGATCGCTCACGGGGGCTTGCAACTCACTGGTAACCAGTGGCGCAGGCCGTTCGGCATCACCCCAGGCGGCAGCAATGTGCAGCTCAGTGCCCTGCCAGGTGGCAAATGCAGCCAGCGGCATGGAGCAGCTGCCGCCCAGGCTGCGGCTGACGGCGCGCTCTGCCGCCACGGCCTGCCAAGTGGGCATATGGGCCAGCGGTGCCAAAGCGGCCAGCAGGTCGCTGCGATCGGCCCGAATCTCGATGCCCAGCGCGCCTTGGCCGGCGGCGGGCAGCATGGTGTCGGGTGCAAAGCGTTGGCGTATGCGCTCCGCCAGGCCCAGGCGTACCAGGCCGGCGCTGGCCAGCACGATGGCGTCGAATTGGCCTTCGTCGAGCTTGCGCAGCCGGGTGTCAAGGTTGCCACGCAGGGGCTCAATCCGCAGGTCGGGGCGCAGCGCGCGCAGCAGCACGGTGCGGCGCAGGCTGGAGGTGCCCACCACGCCGCCCTGAGGGACTTCGTCCAGGCGGGTGTAGCGGGGCGATACCAGGGCGTCGCTGGGGTCTTCACGCTCCAGCACACAGGCCAGGCAGAAGCCGTCCGGTAGCTCCATGGGCACGTCTTTGAGCGAATGCACGGCAATGTCGGCGCGGCCTTCTTCCAGGGCGATCTCCAGCTCCTTGACGAACAGGCCCTTGCCGCCGACCTTGCTCAGCGAGCGGTCCAGGATCTGGTCGCCCCGGGTGGTCATGCCCAGCAGGCTGACCTGGTGGCCGCGTTGCTCCAGCAGGGTTTTGACGTGTTCAGCCTGCCACAAAGCCAGGCGGCTTTCGCGTGTAGCGATGACGATGTGCAAGGGGGAGGTGGGTGGGTGGCTCAAACCGGTAACCTGTTGGTAATTTTTGGAGGCGATTGGCGTCGTTTCCGGGCGAGGTCGATGCTAGCATGGGGCCTGCCCGCGTATTCTCCCGTTCTTTCCCCTCGATCTTTTACCGCACCATTCGAAAGTTCACGCATGACCTCGGCAGATTCCTCCCCCGCCAGCGCCGCCAAGCGCACCCCGCCCAGCCCCACGCCCGTGACGCGTTCGGCCAGCCGGGACAAAGACAATGAACGTCCGTTGGTGGAGGATATTCGGCTGTTGGGCCGCATTTTGGGCGACGTGATCCGCGAGCAGGAAGGCGTTGCCGCCTACGAATTGATCGAACAGGTCCGCAAGCTGTCGGTGGCATTCCGTCGCGATGCCGACACCGAGGCCGACAAGGCCCTGAAGAAGCTGCTTAAAGGCCTGACCGGTGACCAGACGGTCAGCGTGATCCGCGCCTTCACCTATTTCAGCCATTTGGCTAACCTGGCCGAAGACCGCCACCACATCCGCCGCCGCGCCGTGCACGAGCGCGCGGGTGACACTCAGGAAGGCAGCATAGAAGTGGCTCTGGCGCGTTTGCGCTGGGCGGGTATAGCTCCTAAAACAATAGCGCAAACCCTGGCCAACAGCTATGTGGCCCCGGTGCTGACCGCCCACCCCACCGAAGTCCAGCGCAAGAGCATTCTGGATGCCGAGCGTGACATTGCCAAGCTGCTGACGGTGCGCGATGAGACACGCGAACGCATGGTCGCCAATGCCAAGGACGCCCTGGCGCCGCGCGAGTTGGCCCTGAATGAAGTCCAGTTGCGCGCCCGTGTCACCCAGCTGTGGCAGACCCGTTTGCTGCGCAAGTCCAAGCTGACCGTGGCGGACGAGGTGGAAAACGCCCTCAGCTACTACGAGTCGACCTTTCTGCGCGAGATTCCCAAGCTGTATGCCGAGCTGGAGGAGGCCTTGGGCAGCCACCCGGTGCACAGCTTTCTGCGCATGGGCCAGTGGATTGGCGGCGACCGCGATGGCAACCCCAACGTCAGCGCCCAAACCCTGGACTACGCGCTGCGCCGCCAGTCCGAGGTCGCACTGCGCCATTACCTGACCGAGGTGCACTACCTGGGCGGCGAGCTGTCCCAGTCCGGCAGCCTGGTCACCATGTCGCCTGAGCTGCGGGCCCTGGCCAAAAGCTCGCCCGACGCCAATGTGCACCGCCAGGACGAGCCCTACCGCCTGGCCTTGACTGGCATGTATGCGCGTTTGGCCGCCACTTTGAAGGACTTGACCGGCGGCGATGCGGCTCGCCACGCCGTGGCGCCACAGAACGCCTATGTGCTGGCCGAAGACTTTTTGGCTGACCTGCGCACCATCGAAGCCTCTTTGCTGGCCAACCACGGTGCGCCCCTGGCGGCGCAGCGCCTGCACCCGCTTATCCGTGCGGTGGAAGTGTTTGGCTTCCATCTGGCCACCGTGGACTTGCGCCAGAGCTCAGATAAGCACGAGGAAGTGGTTGCCGAGCTGCTGTCGGTGGCGCGTATCGAGGCTGGCTATTCGGCTCTGGACGAGGCGGCCAAGCGCACGCTGCTGCTGGGCTTGTTGAATGACGCACGGCCGCTGCGCGTGGTCGGCGCCCAGTATTCCGAGCATGCCTGCAAGGAAATTGCGATTTTCGAAATGGCCCGCGCCAGCCGCGCCCGCTTCGGCTTCCAGGCCATACGCCACTACATCATCAGCCACACTGAAACGGTGAGCGACCTGCTGGAAGTGCTGCTGCTGCAAAAAGAAGTCGGCTTGATGCACGGCACGCTGGATGCCAAGGCCACGGTGGATCTGATCGTGGTGCCGTTGTTCGAGACGATCGAAGACCTGCGCAATGCCGCGCCCATCATGCGTGAGTTCTATGCCCTGCCGGGCGTGGCTGAGCTGCTGCAGCGCAGCGGCGCCGAGCAGGACATCATGCTGGGCTATTCGGACAGCAACAAAGACGGCGGCATCTTCACCAGCAACTGGGAGCTGTACCGCGCCGAGATCGCGCTGGTGGACTTGTTCGACCAATTGGCCAATAGCCACAACATCACCCTGCGCATGTTCCATGGCCGTGGCGGCACGGTGGGGCGTGGTGGTGGTCCGAGCTACCAGGCCATCCTGGCCCAGCCACCCGGCACGGTGCGCGGTCAGATCCGCTTGACCGAGCAGGGCGAGGTGATCGGCTCCAAATACGCCAACCCCGAAATCGGCCGGCGCAATCTGGAAACCCTGGTGGCGGCCACCCTGGAAGCCACCTTGCTGCAGCCCACCAAGTCGGCTACCCCGGCTTTCTTGAAGGCGGCGGCCAAGCTGTCTGAAACCAGCATGGCGGCCTACCGCAATCTGGTCTATGAAACCCCTGGTTTCACTTCTTACTTCTTTGATTCAACTCCGATCCGCGAGATCGCCGAGCTCAATATCGGCTCCCGTCCGGCCTCGCGCAAGGCCAGCCAGAAGATCGAAGACCTGCGTGCCATCCCCTGGGGCTTTAGCTGGGGCCAATGCCGCCTGACGCTGCCAGGCTGGTACGGCTTTGGCTCTGCCGTGGAAGCGTTTTTGAATGAAAGCGGTGCCGCGGGCAGGAAGGACGCGCTGGGTGTGCTACAAAAAATGTACCGCCAATGGCCATTCTTCCGTACGCTGTTGAGCAATATGGACATGGTTCTGGCCAAGAGCGACCTGGCCCTGGCTTCGCGCTATGCCGAGATGGTCAGCGACGCCCGCATGCGCAAGCGCATCTTCGCCAGCATCGAGTCCGAATGGCACCGTACGGCCGGCGCCCTGGCGCAGATCACCGGTGAGAAGCAGCGCCTGTCGGGTAATGCGGCCCTGCAGCGCTCCATCCGCCACCGCTTCCCCTACATTGATCCGCTGCACCATCTGCAGGTCGAGCTGGTGCGCCGCTACCGCGCCGGCCAGGGCGACGAGCGTGTGCAAACCGGTATCCACATTTCCATTAACGGGATTGCCGCCGCCTTACGCAATACGGGCTAAGCGGCCTCGCTGGCATGCGGGTTGCTCTGCAATAATCAAATCAAGGCGCCATAGTGGCGCCACGGTTTGTTTATTTCCAGGGAGTTTTTTGATGTTGATCCAACCCGTCGTCCTGTCCGGTGGCTCAGGCACGCGCCTGTGGCCTCTATCTCGTGAAAAATACCCTAAGCAGCTGCTGTCCCTGGTGGGCGAGGATTCGCTGCTGCAGGCTACGGTGCGCCGCGTAGAAGGCCTGGGCACCGGCACGCTGGCTCCGCCTATGGTGGTGTGCAACGAGGAATACCGCTTCGTGATCGCCGAGCAGCTGCGCCTGATGGGCCAGCCCGGCAGCATCGTGCTGGAGCCCACCGGACGCAACACTGCACCCGCGCTGACCTTGGCCGCCTTGGCCGCCCAGCGTGACGGTGCCGACCCGGTGCTGCTGGTCATGCCGGCCGACCATGTGATCGTAGACAAGCCCGGTTTCCAGGCCGTGGTGCGCCAGGGTGCGGCGCTGGCGGCCGATGGCGCCATCGTTACCTTTGGCATCACGCCGGACAGTCCGGAGACTGGTTATGGCTATATCCAGGCCGGTGCGCCCTTTGGTGCTGGCGGCGCTGCGGTGATTTCGCGTTTTGTGGAAAAGCCCGATCTGGCCACCGCGCAGAGCTATCTGGATGCCGGGACTTATTCCTGGAACAGCGGCTTGTTCATGGTCAAGGCATCCGTTTGGCTGGCGGCCATGGCTGTTTGCCGAGCCGACATCCTGGCGTCCTGCCAGGGGGCCTGGGACGCAGGCAAGACCGACGGCGAATTTGTGCGCGTAGGCAAGGAACTGTTCAGTGCCTGCCCCAGCGACTCTATCGACTACGCTGTGATGGAGCGCATAGCTTCGGGCCAGGCTGGTTTGCCGCCCGGCGTGGTGATCCCGCTGGCTGCCGGCTGGTCGGATGTGGGCGCATGGGACGCTCTATGGCAGGTCTTGCCCAAGGACGACCAGGGCAATGTGGCCCAGGGCGATGTGCTGTTGCAGGATTGCCGCAACACCCTGGCCCTGTCCGAAGGCCGGCTGATTGCCTGCGTGGGCATTGAGAACGTGGTGGTGGTGGAAACCGCCGACGCCATTCTGGTAGCCCACAAGGATAAGACCCAAGACGTGAAGAAAATCGTCGACAGCTTGAAGAAGCAGGGCCGCTCCGAAGGTCAGCTGCACCGCAAGGTTTACCGTCCCTGGGGCTGGTACGACAGCGTGGACATGGGCAAGCGCTTCCAGGTCAAGCGCATCGTGGTCAAGCCGGGCGGCATCTTGTCGCTGCAGATGCACCACCACCGCGCCGAGCATTGGATTGTGGTGTCTGGCACCGCCAAGGTCACGCGCGGCGAAGACAGCTTCCTGGTGACCGAAAACGAATCCACCTACATCCCCCTGGGCACCACCCACCGCCTGGAAAACCCGGGCCGGGTCGAGCTGGAAATGATCGAAGTACAGTCTGGCAGCTATCTGGGCGAGGACGACATCGTGCGCTTCGAAGATATGTATGGCCGCTAGACGCTTTGATCTGATCGCGTTTGACTGGGATGGAACGCTGTTCGATTCCACCGCCATCATTACGCGCAGCATCCAGGAGGCGGTGCGCGATGTGGGTGGCACCGTGCCCAGCGATACCGCCGCAGCCTATGTGATCGGCATGGCCTTGATGCCGGCCCTGGCCCATGCCGCGCCGGATGTTCCAGCATCCAAGCATGCTGAGCTGGGCGAGCGTTACCGCCACCACTATCTGCAGCACCAGCATGACATCACGCTGTTTGCCGGTGTGCTGCCCATGTTGACCGAGCTCAAGGCGCGCCAGCACACCCTGGCCGTGGCCACCGGTAAGTCGCGCCGGGGGCTGGACGAAGCTTTGCAATCGGTGGAGTTGGTGGGCATGTTTGATGGCTCGCGTACCGCTGACGAAACCCAGGGCAAGCCGCATCCCCGCATGCTGCATGAGCTGATGCGCGAGTTTGGCGTCGCGCCGGAGCGCACGCTGATGATCGGTGACACCACCCACGACCTCCAGCTGGCGCTGAATGCCGGCTGCGCCAGTGTGGCTGTCAGCTACGGCGCCCATGCGGTGGATGGGTTTTCGGTTCTCAATCCCTTGGCCATTGCCCATTCTGTGGTCGAGCTGCACGATTGGTTGCTTGCCAACGGCTGATTTTCACAGGCAGATTTCCATGCAAGCCATTCCCCTGTGCAATAGCCCCGACCTGGTCGAGGGCGGTGACGCTGTGCCATTTGATGTTGTCTACCTGGGGCAAACCTGTCGTGCCTTCGCTATCCGTTATGAAGGACAGGTCCACGCCTATCTGAACCGCTGCACCCATGTGCCCATGGAGATGGACTACCAGCCCAACCGTATCTTCGACGACTCCGGCCAGTGGCTGCTATGTGCCACCCATGGTGCGGCCTACCAGCCCGCCACCGGTGACTGCATGGGTGGTCCGTGCCGGGGCGGCTTGGTGAAGATTGTCCTTTCGGAAGCCGATGGCAAGGTGCGCTGGCATACTGCCCCCCAATTAAATACTGTTGAATTCTGAATATGACCGACCCGAATCTCCCTGGTGGACCCGATACACCGCCCACGCCGCGTGAACGCCCTGCGGACGCGTCTGGATGGGAGCGCGCTACCCTGGAGAAGCTGGCATTCGCGTCCCTGGCCGAGCAAAAATCCGCCCGCCGCTGGCGAAATTTCGTGCGTCTGGCCTGGCTGGTGTTTTTGATTGCCATGGTCTGGATTGGCCTGGACCGTGCTGCACCCACCCCCGACAAGACCACCGCCCACACCGCGGTGGTGGAGATCAAGGGCGAGATTGCCGCTGGCGCCGATGCCAGTGCCGAGTTCGTGGTGGCTGCCATGCGCAGTGCCTTTGAAGATGAGGGCGCGCAGGCCGTGGTGCTGCTGATCAATTCGCCCGGCGGCAGCCCGGTGCAGGCCGGCATCATCAACGACGAAATTCGCCGCCTGAAGGAAAAGTACAAGAAGCCGGTGTATGCCGTGGTGGAAGAAACCTGCGCCTCGGCCGCGTACTACATCGCGGTCGCGGCCGATGATATTTATGTGGACAAGGCCAGCATCGTCGGCAGCATCGGTGTGTTGATGGATGGTTTCGGCTTCACTGGCCTGATGGACAAGCTCGGCGTAGAGCGCCGCCTGATGACCGCCGGAGAGAACAAGGGCTTCATGGACCCGTTCAGTCCGCAAACCGAAAAGCAGCGCGCATTTGCCCAGAGCATGCTGGATCAAATACACGCACAGTTTATTGACGCTGTGAAGACCGGCCGCGGCAAACGCCTGAAAGAAACCCCCGAAACCTTTAGTGGCCTGTTCTGGACCGGCCAGCAGGCCGTGGAGATGGGTCTGGCCGACCACCTCGGCAACCTGGACTATGTGGCGCGCGAAGTGGTTAAGGCCGAAGAGCTGGTGGACTACACCCGCCGCGACAACGTGGCCGAGCGCTTGGCCAAGCGCTTCGGTGCCGCCGTGGGCGAGGGGTCCGTGCGCGCCCTCAAGGGTCTGCCCGTTCTGCGCTGAACGACTTTAGCGCCCGATGGCAAACACGGCGGGTTGGTCTGGGACCAGGGCCGCCGTGTTTTTTTGGCGCCAGCCTTTGACCGTGTCGCTCAGCGTGCGGCCCTGTTCCAGGGTTAGGCCACTGCTGACTGCCAGCCGCGTGTTGTGCTGTAAAGTTTGTAGCAGCCCCTGCAGTAATTGCGCGTTGCGGTAGGGCGTTTCTATAAAAATCTGGGTCTGCCCGGTTTTCAGCGCCAAGGCCTCCAACTCGCGTATGCGCTGGCCGCGCTCCGGTTCTGCCTGGGGCACATAGCCCACAAATGCGAAGTTCTGCCCGTTCAAGCCGCTGGCTGCCAAAGCCAGCAGCAGCGACACCGGCCCGACCAGCGGCACCACCTCCATGCCGAGCTCGTGGGCAGCGCGCACCACCGACGACCCTGGGTCGGCCACGGCGGGCATGCCAGCTTCACTGGCTAAGCCGATGTCAAATCCTTGCAGGGCTGCAGCCAGCATGGGCTTGGCGTCAAAGCCCGCCTGGTGGTCGCCTTTTTTATGGACCTCGCGCGGTAACTCCTGGATCTGTAGCGCCTGGATCGGCTGGGTCAGCGGGTACAGGCTGTCTACCCGCTTCAAGTAGGCGCGGGTCGTCTTGGCGTTTTCGCAGACCCAGTGCTGCAGGCGCGCGGCCACACGCAGCGTGCCGGCGGGCATGACCTCGTCCAGCGGCGTTTGCGTTTTGCAGCCAAAGTCCAGTGGCGCAGGCACCAGGTAGAGCTTGCCCGGCGTCATAGCAGGCGGACCCCGGCCGCGCGCAGCAATTGGCAGGTGCGGATTAGCGGCAGGCCAATCAACGCGGTCGGGTCGTCGCTGTCGATGGCGTCCAACAGGCTGATGCCCAGGCCCTCGCTTTTGGCGCTGCCTGCACAGTCATAGGGTTGTTCGGCCAGCAAATAGGCTTCGATTTCCGCGTCGTCCAGCTGGCGGAACTGCACCCGCACCGGCGCCAGGGTGGTTTGTTCAAAGCCTGTTTCCAGGCAAACCACCGACACGGCGGTCTGGAATACCACGGTCTGGCCGCGCATTTGTCGCAATTGCGCCACGGCCCGTACATGGTTGCCCGGTTTGCCCAGGGGCTGGCCGTGCAGATCGGCAACCTGGTCGGAGCCTATGACTACCGCCTGCGGAAAGCGCTCAGCTACCGCCCGTGCTTTGTCCAGCGACAGGCGCAGCGCAAGATCGCGCGGGGCTTCGCCCGCGCGCGGGGTTTCATCGACATCGGGTGCCGATACTTCGAAGGGAATGCGCAGGCGCTGCAGCAGCTCTTGCCGGTAACGCGAGGTCGAGCCCAGCACCAGGCTACTTGGGGAGGAGGGGGGCGAAGAAGAATGCATGGCGGGATTCTCTTACACTGCACACCATGAAAACCGAGAACCCCGCCACTCCCTTTGATGTACGCGCGTTTGCGCAAGCTGCGGGATCGCGCACAGCCCAAGATTCGCTACAAAAATACGAGCGCCTTGCGCAGGAAGTATCTGCGCCAGCGCCCGATTTGATGGTGAATTGGGGCATACAGGGCGAAGCACGCCCGGTGCCCGGCGAGGCGCCTGAAATCTGGCTGCATGTGCAAGCCGACACCAGTTTGCCCCTGACCTGCCAGCGCTGCCTGACGCCGGTGGAAGTGCCACTGGCGGTTGATCGATCGTTTCGTTTCGTGGCCGACGAGGAAACCGCTGCTGCTTTGGACGACGAGTCCGAAGACGACGTGCTGGCGCTGGACCAGGAATTCGATCTGGCCAATCTGATCGAAGACGAGTTGCTGATGGAGATTCCCCTGGTGCCGCGCCATGATGTGTGCCCGGTGGCAGTGAAGCTGGAAGTCGTGGACCCTGATTTTGAGGCTGCGCTGGCTGAAAAGCCCAAGCCGTTTGCCGCCTTGGCCCAGCTGCGCAAGGGCGGTTCTGATTGAGCGCTGGTGTCCATATGCCGGCTTGGGCTATAATCTAAGGCTTCGCGCGAAAAAGCCTATGTGCTTTTGGTGGTTCGGATGGGTTCTGTAGGGACCGTTTTGACCCATCTTTATGGACGGCCGAGGGTGCCTCGGTTTTGACTGTTTCGCGCCTCCTTCCGTTTTCGTGTTTGTAATCTTATTTAAGCGTTTAGATTTAAACGCATTTACCAGGAGCCGACCATGGCCGTCCAACAAAACAAAAAGTCCCCTTCCAAGCGCGGTATGCACCGTTCGCACAACGCACTGAACGTGCCTGGTATTGCTGTGGAGCCCACCACCGGCGAAACCCATTTGCGTCACCACATCAGCCCCAACGGTTTCTACCGTGGTCGCCAGGTGCTGAAGAACAAATCTGAAGCCTAATCTGCGCTTTAAATACAAGGCCCGGCGCTACGTAACCCGTAGCTTCGGGCCTTTGTCTTGATGTTTGTCACTTTTGATTTCACCGCTGCAGGCGGCACGGGTTGGGCATGATCACTCTGGCTGTTGATTGCATGGGTGGCGACCACGGACCGGGTGTGACCTTGCCTGCGTGTCGCCAATTTCTGGATAAACATCCCGAGGCCAAGCTGTTATTGGTCGGTCTACCCGACCGGCTGGCGGGTTTTAGCCATCCGCGTGCAAGCTTGGTAGCGGCCAGCGAGGTGGTGGGTATGGACGATCCCATCGAAATCGCGCTGCGCAAGAAAAAAGACTCGTCCATGCGGGTGGCGATTGCCCAGGTCAAGCAGGGTGATGCCCAGGCTGCCGTGTCTGCGGGCAATACCGGCGCGCTGATGGCGATTGCACGTTATCTGCTGAAGACCCTGGACGGCATAGACCGCCCCGCGATTGCCGGGCAAATTCCCAACGCCAAGGGTGGCGCCACCATGGTGTTGGACCTGGGTGCCAATGTGGACTGCCAGGCTGAACATTTGCTGCAATTTGCTGTCATGGGTTCGGCCTTGCTCTCGGCGCTCAGCGACAACGCCAGCCCGTCAGTAGGTCTGTTGAATATTGGTGAAGAAGCCATCAAGGGCAATGAAACCATCAAGCAAGCTGGGGAGTTGCTGCGCGCAGCTGCCAGCTCGGGTGACCTGAACTTCTACGGCAATGTGGAAGGTAACGATATCTTCGTGGGTACCACCGACATTGTGGTCTGTGATGGCTTTGTCGGCAATGTGGCGCTGAAGACCAGTGAAGGGCTGGCTGCAATGATTGTCGGTTTTTTGCGTGCTGAATTCTCACGCAGTATCTTCACTAAATTAACGGAAATTTTGGCAAACCCGGTTCTATCGGCGCTTAAAAAGCGCATGGATCACCGGCGCTACAACGGCGCAGCCTTGTTGGGTTTGCGTGGATTGGTGTTCAAGAGCCATGGTTCGGCGGATGCGTTTGCTTTCGAACAGGCCTTGAACCGGGCGTATGATGCAGCCCGAAACAACCTGCTGGAACGGGTCCAGGCACGCATCGCGCACGCAGCACCGCTTTTGGTGGTTGCAGTGGCGCCCGTACTGGAAGCCGCCGCACCCATGAGCGCATGACGAGAACCTATTCCCGTATTACCGGTACCGGTAGCTACCTTCCCCCCCGCCGTTTGACCAATGCCGACCTCGTCGCCGAGTTGGCAACCCAAGGCGTAGAAACTTCAGACGATTGGATCGTGGAACGCACCGGCATCCGGGCGCGCCACTTTGCAGATGCAGGTGTCTCTACCAGTGATCTGGCCCTGCACGCAGCCCGCCAGGCCCTGGAAGCTGCAGGCCTGGAGGCCAAGGACATCGACCTGATCGTGGTGGCGACCTCTACGCCAGACATGGTTTTCCCATCCGCAGCCTGCATTTTGCAGAACAAGCTGGGCATCGCCGGCTGCCCCGCATTTGACGTGCAGGCGGTGTGCAGCGGTTTTGTCTACGCGTTGACCGTGGCCGACGCTATGATCCGCACCGGCACAGCCCACAAGGCGCTGGTCGTTGGCGCCGAGGTGTTCTCCCGCATTCTGGATTTCTCGGACCGCACGACTTGTGTGCTGTTCGGCGACGGCGCGGGTGCCGTGGTGCTGGAAGCCTCGGAAACCCCGGGCATTCTGGCCAGTGATTTGCACGCCGATGGCAAGCATGTGGGCATTCTTTGCGTGCCCGGCCAGGTGTCAGGTGGCGTGGTGGCTGGCCATGCCATGCTCAAGATGGATGGTCCGGCGGTGTTCAAGCTGGCCGTGGGTGTTTTGGAAGAAGCCGCTCGCGCCACCCTGGCCAAGGCCGGCAAGACCGAGGCTGACATCGATTGGTTGATTCCGCACCAGGCAAATATCCGCATCATGCAGAGCACCGCCAAGCGCCTGAAGCTCTCTATGGACAAGGTAATCGTCACTGTCGACCAGCATGGCAATACCTCGGCCGCATCGATCCCGTTGGCCCTGGATGCCGGCGTACGCAGCGGTAAAGTCAAAAAGGGTGACACCCTCATGCTGGAAGGTGTGGGCGGCGGTTTCACCTGGGGTGCAGTACTCTTAAATCTATAGCTGCTTGCGCAGGCAATATCTGCGCTATAGGCAGTTTTGATAGTTAACTCTATGAATAATTTTGCATTTGTATTTCCGGGCCAGGGCTCCCAGTCCGTGGGCATGCTGGATGCCTGGGGGACCCACCCCGTGGTGGCCCAGACCCTGCAAGAGGCATCCGATGCTTTGGGCGAAGACATCGCCCAACTGATCCAGCAAGGCCCGAAAGAGGCGCTGGCCCTAACCACCAATACCCAGCCCGTCATGCTGGTGGCTGGTGTGGCCGCCTACCGGGTATGGATGGCCGAGACAGGTGCCGCACCATCGGTGGTGGCCGGCCATTCTCTGGGGGAATATTCCGCCTTGGTTGCCTCTGGCGTGCTGACGCTGGCCCAGGCTGCACCCCTGGTGCGCTTTCGCGCCCAGGCCATGCAGGATGCCGTGCCCGTGGGCATGGGTGCAATGGCTGCCATTTTGGGCATGGATGCTGCAAAAGTGATAGCTGGCTGCGCAGAAGCTACCAGCGCGACACGTGCTTTGGGTGCTGAATTTGCAGCTGAGGTGGTGGAGGCTGTCAATTTCAATGATCCCGGTCAGACCGTGATCGCAGGCAGCAAGGCTGCGGTTGAAAAAGCCTGTGAAATGCTCAAGGCCAACGGTGCCAAGCGCGCTTTGCCTTTGCCGGTGTCGGCGCCGTTCCATTCCAGCCTGATGCGGCCTGCTGCCGACAAGCTGCGTGAGAAGCTGGCTACCACGGTGTTTGCTGTGCCCCAGATTCCCGTGGTCAACAATATTGATGTGTCGGTTGAAGCCGATGCAGACCGCATTCGCGACGCTCTGGTGCGCCAGGCCTTTGGTCCGGTGCGCTGGGTTGAATGCGTCGCGGCCATCAAGGCGCGCGGTGTCTCCACCTTGGTGGAGTGTGGGCCGGGTAAGGTGCTGGCCGGCATGGTCAAACGCATCGATGGCAGCCTGACGGGCCTGCCCCTGTTCGACCCGGCCAGCCTGGCCGAGGTCCAATCCACTGTTTTGGGAGCTGCTGCATGAGCGCTGTGGAATTTGCGGGCCAGGTGGCCCTGGTGACTGGTGCCTCGCGCGGTATTGGCGCCTCTATCGCCCTGGTGTTGGCCCAACGCGGCCTGAAGGTCATTGGTACAGCCACCAGCGAAGCCGGTGCCGCTGCTATCAGCCAGGCGCTGGCGGCTTTTCCCGGTTGCGCCGGCAAGAAGCTGGATGTCAACGACGCGGATGAAGTGACTGCCGTGGTCGATGGCATTGCCAAGGAATATGGCGGTTTGCAGGTGCTGGTCAACAATGCTGGCATCACCCGCGACACCTTGGCCATGCGCATGAAGGATGACGACTGGGATGCGGTGCTGGACACCAACCTCAAGGCCGTATTTCGCATGAGCCGCGCCGTGATGCGGACCATGATGAAGCAGCGCTACGGACGCATCATCAGCATCACCTCGGTGGTGGGAGCTTCTGGCAACCCTGGTCAGGCCAACTACGCGGCTGCCAAGGCGGGGGTGGCCGGTATGACCCGTGCCCTGGCCCGAGAGCTGGGCTCGCGTGGCATCACAGTTAACTGTGTAGCGCCTGGTTTTATCCACACCGATATGACGGCCAGCCTGCCGCCCGAACAACAAGCCGCCCTGCTGGGCCAGATTCCGCTGGGCCATCTGGGCGCACCTGCGGATGTGGCGCACGCCGTGGCCTATCTGGCATCGCCGCAGGCTAGCTATGTGACGGGGCAGGAGCTGCACGTCAACGGCGGCATGTACATGTAAGCGGTATCTGCCGCATACCACCAAATCCAACCGTTCTATCCGTACGGTAGCCTGGGCAGGGGATCTTCAGCAGCCCGGCTAAAATCACGGATTCTTTTACAACACTCAGAGGGAACTATGAGCGATATCGAAGCACGCGTTAAAAAAATTATTGCCGAACAACTTGGCGTTGAAGAAGCCCAAGTGACCAGCGAAAAGTCTTTTGTGGCTGACCTGGGCGCAGACTCCCTGGACACCGTGGAACTGGTGATGGCACTGGAAGACGAGTTCGGCATCGAGATCCCGGACGAAGACGCGGAAAAAATCACTACGGTGCAAAACGCGATCGACTACGCCACCAGCCACCAAAAAGCCTAAATCAGGCTGCACATGGCCCGTGTGTTGCACACAGACCGGGAATGCGCGGTGTACATCCCCGTTTCTCGCTGTCTGCCCAGTTCGCGATAGCGCACTGTGCAACTCTTTTGCTGTTAACCAGACCTCTTTAATTTATGTCCCGTCGTCGCGTCGTTGTCACAGGTTTAGGATGCATAAGTCCCGTGGGTAACACGGTGGCTGATTCGTGGTCGGCTTTGCTGGCCGGCCAGTCAGGCATCGACATGATCCGCGCATTTGATGCCAGCCCTTTCTCCTGCAAATTTGGCGGTGAGGTCAAGGGTTTTGATATCACTACCCTGATTCCCGAGAAGGAAGCGCGCCATATGGACCGCTTTATCCATCTGGGACTGGCGGCTGCGATAGAAGCGGTGGCGGACGCGGGACTGCGTACCGGCGACGCATTGAATGAAGACGAGGCCTCGCGCATAGGTTGCAATATCGGCTCCGGTATCGGTGGCTTGCCCATGATCGAGGAGACGCATTCCGAGTTGGTAAACCGGGGTGCGCGGCGGATCTCGCCGTTTTTTGTGCCGGCGTCCATCGTCAACATGATTTCGGGACATGTCTCGATCAAATTCGGCTTCAAAGGCCCGAACATCGCCGTGGCTACGGCCTGTACCACGGGTTTGCATGCCATTGGCACGTCGGCCCGCATGATCGAGTACGGCGATTGCGACGTGATGGTGGCCGGCGGAGCCGAGTCCACCATGTCGCCGTTGGGCCTGGGCGGTTTCGCAGCAGCGCGGGCTTTGAGCACGCGCAATGACGACCCCCGTACCGCGTCCCGCCCCTGGGACAAAGACCGCGACGGCTTTGTACTGGGCGAGGGTGCCGGTGTGATGGTGCTCGAAGAATACGAGCACGCCAAGGCCCGTGGCGCCAAAATTTACGCCGAGATCGTTGGTTTCGGCATGAGCGGTGATGGTTTCCACATGACCGCTCCGAACGTGGATGGCCCCCGCCGCTCCATGCAGATGGCATTGAAGAACGCGGGTGTGAATGCGGACCAGGTGCAATACCTGAATGCCCACGGCACTTCCACGCCTCTGGGTGATGCGAACGAGACCAATGCCATCAAGCTGGCTTTTGGTGACCATTCCAAGAAGCTGGTGGTGAACTCCACCAAGTCCATGACCGGTCACCTGCTTGGTGGTGCAGGCGGTATTGAAAGCGTATTTACCGTGCTGGCTTTGTATAACCAGAAGAGTCCGCCGACCATCAATATTTTCAACCAGGACCCAGAGTGCGATCTGGATTACTGCGCCAACACCGCACGCGATATGCATATTGACGTGGCGGTGAAGAATAATTTCGGGTTTGGCGGCACCAACGGCAGCTTGGTTTTTAAGCGCGTCTGAGCCAGTCCATCCTGATGCGATAGTCCACCTGACTTCCGCTATTCCATGCACAACGCCCCATCGGTGAGCTATCCGGTGGGGCGTTCTGGTATCCAGGGCTGGCTGACGCTGTGTTTGTGGCTATTGGGCCTGGCTACGGTGTTGGGCTGGTGCTGGCAGGCAGATGTGGTTGCTTGGCGGCAGTACCTCGCATTGGCGGCCGTTCTAGGCGCCGGGGCTGCGGCTGCGAAGGGCTGGAGCCAGATGCCGGCAGGAGTCCTTCGTTGGGACGGGCAGCAGTGGTTTTGGGCCGCTACTGGCGAGCCTATGGCGGTTGTGGTGGCTTGTAGGTTGGATTTGCAGTGGCATCTGCTGTTGCAGTTGCGCCTCGAGTCGGGCCGATCATTGTGGTGCTGGGTGGCTTATGCCCAGCATCCAGAACGCTGGCATGGCCTGCGCCGTGCTGTATATTCGCCCGCCGGACCAAAGGCCGATGTATCGGCTGTGTTTGGGTCTGAACCATGACTTCACTTCCACCGCCTATTTTGACGACACCTCCCACGGCTACTGATAGCGACCTGATGCTGGTGGAGCGCACGGTAGCGGGCGACCAGAGGGCTTATGGCCTGCTAGTCATAAAGTACCAGCGTCGCATCCAGCGCTTGATTGGCCGCATGGTGCGCGATGTGGACTTGGTTGAAGACATTGCCCAGGAAACCTTCATCCGCGCCTACCGTGCACTACCCAAATTCCGCGGCGATGCGCAGTTTTATACCTGGCTGTACCGCATTGCGATCAACACCGCCAAGAAGACCTTGATGGATTTCAAGCGTGATCCCACGGTGTCAGAGGCGGCCATGCGTCCTTCTGACAACGACGATGAAACTTACTACCGGGAAAACGAACCAACCAGTCCGGACACCCCGGATACAGTGCTTGCGGCCAAGCAGATTTCCTCGGCAGTGAACGAGGCCATGGATGCCTTGCCGGCGGATTTGCGGCAAGCCGTGACTTTGCGTGAGATTGAAGGCATGAGCTATGAGGACATTGCAGAAATGATGCAGTGTCCGATCGGCACGGTGCGCTCGCGCATATTCCGGGCCCGTGAGGCGATTTCGGCACGGGTCAAGCCCTTGCTGGAAAACCAGTCTGGTAAGCGTTGGTAAGTGAAGCACGATTTTGAAGATGCGCTAACAGGAAACAAGGTGATGCAAATGGGCACGGAACACGCGAACAATCCCCTGGACGCACTGTCGGCACTGGCCGATGGTCAGCTGCGCGGCGCGGCTTTTGCTCAGGCTGTCGAGCGGGTGGAGCAAGACGCCAATGCGCAAGCGACCTGGCATGCCTACCATGTGGTGGGTGACGTGCTGCGTTCTGGCGAATTGGCGCTCTGTTCCGATGACCAGGCGTTTCTGGCCCGGTTTCAAAGTCGCTTGGCCCAGGAGCCCGCACTGACGCCTACTGTGAGTGCTGCGAATTTGATAGCTATCGACGCTTATAAAGCGGGCGCAGAAGCACATTTTTATGCTGAAGCTGCTGCTCCTCAAGAAGCCAGCAACGAGCATTTCTTCGGCTGGAAGTTGGTGGCCGGCCTCGCGTCCGTAGTGGCGGTTGTGGCGGTCAGTTGGGGCGTTCTCAGCGGCTCTGGCGCTGCACCCACGGGGCCGCAGTTGGCGCAGGCAGATGCCCAGGCCCAGCCCTCCACCCAAGTACAGCAAGCCGTGACGTTGGCAGATGGCGCGCCCCAGGTCATGCTGCGCGATGCCCGTCTGGACGAGTTGATGGCCGAGCACAAGCAATTTGGCGGCACATCCGCGCTACAGATGCCAGCTGGCTTTTTACGCAATGCGACCTTTGAAAGTCCAGCCCGTTAAGGGCTGTTGACAGGAAACCAGCGACATGCAAGTGAGGATCTGCAGGAAAGTAGTGTTGGCGGCGGCCTGTGCCTTGGGCGGGCTGTCGTGGGCGGGCGGGCAGACTCCCAGCGCAGTGGCTGCGACGGCGGAGACGGCCGGCAGTGAGCGTACGGTCAACGAATGGCTGATGCGCATGCACGAGGCCTCGCGCAAGCGTGCCTATGCGGGGACATTCGTGGTGTCGTCAGGCACGGGCAGTCTGTCCAGCGCACGCATCTGGCATGTATGCGACGGCGAGCAGCAAATGGAGCGTGTGGAATCCTTGACCGGGCCTCCGCGCACGACTTTCCGCCGCAACGACCAGGTGTTGACGCTATTGCCAGAGAGCAAGCTTGCTTATGCGGAAAAACGCGAGTCTTTGGGACTCTTCCCGCACCTGCTGCAAACCGGTGATTCTGCGATCGCGGAGTTTTACGGTGCCAAGCAGGATGGCAGTGAGCGTGTGGCCGGATTTGATGCCGATATGGTTGTGCTGCGTCCCAAAGACGCGCTGCGCTACGGCTACCGGATTTGGAGCGAGAAGAAGACGGGCTTGGTCGTCAAGTTGCAGACGCTAGACGCAGATGGCAAGGTGCTGGAGCAGGCCGCGTTCTCCGAGTTGCAGCTGGATGCCCCGGTAAAGATGGAGAAGCTGGGCCAGATGATGGCCAATACAGCGGGCTACCGTGTGGAGAGCAGTGCAATGCACAAAACCACAGCCTTGTCCGAGGGCTGGGTCTTGAAAAATACGGTGCCGGGCTTTAAGTCCATGAGCTGTTTCCGCCGCTCCGCTGCGGGAGCAACGGCCATTACCGCCGAGAGTACTTTGCAATGGGTCTTCTCTGACGGGTTGGCATCGGTGTCTCTTTTTGTAGAGCCTTTTGATGCGCAGCGCCACGTCAAGGAGGGTGTCTTGGCCATGGGGTCCACCCAGTCTCTGACGCGCCGCATAGGCGCCTGGTGGTTGACGGTGGTGGGCGAGGTGCCATTGCAAACGCTGAAGGCTTTTGCGCAAGGGCTGGAGCGCAAGAAATAGCGCTGGATTCATCCGTTGGACCTTTGATTTTTGAAAGAAAGCATGACGATGTTGCCGCTCAGTTTGAAAAAAGTACGTTTGCTCGCCGTAATGTGGACGGTAGCTGTGGCATCGACCGTGGCTTTATTGCCTGTCGCCCCAGCGCTGGCCCAGACCCGGACCTTGCCCGACTTCACCGACCTGGTGGAGCAGGTTGGGCCTTCGGTCGTGAATATCCGCACACTGGAGAAGGTGTCGTCCCGTGCCGCGGCAAACAACGGTATGGACGAGGACATGCAGGAGTTTTTCCGGCGCTTTGGCGTGCCGATTCCGAACACGCCGCGCCAGGCGCCGCGTCAGCAGAAGCCGCAGCAGGACCCGGATGAAGAAACTCCGCGCGGCGTCGGCTCTGGGTTCATCCTCAGCTCGGATGGCTTCATCATGACCAACGCCCATGTGGTCGAGGGTGCCGACGACGTGATGGTCACTCTGACTGACAAACGGGAATTCAAGGCCAAGATCATCGGCTATGACAAGCGCAGCGATGTGGCCCTGGTCAAGATCGATGCCACCGGCTTGCCTGCTGTAAAAGTTGGAGATGTGAATCGCCTCAAGGTGGGCGAATGGGTCATGGCCATCGGCTCGCCATTCGGCTTGGAGAACACCGTGACGGCCGGCATTGTCAGCGCCAAGCAACGTGATACAGGCGATTACCTTTCCTTCATCCAGACCGACGTGGCCATTAATCCAGGCAATTCGGGCGGTCCGTTGATCAACATGCGTGGCGAGGTGGTGGGTATCAACAGCCAGATCTACTCGCGCTCGGGTGGTTTCATGGGCATTTCGTTCGCGATACCGATAGATGAAGCCGCCCGCGTGGGCGATCAGCTGCGGGCTTCCGGGCGCGTATCGCGTGGCCGCATCGGCGTGCAGATTGAGCAGGTTTCCAAGGATGTGGCGGAGTCTGTTGGCCTGGGCAAAGCGCAAGGTGCATTTGTGCGGGGCGTGGAGGCGGGTGCGCCTGCTGAAAAGGCTGGTGTAGAGGCGGGCGACATCATTACCAAGTTCGACGGCAAGGCGATCGACAAGTCTTCGGATCTGCCGCGTCTGGTGGGCAATACCAAGCCGGGCACGAAGAGCAGCCTGACGGTTTTCCGACGCGGCGCGTACAAGGACTTGTCGGTGGTGATTGCCGAGATAGAAGACGACAAACCCGCGAAGAAGGCATCCACCAAGGAAGAAAAGCCCAAGGCCTCTTCGGCTGGCCAATTGCTGGGGCTGGCCGTTAGCGAGTTGAGCGATGCTCAGAAGAAGGAGCTGAAGCTCAAAGGCGGCGTCAAGGTGGACAGCGCCACCGATGGTGCAGCCAGGGCCGGCATGCGTGAGGGGGATGTGATCGTGGCAATTGCTAATGTGGAGGTCAACACGGTCAAGGACTTTGAGGCTGCGGTGGCCAAGATGGACAAATCCAAGCCTGTAAACCTGTTGTTCCGGCGTGGTGAGTGGGCGCAGTACGCACTGATACGTCCCGGCAAGTAAGCGTCAGAAACGTCTAAAAGCCCCGCTTCCCAACTAGGGTTTGGGGCTTTTTTGTTGCCGAAAACCTGCAAACGAGCTGTCACAAAAAATTCTTGTTTGCCTTTTGGGTTCTTTTGATGTTTGTAGCTACTAACTTCAAAAAAGTGCTAACAACGATTTTGGATAGAATCAACGGCTAGCTCTATAGGTTTTGGACATATCAAAAATGGTGGAAACCACGATGCGGTACGAAGCCTTGTGGAACACCGACGATCCACAGATCGCCCACAAGTTGTCCAGAAAACCATCCACAAGATCTGTTGATAAGTTGTGAATAAGCTGCCTGTTGTGGCCTTGCAACGTTTGCGTGGTGCCGGTGTGTGGGCTGTGCTGATTCGCCTTTTTACCTACAATGAAGCTCCAGCTATCGCAGTTGCCAAAGATTGTTGGTTCAGGGCGCGTTCGTCATCGACGCGCCCTTTTTTCATTTCCGTGTCTTTTAATTCAATCACTTAAAGCTTCCCGTTGATGAATCACATCAGAAATTTTTCCATCATCGCGCATATTGACCACGGTAAATCAACGTTGGCAGACCGCTTGATCCAACGCTGCGGCGGGTTGGCCGAGCGCGAAATGGAGGCCCAGGTGCTCGATTCGATGGATATCGAAAAAGAGCGTGGGATAACTATCAAGGCGCAGACGGCAGCGCTGCACTACAAGGCCAAGGACGGTCAGGTTTACAACCTGAATCTGATTGACACGCCCGGCCATGTCGATTTCTCGTACGAGGTGAGCCGGTCCCTATCTGCATGCGAAGGCGCGTTGCTGGTGGTCGATGCCAGCCAGGGTGTGGAAGCGCAAACCGTGGCCAATTGCTACACCGCGCTGGACCTTGGCGTGGAGGTGGTGCCTGTGCTGAACAAGATCGATTTGCCGAATGCAGACCCCGACAACGCCCGGGCTGAAATCGAGGATGTGATCGGCATTGATGCGACCGACGCCATCCCCTGCTCGGCGAAAACGGGTTTGGGTATTGACGATATCCTGGAGGCCATTGTGGCCAAGGTGCCGGCCCCTAAGGGCAACCCGGATGCACCCTTGCGCGCCATGATCATCGACAGCTGGTTCGATTCTTATGTGGGCGTGGTGATGCTGGTGCGTGTGGTGGATGGCCGCCTGGGCAAGGGCGAGCGCATCCGCATGATGGCTTCGGGCGCGGTCTATAACGCCGACAACCTGGGCGTGTTCACGCCGGCCACCGAAGTACGCCAATCGCTGGAGGCCGGCGAGGTGGGCTTCATTATTGCGGGCATCAAGGAGCTGCAAGCGGCCAAGGTGGGCGATACCGTCACTCTGGAGAAAAAGCTGCCCAATAATGCAGGCCCTGCTGCAGAGGCCTTGCCGGGGTTCAAGGAAATCCAGCCCCAGGTGTTTGCCGGTCTGTATCCGACCGAGGCCAGTGAGTACGACTCACTGCGTGACGCGCTGGAAAAGCTCAAGCTCAACGACGCATCGCTGCACTACGAGCCCGAGGTGTCGCAGGCGCTGGGTTTTGGCTTCCGCTGCGGCTTCCTGGGTCTGCTGCACATGGAGATTGTGCAAGAGCGCCTGGAGCGCGAGTTCGACCAGGATCTGATCACAACCGCGCCCAGCGTTGTGTACCAGGTGGCGCGTTCTGACGGCACCGTCACCATGGTAGAGAATCCCTCCAAGATGCCGGACTCCAGCCGCATGGAGGAAATTCGCGAACCCATCGTGACCGTGCATCTGTACATGCCGCAAGAGTACGTGGGCGTGGTGATGACCCTGGCGAACCAGAAGCGCGGCGTGCAAATGAACATGGCCTACAAGGGGCGCCAGGTCGTTCTTACCTACGAGATGCCGCTGGCCGAGATCGTGCTCGACTTCTTTGACAAGCTCAAATCGGTGAGCCGCGGCTATGCCTCTATGGACTACGAGTTCAAAGAGTACCGCGCTGCGGATGTGGTGAAGGTGGACATCTTGCTGAACAGCGAAAAGGTCGATGCCTTGTCGATCATCGTGCACCGCAGCCAGTCGCAGTACCGTGGCCGTGCAGTGGTGGCCAAAATGCGCGAGATCATTTCGCGCCAGCAGTTTGACGTGGCGATCCAGGCTGCCATTGGGTCCGGCATTATTGCGCGTGAGACAATCAAAGCGCTGCGCAAGAACGTGATCGCCAAGTGCTACGGCGGCGATATTTCGCGCAAAAAGAAACTCCTCGAAAAACAAAAAGCCGGTAAAAAACGTATGAAGCAAATCGGCTCGGTAGAAGTCCCGCAAGAGGCTTTTCTGGCAATTCTGCAGGTGGAAGATTGATGCAAGCTCTGACTTCGGTAATTTTGGCGGCCTTTGTAGGCTACTGCGGCGCCTGGTACATGGGGGTGGTCGAAGGCAACTTTGCGCTACTCTTGTTTTTGGCAACCCTGGTGACCGGTTTGTACTGGTTGGCTGAACGGTTTTATTTTCTGCCGCAACGCAAGTTGGCCGTGGTGCGACTGGAAGAGGCCTCCACCCAGCGTTTGGCTGAATTGAACAAGATGGGCATCACCCAAGTGGACCAGGTAGTGCCGGATGCCAAGGCCCGTCTGTTGATGCAGCCCTGGTGGCTGGACTGGACTGCTGGCTTGTTCCCAGTGATCATTGCTGTCTTTTTGTTGCGCTCGTTTTTGTTCGAGCCCTTCAAGATTCCGTCCGGTTCCATGATTCCAACCCTGTTGGTGGGCGACTTGATTTTGGTGAACAAATTCCATTACGGCATTCGCTTGCCGGTGCTGAACACCAAGATTACCGCCGGTACGCCACCCCAGCGTGGCGATGTGATGGTGTTCCGTTACCCACCCAAGCCCAGCATGGACTACATCAAGCGTGTGGTGGGCGTGCCCGGTGACGAGGTGGCTTACATCAACAAGCGCCTGACCATCAACGGCAAGGAAATTGCCACCAAACCCACCGCTGACTTCTTTGACGAAGACCAGATGCGTTATTTCAAGCAATTCGAAGAAAACCTGGGTGACCAACCCCACCGTTTGCTGAATGACGACAGCCGCCCAGCTTTTGTGCAGGGCACAGACGACTTCCCCTTCAAGGAAAACTGCCAGTACAGCGTTGAAGGCGTAGTGTGCAAGGTTCCTGAAGGCCAGTATTTCATGATGGGTGACAACCGTGACAATTCGGCCGATTCCCGCTACTGGGGCTTTGTGCCGGACAAGAATATCGTCGGCAAGGCCTTTTTCGTATGGATGAATTTCAGTAGTCCCAAGCGCATTGGCTCGTTCCATTAACCGTAATCGATGCAAAGTTACCGTATGAACACATCTGCATTCAAATCCAAGCAACGTGGCCTGTCCTTTATCGGGCTGGTTCTCACGATGGCGCTGGTGATTTCGGTATTCATCGTCGGCGCCAAAGTGGTGCCAACCGTGATCGAATACCAGACTATTCTGAAAGCCCTGAACAAGGCCAAAGAAGGCAACACCGTGTCGGAAGTGCGCGTCATTTTTGACAAGGCAGCCAGCATTGATTTGATCTCCTCGGTCACGGCCAAGGACCTGGAAATCAGCAAAAACGGCGACAAGGTTGTCGTCTCGGTGGCCTACAACAAAGAGATCGAACTCTTTGGTCCGGCATTTATATTGATCAAGTACTCTGGCTCCAGCAAATAGCGTGAACGATGGTCTCCTTGCGTTGCAGCAACGTCTGCAACATGTGTTTTCTGATGAAAAACTGCTGGTACGTGCCACCACGCACCGCAGCTTTTCGGCGGACCACAACGAACGTCTGGAATTTCTGGGCGACTCGGTATTGAATCTGGCCGTTGCCGGCCTGCTCTACACCCGTTTGAGTGCCTTGCCCGAAGGTGATTTGTCGCGCGTGCGCGCCAACATGGTCAAGCAGGACACGCTGTACCAACTGGCGGTGGTGTTGGACCTGCCCGGCGTGCTGCGCCTGGGTGAGGGCGAGGCCCGTTCGGGTGGGCAAAAACGCCCGTCCATTTTGGCCGATGCGCTGGAAGCGGTGATTGGCGCGGTGTTTCTCGATGCCGGCTACGGCGCTGCCGAGGCCTTGGTGCACCGCCTGTTCAAGACGGTAGAAATCAACCCGCAGATGCAGGCGATTGGCAAGGACCCCAAGACCGAGTTGCAGGAGTGGCTGCAAGGCCGCAAAATGAAGTTACCCGCTTACCGCGTGGTCAGCACCTTGGGGGCGGCCCACCGGCAGACCTTTGATGTGGAATGTGAAATTGTTGAGCTTGGCCTGGCCGAGCGCGGCATTGGCGGCTCGCGCCGTGCTGGCGAACAGGCGGCGGCCGCTGCCATGCTGGTCAAACTTGAATCCAAAGCCGTCGCCGTGAAAGCCTCCAAATGACAGCAAGCTCTATCCCTCCCAATCCTCCTGAGTCCTCCACCGAGCCCACAGACGCACCAGACGATGCCTTGGCGTCCCTGGAGGGCATGCTGGCCGATTTGAAAAAAGCCTCTTCTGATGTGCCAACGACCGGCCAGCGCTGCGGTCTCGTGGCCATCGTCGGCAAGCCCAACGTGGGCAAGTCCACCTTGCTTAACGCGGTGGTCGGCCAGAAGATCAGCATCACTTCGCGCAAGGCCCAGACCACGCGCCACCGCATTACCGGCATCCGCACGCGCGACAACACGCAGTTCGTGTTTGTCGATACGCCCGGTTTCCAGACCCTGCACAACAACGCGCTGAACCGTTCTTTGAACAAGACGGTGCAGGGTGCCGTGAGCGACGTGGACCTGGTGCTCTTCGTGGTCGAAGCCGGCAGCTTCACCCTGGCCGATGCCAAGGTGCTGTCTCTGCTCAAACCGAATATCCCGGTGCTGTTGATTGCCAACAAGCTGGACAACGTACACCGTCGCGCCGAGATCGCGCCCTGGCTGCAAAGCATGCAGGAGCGCCATCCGTTTGCCGAGTTCGTGCCCATGTCGGCCAAGAACGCCAAGGACATCGAGCGTCTGTTCGGCATCTGCGCCAAATACCTGCCCGAACAAGCCTGGTGGTATGACGAAGACGAGCTGACCGACCGCAGCGAGAAGTTCCAGGCCGCCGAAACCGTGCGCGAAAAGCTGTTCCGTTTGACCGGCGACGAGCTGCCCTATACCTCTACCGTCATCATCGACAAGTTCGAGGAAGAGCCGCCTGCGCGCAAGGGCCAGAAGCGCCTGCTGAAGATTGCCGCCACCATCGTGGTCGAGCGCGATGGCCACAAGGCCATGGTGATCGGCGACAAGGGCGAGCGCATCAAGCGCATTGGCATGGAAACCCGTGTCGAACTGGAAAAGCTGATGGATGCCAAGGTGTTTATTGAAGTCTGGGTGAAAGTGCGCTCCGGCTGGGCCGACGACGAGGCAAGAGTCCGCTCCTTTGGCTACGAGTGATTCGTGGCTCCAAAACGGTTCCATGACGAGCCTGCATATGTTTTGCACCGCTACGACTGGAGCGAGTCCAGCCTGATCCTGGAGGTGTTTACCCGCCACCATGGCCGCATGGCAATCGTGGCCAAGGGGGTGAAGAAGCCGACCTCCAATTTCCGTCCCATCCTGCTGCCGTTGCAGCCTTTGCGCATCGCGTTCGGTGGCGAGGCAGAGATCCGTACCCTCAAGGCTGCGGAATGGGTGGGCGGGCATGTGATGCCTACCGGCGACGCTTTGCTGTCGGGCTACTACCTGAATGAACTCCTGATGCGCCTGCTGGCGCGTGACGATCCGCACCAGGCCTTGTTTGACGCCTATGCGGTGGCGGTACAGGTGCTGGCCTCCGAGCACGGCGAAGCCCTGCAGCCGGCCCTGCGTGCGTTTGAATTGGTTTTGTTGCGCGAGGTGGGCTTGCTGCCGCTGCTGGACGTGCAGACCATGACCTTCACGCCGCTGCAGCCGGAGGGCCGTTACAGCCTGGTGGCCGAAGGCGGGCTGCGCCAGAGTCAGGCCGAGGACCGTGCCAGCCTGAGCGGCGCGCAATGGATGGCCCTGCAGCAGTCGCTGCAACCGGGCACGCATTTCACCGCCACCTTGCGCGCCTGCGCCGAGGTATTGAATGGACTGAAGCCGCAACTGCGCGCCCTGCTGCACTACCATTGCGGCATGGCAACGCTGCATACGCGGCAACTGATGATGGACTTGCAAGCCTTATGACTTCCCCCCACGCTGCGGTGCGTACCGCCCTCTCGGTCAACGTCAACAAGGTGGCGCTGGTGCGCAACACCCGGCACCTGGGCATACCCAGCGTGGCCCGTGCCGCCACCCTGTGCCTGGAGGCTGGCGCCCAGGGCATTACCGTGCACCCGCGGCCCGACGCGCGGCATATCCGCACCGAAGACGTATACGAGCTGTCCGACTTGCTGACCGCCTGGCCCGACCGCGAGTTCAACATCGAAGGCAACCCGTTCCAGAACCTGATGGACTTTGTGCGCCGTTGCCGCCCCCACCAGTGCACCTTTGTGCCCGATGGAGAAGACCAGTTCACCAGCGACCACGGCTGGAACCTGGCCCAGGACGGCGACCGCCTGCGGCCGCTGATCGCTGAGGCGCAGAGCCTGGGTGTGCGGGTCAGCCTGTTCATGGACCCGGTGCCCGAGGCCATGGCCCTGGCCAAGGCCGTGGGCGCAGACCGCGTCGAGCTTTATACCGAGAGCTACGCCAGCGCCTACGGCAAACCCCAGTTTCAAGAGGTTTTAAGCCAGTTCGCGCAGACAACACAAGCGGCGGCAGCTATCGATTTAGGAGTGAACGCCGGCCACGACCTGAGCCGTGACAACCTCACTGCCTTTCTGCGTGCCTGCCCGCAGGTGCAAGAAGTGTCCATAGGCCACGCGCTGGTGGCAGACGCGCTGGAGCTGGGCTACGCCGCCACGGTGCGCGACTACTTGCGCTGTATCGCCGACGCCGCCCGGCCATGATTTACGGCATAGGCACCGACATCTGTGACGTGCGCCGTATCCGCGCCAGCCTGGAGCGCCACGGTGACCGTTTTGCCGAGAAGGTGCTGAGCGATGCCGAGCTGCTGACCTGGCGCAAGCGCGGCACGCGCTGGCCCGAGCGGGGCGTGCGCTACCTGGCCACGCGCTTCAGCGCCAAGGAGGCGTTCAGCAAGGCCATAGGCATGGGCATGCGCATGCCTATGACCTGGCGCTCGTGCGAGATCGTCAATTTGCCCAGCGGCCAGCCCAGCATTGTTTTGCACGCGGCACTGAAAACCTGGTTTGAAGCGCAGGGGCTGACTGCCCACGTCACCGTGACCGACGAAACCGACTACGCCGCCAGCTTTGTGGTCGTAGAGCGTTTGCCAGCTTGATTGGCAGCCGCTATAGTATTAATAGCTGCTCGCGCACGTATTACCTGCGCCAGGGCCATTTGTTTTATAAATTCTTCCTATGTCCCAACACGCCCCCCTGATCATTGACATTGCCGGCACCACGCTGACCCGTACCGACCGCCAGCGCCTGAAACACCCGCTGACCGGCGGCATCATCCTGTTTGCGCGCAACTGGCAAGACCGGACCCAGCTCACCGCCCTGTGCCAGGACATCAAAAAGGTCCGTAAAGACCTGCTGATATGCGTGGACCACGAGGGCGGCCGGGTCCAGCGTTTCAAGACCGACGGCTTCACCCATCTGCCGCCCATGCGCGCTTTGGGTGAGTTGTGGATGCGTGATGCGCTGCAGGCCACCAACGTCGCCACCGCCTGCGGTTATGTGCTGGCCACCGAGCTGCGCGCCTGCGGTGTGGACTTCAGCTTCACCCCGGTGCTGGACCTGGACTTCGGCGAGAGCAGCGTCATCGGCGACCGCGCCTTCCATAGCGATGCGCGCGTGGCCAGCCTGCTGGCCAAGAGCTTGATGCATGGCCTGCTGCAGGCTGGTATGGCGAACTGCGGCAAGCACTTCCCTGGCCACGGCTTTGTGAAGGCCGATTCGCATACCGAGATCCCGGTCGACAAGCGCAGCCTGAAAGCCATCCTGGCCGAAGACGCCTTGCCCTACGCCAGCCTGAACACCAGCTTGTCCAGCGTCATGCCGGCCCATGTGATCTACCCCAAGGTGGACAGCCGGCCCGCGGGCTTCTCCAGCAAGTGGCTGCAATACGTGTTGCGTGGCCAGTTGGACTTCCATGGCGCGATCTTCAGCGATGACCTGAGCATGGCCGGCGCGCGTCGCCTCGACGGTAAGGACGTCAGCTATACCGCAGCCGCCGTGGCTGCGCTGGAGGCCGGTTGCGATATGGTGCTGCTGTGCAACCAAAGCCTGGTCGACAAGGGCCTGGCCGTGGATGCCCTGCTGCAAGGCCTGACCGAGGCCCAGCTCAAGGGCCAGTGGGAACCCAACGAAGCCAGCGAAGACCGCCGCCAAAGCCTGCTGCCCACCACGCCCGCGCTGGACTGGGACAAGCTGATGACCCACCCGGCTTATATGCAGGCGCTTTGGCTGGTGCCTTGAGGAAAATCTAGCCCGCTACACTTTTGATAGCTGCCCCCGCAGAAGCTATAAGCGCTAGCGGCATAAATGGCATACAGCTACGAAATAGATACCCCTTCTAAAGATACCGTGGATCCGGCTCTGCCGGTCCACTGGTATCGCCCCCTGCAGGGGGTGGGCGGAAAGCGCGCAGCGCTGGAGCCTGGGGGGGAACTTTTTACTCTCTGCGCAACGCTGGGAACAGGATCACATCGCGAATGCTGGCGCTGTCGGTCAGCAGCATCATCAGGCGGTCTATGCCGATGCCGCAGCCGCCTGTGGGGGGCATGCCGTATTCCAGGGCGCGCACAAAGTCGTGGTCGAAGTGCATGGCTTCGTCGTCGCCACTGTCCTTGGCATTCACCTGGGCCTGGAAGCGCGCGGCCTGGTCCTCGGCGTCGTTCAGCTCGCTGAAGCCATTGCCAAACTCGCGGCCTGTGATGTAGAGCTCGAAGCGTTCCGTCACCTCCGGGCGGTCGTCGTTGGCGCGGGCCAGCGGCGAAATTTCGGTGGGGTGTTCCATGATGAAGGTCGGCTGCCAGAGCTTTTCTTCCACGGTTTCTTCAAAGTACAGCACCTGCAGGCTGGCCAGGCTGCGGCCGGCGAGCTTGTTCTTGGCTTCCGTCAGGCCGAGCTTCTTCACGGCGTTCGTCAGCCAGGTGGCGTCGAACACGTTGTCGCCGGCTTCGGTGTACTTCTGGATGGCTTCGACGATGGTCAGGCGTTCAAACGGCTGGCTCAGATCGACGGGCTTGCCGGCGTAGGTCAGCTGCAAGGAGCCGGTGGCGCGCTGGGCGGCGGCACGGATCAGCTTCTCGGTGTAGTCCATCAGGTCCTGGTAATTCCAGTAGGCCGCGTAGAACTCCATCATGGTGAACTCGGGGTTGTGGCGCACCGAGATACCTTCGTTACGGTAGCTGCGGTTGATTTCAAACACGCGCTCAAAGCCGCCGACGATCAAGCGCTTCAGGTACAGCTCGGGCGCAATACGCAAGAACATCTCTTGGTCCAACGCGTTATGGTGCGTCTTGAAGGGCTTGGCATTGGCGCCACCGGGGATAGGGTGCAGCATGGGGGTTTCGACTTCCAGGAAGTCGTTGGCCACCATGAATTCGCGCAGTGCGCTAACGGCCTTGCTACGCGCCATGAAGCGCTGGCGGGCTTCCACATCGGTCATCAGGTCGACGTAGCGCTGGCGGTACTTGGTTTCCTGGTCAGCCATCCCGTGGAATTTGTCGGGCATGGGGCGCAGGCTTTTGGTCAGCAGGCGCACGCTGGGACCTTGGCGGTGGCACCCAGGGGCAGCAGCTCTTCGGCGGTCTTGTCGCCATAGCTGGCAAACAGGTCAGCCGCGCGGTGGCTGGGCTTGTAGTCGTTGGGGAACGCCACGCCCTTGCCTTCGGCTTGCTGTTGGCGGATGGCTTTGAGCTTTTCGCGCCGCTCCAGGATCAGCTGGTTTTCATCTTGGGCCGGAACGGGGGGCAGGGCGGAGGTGTTTTCGGACATGCTGTTATAGAAAGAGGAGGGCGAAGCTCGCCAAACCTTTGATTTTAAGTCCGGCTCGGCAGGTTCAGTGCGTGATGCCGTCGCGGCGCAAGACTTTGAGAAACGTCAGGGCCAATATCTTGCAGTCCAGCCCCAGCGAGCGGTGCTGCAGGTAATGCGTATCCAACGCCACCTTGGTGGGGATGGGCAGTTCGTCACGCCCATTGATCTGGGCCCAGCCGGTGAGGCCCGGCAGCAGCTCATGCACGCCCTGGGCGGTGCGCAGGGCGATCAGATCCTGCTGGTTGAACAGCGCAGGCCGTGGCCCGACAAAGCTCATGTCACCGCACAAAATGCTCCACAACTGGGGCAACTCGTCCAGGCTGCTTTTGCGCAGAAAACTGCCAATCGGCGTCAGATAGGCATCGGGATTACCCAGCAGGTGCGTAGCAACGGCCGGGGTGTTGATTTGCATGCTGCGGAACTTGGGCATCTTAAAGATATGGTTGCGCCTACCTACGCGGTCCGACCAGTACAGCACTGGGCCTGTCGAAGTCAGGCGCACAGCCAGGGCGACCAGAAGCATGGGTATTGCCAGGGCGCACAGCGCCACCAGGCCTAAAATCAAATCGAAACACCGTTTCATGGCTGCATGGCTGTCACAGTACGGCGAAGCCCTTCATCGAGGGAGACAGGCGGCGCCCAACCCAAAACATCGCGCGTGTGCTGGATGTCAACTTGCAGATTGCCGCACAGGCGCTGTGCTGCTGCTCCCTGCCCGACCAAACGCGCTCCAGCCAGCAGCAGCTGCGCCGGTACGGGCAGCAAGCGGCTGGGTTTGCCAGTGGCACGGGCTATACGGCGGACCAGCTCGGTGGTGGAAATGTCTTCGCCATCGCTCACGAGGAACGTTTGTTGGGCTGCTGCGGGGTGGGTGGTGCAGGTTAAGAGCAGATGGACCAGATTGTCCAGTCCCACTAGGCTGCGCAGGTTGTGTATAGCACCTAACGGCAGTGGTAGCTTGTTGGAGATAGCTCGAAGCAGGGCCGCAAAGTTGGCCTTTACGCCCGGGCCGTAGACCAATGGCGGGCGGATGATTACCACCTCCATGCCGGTGTACTTTGCAATCAGGTGTAAGCCTTGTTCTGCTTCCCATTTACTGGTGCCGTAGAAATCTTCGGGATGGGCGGTGTCGCTGGCCCGGAATGCGTTGCCTGGTGTGGTCGCTTCGCCGTTGACTTTGATGGAACTTAAAAAAATGAAACGCCGCACGCCCGCTGCTGCTGCCTGCCGGGCCAAATGCAGGGTGCCTTCGGTGTTGACACTGCGATAGGCCGCCAAGGGGTCAAAGGCCTCTTCGCGCATGACGTGGGCGCGGGCGGCAAGGTGGATGACGGTATCGCAGCTTTGCAGTGCGTTGGTCCATTGGGTGTGTGGCCCGATGGAGTCGATCTGCGTTATTTCCAGGCCTGGTAAGACGGCCAAGGGATGCCGCACGGCAACCCGTGCATGGACCTGCGCACGCAATAGGGCTGCCGACAAGGCCGCCCCGACAAAGCCGTTGGCACCGGTTACCAGTACCGTCATTGCCGACGCATCCATAGCGCGCGGATGAACACCCGTGAGCAGAAAAATCGTCGCATGCTGGATAAGTGCCATTGTAGGTATTGGCTTTGAACGTGGCTGCTGCGCCGAGCGTCGTGAGTCACCCCGTGGTGTGGTAGCAGTGCAATATGCAGGCCCTGCAAGCGGATCCGAGCGCACAGGTCAACATCTTCGTAGTACAGAAAGAACTTCTCATCAAAACCGCCCATGCTGCGGTACAGCGCGGTGGATAACACCATGCACATGCCGGCTACCCAATCTGGGTAGAAAACTTCGTCTTGGCGGGCATAGGTATGCTTCGGGTACCACTTTTGCATGATGGCCTTAGCTGCAATTCCCCAGGGCGTGGGGAAACGGCGTGCGCTGTCTTCCAGTTGCCCTCCAGAGCTGTATATGGCGGGAGCCACTAGGCCCATCAAAGGCGTTTCCAGCAGCGTGAGCAAGTCTGGAAACGGATTTTTCATAATCCGAATATCGGGGTTCA